>NZ_JBNDLE010000006.1:0-352772 GCF_050435905.1 Pseudomonas sp. 2835 | reverse complement strand
TCAGCAGTGAAACGATGCATCGCCGATGGTAGTGTGGGGTTTCCCCATGTGAGAGTAGGTCATCGTCAAGATTAAATTCCGAAACCCCTATCTGCATATGCAGGTAGGGGTTTTGTCTTTCTGGCATCCTGAGCTGTGACTTCTGTGGGAGCGTCGCACCGCCGCTCCTACATGAGTGAAAACCAGCCGAAAAAAAACCACCCCGCAGGGTGGTCTCTTCATATCCAGTACCGACTCAGTCGCCGTAATACTCGCAACCACTGGTGCAGGTCTCATGAATGCGCACCTTGGAAAGCTCAGGCAACAGCGGCTTGACCTGGTCCCAGATCCACTTGGCGATCACTTCGCTGGTCGGGTTCTCCAGGCCAGGGATGTCGTTCAGGTAGTTGTGGTCCAGTTGCTCGTACAGCGGCTTGAAGATCGCCTTGATCTCGGAGAAGTCGCGGATCCAGCCCGTATGTGGATCGAGCGGGCCAGTCAGGTGCAGGGCAACCTTGAACGAATGGCCGTGCAGGCGACCGCACTTGTGCCCTTCAGGCACGTGGGGCAGGCGGTGGGCCGATTCGAACGTAAACTCTTTAAAGATTTCCACGATGTCTTGACTCTGTAAACCAATGCTGGCGGCCAGTTTACCAGCATGGTCACTTCAGTGGTTGCAGATGCGCGTGCAGCTTGCCGGTTTCTATCAGCTCGAGCAGCTCATCGCCCAGGCGCTGGCTTTCGGCCATTGCCTTGTGCCAATAACGCTGACGGCTGCCAGCATCGCCCATGAAGCGCTTGAAGTCGCTACGATCCGGCAACTTGCCGAAGGGCAAGCTGGCCAGATACTGCGGCGAGGGTGCAAGCAGCAGCACGTTGCGCAGCCGATCAACATCGCCACGGCGCCAGGGCAGGGCTTTGTCGAACCAGCCGGGGATGACCTTGTCGGTGAAGTGCGGGTAGAGCACCAGGTCATCGCCGGCGTAGGGCAGGTCCAGGTGATAGTCCAGCAAACCGCCATCCCGATAGGTTCCCTGACCCACGCCCGGAATATCGCGCACACCTTCCATGACCATGGGGATCGACCCGGAAGCCAGCAGGGCGTGGCGCAAATTGGCAACGTCCAGGTGCAGACAGCGCGACGGGAAGTCAGTCAATGGCTGCAGTGGCGGAGCGCTACGGGCATCGTGAAGAATGATCCGCTCGAAGTGACGGGACAGGCGCGGGCGGCCGATCAGGTTGTCGGCGATCACAGACGACAGGCCCATGCCCAAGCGCCCGCGATGATCGTGAGCAAGCAATCCATGGCTCTTCACCACCATGATGTTCAGGCGATAGTCAGCACTTTCGAGGATCTGCGCGTCGCGTCCTTCGAGCAATTCATCGAGCATGCGCGCGCAGCTGCGGCTGACTTCGGCCTGAGTCACGCCCTTGGCAAAGTCCTGTTCGGTGTAAAGCTGTCCCAATCGCTGCAGGGCCTGGGCCGGGTTGGGCAGGCAGGCACTGGCGAAGCGCCAGGAACCGATCGAGGCGCCGATCAGTGAGCGTTCTCGCGGTGCGCTGGGGAGCCACTGGCCGAACAGCGCCAGGTCCAGCCCTTGAATGCCGAGGGCCTTGGGGCCGCCCGCAGCGCCCGGCAGCACGCCCACATCCGCTGCCTGCAAGCCTCGCTCACCAATACGCTGCAGGGCACGGCTACCAGCCTTGAGGGTCAGGGCCGGGTACTTGATATGGATTGCGCTCATACGGGCCTCGCTGTGTTGAGCCGCAATTATAAAGAACAGCGTCCAGATGTGGGGCTGGGCTGCGCTATCATGTCGCCAGTTGTTTTCAGCTTCAATTAAGTTCGGTTGGGTACTCTAGGCCCCGTAGAAACATTTTTGATCTCAACGGAGAGACACCATGAAAACTTTGACTGCCCTGTTCGCCACTGCTGCCCTCGCCCTGAGCGCCAACGTTGCGCTGGCTAAAGACATTCCGACCAATGAAGTGGTCAAGCTGGTTCAGGCCAAGACCATCATGTCCCTGGACGACTTGAACGCCAAGGCGCTGGCCAAGCACCCAGGCGCTACCATCAAGGATTCCGAGCTGGAGGACGTCTACGGCCGCTATGTCTACAAGGTCGAGCTGCGTGACACCCAGAACGTCGAATGGGACGTTGATCTTGATGCCAAGACCGGTGAAGTCCTCAAGGACGCCCAGGACAGCTGATGAGCCCTTGCATGCGAACAGCCCAGACCGTTCTCATTGCGCTGTTGGCCCTCTGCTCGCTGGCTTCGGCCCGCGACCTCGATCAGGATGAAGCCCTGCTATTGCGAAAGCAGGGCGTGATCCAGCCGCTTGAGCAACTTCTGCAGTCCGCCCTGGGGCGTTACCCCGGGGCGAAACTGCTGGAAGCGGAGCTGGAAGAGAAACACGACAGGTACCAGTATGAGGTCGAATTGCTGACCCCCGAAGGCGTGGTGCGCGAGATCAAGCTCGACGCTACCAATGGAGCACTGCTCAAAGACGAGGAAGATGATTGATGCGCCTGTTACTGGTCGAGGACAACGTGCCGCTGGCTGATGAACTGACCCAGAGCCTGCAACGCCAGGGTTATGCGGTCGACTGGCTGGCCGACGGCAGGGATGCGGTCTACCAGGGCAGCAGCGAACCCTATGACCTGATCATTCTCGACCTTGGCTTGCCCGGCTTGCCGGGCCTCGAGGTGCTGGCCCAATGGCGGGCATCGGGGCTGGTGACACCGGTGCTGATCCTCACCGCGCGTGGCTCTTGGGCCGAGCGTATCGAGGGCCTCAAAGCCGGCGCCGATGACTACCTGAGCAAGCCGTTTCACCCGGAAGAACTTCAACTGCGCATCCAGTCGCTGCTGCGTCGTGCCCGTGGCCTGGCCAACCAGCCGACCCTGGAAGCCGCCGGCCTGCAGCTGGACGAAGGCCGCCAGTGTGTGACCCGCGCCGGTGTCGACATCCAGCTCACCGCTGCCGAGTTTCGCCTGCTGCGTTACTTCATGCTCCACCCGCAACAGATCCTGTCGAAAAGCCACCTGGCCGAACACCTCTACGACGGTGAAACCGAGCGCGATTCCAACGTCCTCGAGGTGCACGTCAATCACCTGCGCCGCAAGCTCGGCCGCAGCGTGATTGAAACCCGCCGTGGCCAGGGTTATCGCTATGCCGGGAGCAGCGAGTGAAGTCGATTCAGGCACGCCTGAGCCTTGGCCTGATTGCGGTACTGGTGCTGGTCGGGCTGGCACTGGCGCAGATCAGCCTGTGGCTGTTCGAAGCCGGCCTGCAACGCTACCTGGAAACCGGCCTGCGCAAGGAAAGCGAAAACCTGCTGGTGGCCCTTGTGCGCGGCCAGACCGGCCTTGAGCTGGACGAGCGACGGATATCCTCGGCCTACAAGCGACCGTTTTCCGGCTATTACTTTCGCATCGATTTTGACGGTGGCAACTGGCGTTCACGTTCGTTGTGGGACATGGACATGCCGGCACCGCAAACCCCGGGGCTGCACGCAGGCTTGGAGCTGGGGCCGGAAGGCCAGCAGTTGCTGGTACTGCGCGCCGATTACCGGCGCCTGGGCCAGGCGATTTCCATCAGCGTCGCCCAGGACTACACCCCGGTGCGCGATGGCTTCAGGCGTATGCAGCAGATCGGCCTGGGCTTGGGGTTGGTCGCGCTGTTACTGATCCTGGTGCTGCAACGCATCACCGTGACCCGCTCGTTGCGGCCACTGGAGCGTGCCCGTGAACAGATCGCCCAGTTGCAGCAAGGTCAGCGTTCGCAGCTCGATACCCAGGTGCCTACCGAGCTCGAGCCCCTGGTCGCGCAGATCAACCACTTGCTGGCCCACACCGAAGACAGCCTGCGCCGCTCCCGCAATGCCCTGGGCAACCTCGGTCATGCGCTGAAGACACCTCTGGCGGTGCTGCTCAGCCTGGCTTCCAGCGAACGCCTCAAGGACCTGCCGCAAGTTCGTGCCCAGTTGCGCGACCAACTTGAGCAGATCCAGCAGCGCCTGAGCCGTGAGCTCAATCGCGCGCGCCTGGCCGGCGATGCACTACCGGGCGCGCAGTTTGATTGCGATGCCGAGCTGCCCGGGCTGCTCACGACCCTGGGCATGATCCATGGCGAAGGCCTGGAGCTGAGCAAGCAGGTGCCACCGGGTTTGCTCCTGCCCTGGGACCGCGAAGACCTGCTCGAACTGCTGGGCAACCTGCTGGACAACGCCTGCAAATGGGCGGACAGCGTGGTGCAGTTGAGCATCGAAGAACAGCCGCAACGCTACTGCCTGTGGATCGACGATGACGGCCCCGGCATTCCGCAGACGGCTCGTGAACAAGTGCTTGAGCGCGGTACCCGCCTTGACGAGCAGGTCGATGGCCACGGCCTGGGCCTGGGCATCGTGCGCGATATTGTCGAGGCCTGGGGCGGGCAGATGCGTTTGCTTGAGAGCCCGCTGGGTGGCTTGCGGGTCAGCATCGAGCTGCCGCGCAGGGTCAGATAGCATCGCGGGTCATGTGGGAGCGGGCTTGCCCCGCGATGAGTTCTCATGATGAATCGCTAAGGTTATCTCAAAACTCCGACGGGCACTGGCTGAAGCCAGTGCCCGTCCTCAAGTTACGAAGATCCCTTCCTTTGCGCCATTGAATGGTCTTCCAGGCCGTCAAGTACCGCTTCGGTCAATGCCTTTGCCATTTCCAGTGAATGTTGCGTCGCCCACAGCAGCTCGCGTAAGTCAGCGTCTGCTTTCTCCAGTGCTTGGGCATTGGTGACAAAGGCACAGCGTTGCAGAACCGAAATGTGCACTAGCGCATCTTCGATATCGACACCTGCACGCACGGCGAACAACGGATCATGGCTACCGTCGCAGGAGCCGAAGAGGGTGCAGGTAGTTTTTGCTGGAGCGCCGGCTGGCGGGGGATCCGGAACGATCTTGATCATGACGCGACTCCTTTTGCAGTGGAACCGCCAACCATCACTTGCAGTTGATTGGGTGGCAGCTGCGTGCGGGCCTGCAAGGCCGGGGCAAAAGGAACCCGGCAGGCCCGAAGGCCTCCCACACGCAGCCACCATAGATCGAATCACAAGCGCGTCAGCGCCAATGATTTGAAGGGTGGCGCTATGCGCCTTTTGCTTGACGGGCTTGCAGACCCGACCGCTGAATTTGCAGCGGCGGAGGGAGCGTAGCGGGATCTCGGGTGGAATTCAAGCAGTGGCTATTAGTAATTAATTATGGTGTGGGGCAGGTTTGGCTGCCAGCGTTTGACGAGCTGCAGCCAATACGTCTTCAAGGTAATTCTGTCCCCATATTTCGTTTTCTAAGATAAAGCCATACTCTTGGCGATCATGAAGCATCGCTACTACCATTACCGAGCACCAGTGGCTGTTTCCACCTGTTACACGTCTTAATTCGGTACCGTCACTCGTTACGTTCGCTGCTAGGTTTTTAAAGAAGTTCTTCGCATTTTTTGAAAATTCAAGAAGTAGTTCATTAAGATCATCTAGTGTGCTTATACGAAAGCCAGCACAGATTTCGCTTATCTGATGGATTTCACTTGAGCTGTAGTTTTTGAATCCCGCCATTGAAACTGTACGGCTAAGTTTGCTGAAGACTTCAGATGACTCTAGGTACTGTTGAAGGGCAACAGAATTGATTGCAACATCGAGGTTGCTGTTAGCTAGTTCTTTGGATACTTTAGAATGCAGGTTTGCAGTTTTCTTTCGTAGATCAGAAAATTGCTCATCCGATAACTCCAGAAGCCCAGATAATCTGCTCAGTTGGCGTGAAAATTGGCTTGGGATGTCTGCACTGCTTTTGTATTGAAGTGCGTGTGAAATAGATGCCCATGCATGCTGAAGAACTGTGCGGATTTGAATTTCAAAATTGAAGTTCGCGTACGATTGCCATTCTAGGAGATCGATGCGCTTTTCACTGACTCGGCAAATCAGATGGACGGAAATGTATCCAAACTGGTCGTTTTTTAGCTCGCTTCGTTTGTCAGTTGATTTTTTATCGTCGACTGTAAACTCATTTCTGATTGCTTTCGATAGGCGTTCTACGTCTTCTTGATAGTAGAGTATTACGCGTAAGCCACATAGGTCAGTTATGTCTTCCAGTGGGTTGTTGTAAGATTTCCCTGGGCGACTGATTTTTTCGGAAAAGCTTTCTACTGTTTTAGATCTTGATTCTATTGTGTGAATATCAATATTTACCGATCTTGCAATATCTCTTAGCAAGGTTTGAAGTCGAGTCCCCAATGTATCCAGCGTGGGGCGAAGTTCTTTGTATCTTTCAATATAATTCACTTTTTAAACGCTCGCAGGTTTCCGTTCCTAAAAGAAGAGTCTTATGGCTCTATTTCAGGATAATGCTACTAATAGGCTGTAAATATGTCCATATTGATTTGATTCTGATTTGCCATTACGTCCTTCGCACCTGCCCATACGCCTGACTAATCCTGTCAATCACCATCGCCAGCGCCACAATCGCCAACCCGGCCTCCACCCCTTTGCCAACATTGAGCGTCTGAATACCCGCCAGCACATCTTCCCCCAACCCGCGCGCGCCAATCATCGAGGCGACCACCACCATCGACAGCGCCATCATCACCGACTGGTTGAGCCCGGCCATGATGCTCGGCATCGCCAGTGGCAGTTGCACCCGCCGCAGCCGCTGCCAGCGACTGGCACCCAGGCCGTGGGCCGCCTGGGTCAGTCTCGGGTCGATCTGGCTCAGGCCCAGTTCGGTCAGGCGGATCAACGGCGGCAGGGCGTATATCAGGGTGGCGAAGATCGCCGGTACCTTGCCCAGGCCGAACAGCATCAGCACCGGGATCAGGTAGACGAAGCTGGGCAGCGTTTGCATGACGTCGAGCACCGGCATCAGCAGTTTGCGCGCCAAGGGCCGGCTGGCCAGCAAAATGCCGAGCGGGATACCGATCAGCACGCACAGGCCGGTGCTCACCAGCACCAGTGCGCAGGTTTGCAGGAGCTTGTCCCACAGGCCGACCACGCCGATCAGAAACAACAAGGCGCTGAGCACCAGGGCGCGGGTGATGCTGCGGCTGGCGTGCCAGGTCATCAGCGCGACGATCACCAGCAACAGCCACCAGGGCGTCAGGCGCAGCAGGTTTTCCAGGCCGACCAGCACTTGCAGCAAACCATCGGAAACATTGCGCAATTGATCGCCGTAAGCCAGTACCAGCCAATCGACGAAGCGGTTAACGGCATCGGCAAAGGAGTAATGCAGCGCTTCAGGAAAGCCTCCACTCACAGGCTGGCCTCGACCTTGCTCGCCACTTCGGCCGGTAGCCAGGCTTTCCAGATGTCCGGGTTAGCGCGCATGAACCTGAGCGCCGCATCCTTGGGCGATTCGCGCTGTTCACTCATCTGCGCCAGGGTCTTGTTCAAGGTATCGATGGGCAGATCGACCTTGGCGAAGAACTCGACCAGTTCGGGATAATCGGTTTTGAACGGCGCCGAAACACCGATGGACAATTTCGCCGGCAACGAGCGCGTGCCTTGCGGGTTCGGGTGATTGGCGTCGGTCAGGGTATTCCAGGCGTCGGCATTGAAAGGTGGTTCTTCCAGGCGCACCAGATCGTAGCGGCCCATCAACGGGGTAGGGCTCCAGTAGTAGAACAGCACCGGTTTGCCGCGGCGGATCGCCGAGGTTATTTCGGCATCGAGCGCTGCGCCCGAGCCGCTGCGAAAGTTCACGTAGTCCTGGTCCAGCCCATAGGCCTTGAGCTTCTGGCTGTTGACCGTCTCGGAGGTCCAGCCGCTGGGGCTGTTGAGGAAGCGGCCCTTATCGGGCGATTCGGGGTCTGCGAATACGGCCTTGTACTGCTTGAGGTCCGTCACCGAGCGCAGCGTGGGCGCCAGCTCCTTGATCACGTAGGCCGGCACATACCAGCCCTCATCGGCGTTCTTCACCGTGTCGCCGATGCTGAACACCTGGCCGGCGTGTTCGGCCTTGATCCAGGCCGGGCTGCGGCCGGCCCATTCCTCACCGATGACCTGGATGTCGTTGCGCGCCAGCGCCACTTCCATGCTCACGGTGCTGCCGGGCAGAGTATCGGTGGGGTAGCCGTAGCCTTTCTCGACGATCAGCCGCAGGATTTCGGTGGTGAGGCTGCCGCTTTCCCAGGTGATGTCACCGAAGTGGATGGGCGTGGATTTATCGGCGGCGTAGCTTGAGGTGACCAGGCCCAGCGCCAGGAGGGCGCTGGTCAGCAAAGTGGTGATCGGCTTCATTGTGCCTCGCTCGCAGGGTAGGGAGTCTGGCAAGTGTAGTAGACCGATCGCGGGGCAAGCCCGCTCCTACAGATGAGTAGGAACTGGCTTGCCCCGCGAGCTGTTACACCCGGAACTGATCCATCAGCCCCTGCTGCTGGTTGGCCAGGCTGTTGAGCGACTGGCTGACCCGCGCCGATTCGTTGGCCTGTTCCGACAGAGATTCGGTGACGTCACGAATGGTCGCCACGTTGCTGTTGATCTCTTCGGCCACCGCGCTCTGCTCTTCAGCGGCGCTGGCGATCTGCAGGTTCATGTCGCTGATCACCGTGACCGCATTGCCGATCTGCTGCAGGGCGGTGACCGCCTGGCCGACCTGCTCGACGCTGCCCTGGGCCTGGCGATGGCTGCTGTCCATGGCACCGACCACTTCGCGGGTGCCGGCCTGCAGCTCTTCGATGACCTGGCGGGTTTCTTCCACCGATTCTTGGGTGCGGCGGGCGAGGTTGCGGACCTCGTCGGCGACCACGGCAAAGCCACGACCGGCTTCACCGGCACGGGCAGCTTCGATGGCGGCGTTGAGGGCCAGCAGGTTGGTCTGCTCGGCGATCGAGCGGATCACTTCCAGCACCGAACCGATCTTCTCGCTATTCTCGGCCAGGCCTTCGACCTGGCCCATGGCGGTGCTCATGTCGGCAGCCAGGGTATCGATGCTGCTGGTGGTGCGGTCGATAACCGCCAGGCCCTGGCGGGTGGCCTGGTCGGCGTCGCGGGCAGCCTGGGCGGCTTGTGCGGCGCTGCGGGCGACGTCCTGGGCGGTGGCGCTCATTTCATGGGAGGCAGTAGCTACCTGGTCGACCTGGCGGTATTGCTGCTCCATGCCGGCGCTGGTCTGGGTGGCGATGGCCGAAGACTGGTCGGCGGTATCGCGGGCGGCCTGGACCGAGCGTTTGACCTCGGCAATAGTCGGTTGCAACTTGTCGAGGAAGCGGTTGAACCAGCCGGCCAGTTCGCCCAGCTCGTCGCGCTTGTCGTAGGTCAGGCGCCGGGTCAGGTCGCCTTCGCCGCTGGCGATGTCCTTGAGCATCGCCGCCACGCCAAGGATTGGCCGGGTCACGGTGCGCGCCATCAGCCAGATCAGCAGCAAGCCGACGATGGCGGCCAGCAGGCCCAGGCCCAACTCCATCAGGGTGCCGCTGGTGTTGCGCTGGTCGAGCTCTTGCTTGAGGGCTTCGGCCGGGCCGGTCAGGGCGCTTTCCGGCACGTCGAGCAGCACGCCCCAGGACTTGCCGCCGGGGATTGGCGCAAACGAAGCCAGCACTTTCAGGCGCTGGTTGTGGTGGATGCTGTGCAGCGGCGTGCTGTCGCCGAGCAGGCGGATCAGTTCGGCGCCTTTTTCGCTGTCGACCTGGTCAAAGCGCTGGGCCAGCTTGCTGGCATCCGGGCTGTAACCGGCCAGCAGGCCCACGGGGCTGAGGATGCCGACCTGGGTCTGGCCCTGGTACAGATTGCGGCTGGCCTGTTGGCTCATGGCCTGCAGGCTGTTGAGGTTGATGTCGATGGACAGGGTGGCGATGACCTTGTCGGCCGCCTTCAGCGGGAACACGATGCTGGTCATCAGCACCTGCTGGCCGTTGATCTCATAGAAGTAGGGCTCGATCACACAGACCTTGCCGGTGGTGCGCGGGCATACCGACCAGGTGTTGGCCGGCTCGCCGCTGGGACCGATGCTGGTGTCGTTCATGTCACGCTCGGGCAGCGCCATCGAGGTCAGCTGGCCCGGGGTCGGTTGCGACCAGTACAGGGCGAAGCGGCCTTTCTCGTTGCTGCCCAGTTCTTTCTGGTCGACGAACAGCGCGTCCTTGTTGTCCAGCGCGTTGGGTTCGAACACCAGCGACAGGCCGAGCAGGTCGGGGTTGGCCTGCAGCGCGGCGCGCACCTGGCGGGTCATGTCTTCGCGCAGGTCGAAGGCATCGAGGAAGCGTTTTTCGGCCTGCTCGCGAAGGAACAGCACCTGGCGCGAGAAGCCGGCGCCGTACTGGTAGGCGTCCATGAACTGGCGACGGATATTCAGCGCCTGGACTTCGCCCTGGGATTCGATACGCCCCTGGGCCGCTTCGGTGAGCATCTGCATGCTGCTGGCCTTGACCAGTTGCGTGCTGTGCTCCATGCGGTACAGCGAGAGTCCCACCAGCAGGGTGACGATGCCGGCCAGGCACAGGCCGGCCAGCAGGGTGATCTTCCACTGAATGGAAAGTTGTCTGAACGACATGGCGAAGTCCTTTGATCCTGAAAGATTGAGGCTGCCGACTATGTCGGCCGCAATGCCGTTTTCTTTATTCAAACGTTCAATTGAAATGCGTCGTTTTCGGTCGCTGAAGCGACTTATTGTCGCAGGCGCTTGAGCCCGTTTTTTTGACAAGCGCGGGGGTCTGCTTCAGAGTGTGCGCCCTCCATAAAAATACCTGTCGTTCGGCCACTGCTCCCGAGCAGTCTGTCGCCGGATCGGTCGCTTTTCGTCTGGTTTCTAGAGGTCACAGAATGAATGCAGTAATTGCCGCGGTCGGCATCATGCTGATATTGAGCCTGTCCCGCGTGCATGTGGTGATTGCCCTGATCGTCGGCGCCTTGGCCGGTGGCCTGGTGGGTGGCCTGGGCATCGAAGGCACGCTCAAGGCCTTCAACGGCGGGCTAGGTGGCGGTGCCACAGTGGCGCTGTCCTACGCCTTGCTCGGCGCTTTCGCCGTAGCCATTGCCAAGTCCGGCATGGCCCACGCCCTGGCCGATCGCGCCCTGGCCATGATCGATCGCCAGGGCCACAGCAACGGCGGCAAGGTCAAATGGCTGTTGATCGGCCTGTTGCTGGTGGTGGCGATTTCTTCGCAGAATATTTTGCCGATCCACATCGCCTTCATTCCGCTGCTGGTGCCACCGCTGCTGTATGTGCTGACCAAGCTGCAGATCGACCGGCGCCTGGTGGCCTGCGTGATGACCTTCGGCCTGATCACTCCGTACATCTTCCTGCCGGTGGGCTTTGGCAACATCTTCCTCAACCAGATCCTGCTGGGCAGTGTCAGCCGTAGCGGTGTAGATGTCAGTGGCGTCAATGTCACCCACGCCATGGCCATCCCGGCGGCGGGCATGCTCTTCGGCCTGCTGGTGGCGGTGTTCATCAGCTACCGCAAGAAGCGCGTGTATGACCTTGAGAAAATCGAGCAGGTCGAGCAGGTGGCGGTCAGCTACAACCCGCTGACCTTGCTGGTGGCCGGTTTTGCCATTGCTGCGGCGTTCATCATCCAGCTGTGGCTGGACTCGATGATCATCGGCGCCATGGCCGGTTTTCTGATCTTCTCGGTATCTGGCATCGTGCGCTGGAAAGACACCGACGATCTGTTCACCGAAGGCATGAAGATGATGGCCATGATCGGCTTCATCATGATTGCCGCTTCAGGCTTTGCTGAAGTAATGAAAGCCACTGGCGAGGTGAAGACCCTGGTCGAGGCCTCGGCGGCCTGGATCAACCACAGCAAGGGTGTCGGTGCGCTGCTGATGCTGCTGGTGGGCCTGCTGGTCACCATGGGCATCGGCTCGTCGTTCTCCACCGTGCCGATCCTCGCGGCGATCTTCGTGCCGCTGTGCGTGCAACTGGGCTTCGATCCTGTGGCGACCGTGTGCATCGTCGGTACTGCCGGTGCCTTGGGCGATGCCGGTTCACCGGCGTCGGACTCGACCCTGGGGCCGACCTCGGGCTTGAACGTCGACGGTCAGCATCACCATATCTGGGACACCGTGGTACCGACCTTCATCCACTACAACCTGCCGTTGCTGGCGTTCGGTTGGCTGGCGGCGATGATGCTCTAGGGCAGAGCGAGGGCTGAGCGCAAGGCTCAGCCTTTGGCGGGGGGGGGCGAGATGCGATTGAGCACCATGTTGCCGCTTTTGTTCTGGGTCAGGTACACCGGCAGCACCTTGGGCAGGGTGCTGACCAGGCGCTTGATCTCGCTGGTGTTGTAGATGCCGCTGATGCGAATACTACCGGTACTGGTATCGGCCAGCAGCAGCGGTTTGTCCAGGTAACGGTTGATCATCGGCAGGGCCTGGGCCAGGCTCTGGTTGTCGAGGATCAGCTTGCCGGTGCGCCAGGCCAGGCTGTTGTCCTGGTTGTCGGTCTGGGCCAGGTGCGGTTCATAGTCACCGGCCTTGTAGCTGGCCTGCATGCCCGGGCCGAGGCGATAGCTGCTGTCGCTGGCGTTGCCGTCACTGCTGACCAGCACCGAACCTTCGACCAGGGTCACCTTGACCTGATCATCATATTTCCACACGTTGAACTGGGTGCCGGTGACCCGCGTCCAGCCGTTGGCCGCGTGCACCACGAACGGGTGCTGGCTGTCGTGGCTGACCTTGAAGAACGCCTCGCCCTTGATCAGGGTGACCCGGCGCTCATCCTTGTAGTTGGTGAAGCGCAGTTGGGTATTGAGGTTCAGTTCGACCGCGCTGCCATCACTGAGCACCACGCGATTGACCCGCTCGCCGGTCTCCAGGGACTGGTAGCTATTGGGTAGCCAGCCTTGTTCCCAACCGATCCAGGCGCCTGCTGGCAGGGCCACCAAGGCGATGGCTGCGGCGCTGGCGAAACGCTGCCAGGTGTTGCGGCGCCGTTGAGGCAGGGGCACGACGTTATCCGGGAAGGTTCGCGGCAGGTGGTCGGCGGTTTGCCAGATTTCCATCATCGCCTGGTATTCCTGCAGGTGAAGCGGACTGGCTGTCAGCCATTGCTCGAACGCGCGCCGCTCGGCGGCGGTGCAGTCTTCAGCTTGCAGGCGAAGGCACCACTGCGCGGCGGCATCGGTGATGGCATCGTGTTCGGCGGCGCTGAGACTGGTGTGGTTCATTGAAACTCCCGGTTTTGTCCATTCTACCTTGCAGGGTAGGCGGGCGAGAACCGAGATAATGGCGAATGACTATCAGTTGTAAGATTTTTTACCGCCAAAACCCCGTAAAACCGCGGATCTGACAATGATTGCTTACAAAATTGCGGACGAAAGGCAGGCCTGCGCTACCGACGGGCAGCGCAGGCGACTGTTCAGAACTGCGCAGCGTCCAGTTCGAACAATGAAGCACTGCCGGCGCGAATGCTCGCGTTAAGCGACAGGGTCCGTGGCAGCAGTCGTTCGAAGAAGAACCCGGCGCTGGCCAGCTTGGCACCGTAGAACGCCGGGTCCTGAACCAGCGAATCGCGGGCGACGGCGGCCATGCGCGACCACATGTAGGCGTAGGTAACGTAGCCGAACAGTTGCAGGTACTCCACAGAGGCCGCGCCGATGGCATTCGGATCGCGGCTCGCTTGCTCGCACAACCACTGGCTGAGGTCTTCGAGTTCGCCCAGGGCCTTGAGCAGCGGCTGGCGGAACGGTGGTTCACTTTCGCTGAACTGGCGAATCTGCATGGCAAAGGCCGCCAGCGCCTGGCCGCCATCGGCCACCACCTTGCGCCCGAGCAGATCCAGGGCCTGGATACCGTTGGTGCCCTCGTAGATCTGCGCGA
The DNA here is from genome assembly GCF_050435905.1 of Pseudomonas sp. 2835. Classification (NCBI taxonomy): domain Bacteria; kingdom Pseudomonadati; phylum Pseudomonadota; class Gammaproteobacteria; order Pseudomonadales; family Pseudomonadaceae; genus Pseudomonas; species Pseudomonas sp. 2835. The sequence continues at coordinate 339,009 of NZ_JBNDLE010000006.1, read as the reverse complement.
TACGCACATCGCGCACCAGTTGCTCCTGGCCCCATTCGCGAATGTAGCCATGGCCGCCGAACACCTGCTGGCCGAGTACACAGCTTTCCAGGCCGTTGTCGGTGAAAAACGCCTTGGCAACCGGCGTCAGCAGGGCCACCTGGCGTTGCGCCGCGTCGCGTTCATCGGCGTCTTCGGCGTACTTGGCGATATCCAGTTGCTGGCCGACATAGGTGGCGAAGGCGCGCCCGCCTTCGGTGAGGGCGCGCATGGTCAGCAACATGCGTCGCACATCCGGGTGGACGATGATCGGGTCGGCAATCTGCTGCTTGTTCCGGGCACCTGTGGCCGCACGGCTTTGCAGGCGCTCACAGGCGTAGCGGGCGGCGTTCTGGTACGAGGCCTCGGCGCAACCTATGCCCTGGATGCCAATCGACAGGCGCTCGTAGTTCATCATCGTGAACATCGCCGCCAGGCCGCGGTTCTGTTCGCCGATCAGGTAGCCGGTGGCGCCGTCGAAGTTCATCACGCAGGTGGCCGAGGCCTTGATGCCCATCTTGTGTTCGAGCGAGCCGCAGCTCACCGCGTTGCTGGCGCCCAGGCTGCCGTCGGCATTGACCAGACGCTTGGGCACCAGGAACAGCGAGATGCCCTTGGGCCCGGCCGGTGCGTCCGGCAGCTTGGCCAGCACCAGGTGGATGATGTTTTCAGTCAGGTCCTGGTCGCCGCCGGTGATGAAGATCTTGGTACCGCTGACCTTGTAGCTGCCATCAGCCTGGGGCTCGGCCTTGCTGCGAATGATGCCCAGGTCAGTGCCAGCGTGGGGCTCGGTCAGGCACATGGTGCCGGCCCACTGGCCGCTGTATAGCGCTGGCAGGTAGTTGGCCTTGAGCGCTTCAGTGGCGTGGGCATCGATGGCCAGGCAGCAGCCGGCGCTCAGGGCCGAGTACAGGCTGAAGCTGCAGTTGGCGGCATAGAGCATTTCTTCGAATTGCACAGCGAGCATCTTCGGCATGCCCAGGCCGCCATATTCCGGGTTGCCAGCCAGGCCTACCCAGCCACCGTCGCGGTAGGTTTGCCAGGCTTGGCGAAAGCCGTCCGGGGTGCGCACGTTCCCGTCCTCGATGGCCACGCCCTGTTCATCGCCGCTGCGGTTGAGCGGGGCAATCAGCTGGCCGGTGATTTTCGCCGCCTCTTCGAGGATGGCATCGGCGGTGTCGGCATCGACCCGTTCGGCCAGGGCCGGCAGGCGCGCCCACAAGGCCGGGCCATGGAACACTTCATGAAGAACAAAGCGCATGTCGCGCAAGGGAGCATTGAATTCAGGCATGGCAGTTCTCGCAGTCAAAGGGGGTCAGAGCGCCTTGGCCCAGTCGCGCAGCAGGTACTTCTGGATCTTGCCGGTGGAGGTTTTCGGCAGCTCGCTGAACACCACGGTTTTCGGCAGTTTGAAGCCGGCCAGGTGCTCGCGGCAGAAGGCGATGATCTCGGCTTCGCGGGTGGCCTCGCAGCCGGCCTTGAGGGTGATGTAGGCGCAGGGGGTTTCGCCCCATTTCTCGTCGGGGCGGGCGACCACGGCGGCTTCGAGTACTGCCGGGTGCTTGTACAGAGTGTCTTCGACTTCGATGGTAGAGATGTTCTCGCCACCGGAAATGATGATGTCCTTGAGCCGGTCCTTGATCTCGACGTAGCCGTCGGCATGCCAAACGGCCAGGTCGCCAGTGTGGAACCAGCCACCACGGAAGGCTTCGGCGGTGGCTTCGGGGTTTTTCAGGTAGCCCTTCATCACCGTGTTGCCGCGCATGAAGATCTCGCCCAGGGTGTTGCCGTCGCGTTGCACCGGCTCCAGGGTTTGCGGGTCGGCGACCATCAGGCCTTCGAGGGTCGGGTAGCGCACGCCCTGGCGGGACTTGATCCGCGCCCGTTCAGCCAGCGGTTGTTCATCCCACTCGGTGTGCCAGGCACAGACGGTCACCGGGCCGTAGACCTCGGTCAGGCCATAGACATGGGTGACCTTGATGCCCATTTCTTCGACCGCGCCGATGACCTTGGCCGGTGGCGCCGCGCCGGCGACCATGGCATTGACCGGGTGATCGATTGCCGCCTTGGCCGACTCGGGCATGTTGATCAGCGCATTGAGCACGATCGGCGCGCCGCACAGGTGGCTGACCTGGTGCTCGCGGATCAGGGTTAGGATTTTCTGCGGGTCGACCCGGCGCAGGAACACATGGGTGCCGGCCAGGGCGGTGACGGTCCAGGGGTAGCACCAGCCGTTACAGTGGAACATCGGCAACGTCCACAGGTACACCGGGTGGTTGCCCATGGCCCAGGTCATCTGGTTGCCCAGGGCATTGAGGTAGGCGCCGCGGTGGTGGTAGACCACGCCCTTGGGGTTGCCAGTGGTGCCGGAGGTGTAGTTCAGCGAGATCGCCTGCCATTCGTCTTCGGGCCAGTGCCAGGCGAACTCGGGGTCGCCTTCGGCCAGAAATGCCTCATAGTCGAGGTCGCTGACCGCCTGGCCTTCGCCGTATTCCGGGTCATCGACATCGATCACCAGTGGCGGGTATTTCATCAGCGCCAGGGCCGCTTCGATAACCTTGTGGAATTCGCGGTCAGTGATCAGCACCTTGGCTTCGCCATGCTCGAGCATGAAGGCAATCGCCTCGGCATCCAGGCGCACGTTGAGGGCATTGAGCACGGCGCCGATCATCGGCACGCCAAAGTGCGCTTCGAGCATGGCCGGAATATTCGGCAGCATCACTGCCACCGTATCGCCCTGGCCGATACCGCGCCCGGCCAGGGCGCTGGCCAGGCGGCGCGAACGTTCGTAGGTCTGCTGCCAGTTACGGCGGATGGCGCCATGGATCACTGCCGGGTACTGGCCATAGACGGCGGCGGTACGCTCGATGAAACTCAAGGGGCTCAAGGCAACATGATTGACAGGGGCGGGCGCCAGGCCCTGGGAGAAAATCGACATGAGGTGGTCCTGTGCAGGAGGCCGCCGCCGATTGGCGAACTGAAACCCCCGATGGCTGATTGTTAGCTCTGTTCAGGTGTCGTGAAGGGCAGGCCCTTCCGCTGTCGCAAGTTTTACGCGAATGGCTATGGTAACTGGAAGATAGACTATAGCAATATGGTATAAATACTATAAATGCCCTGAGACAACGTTTTGGATACTTCATTCTCCCTGCTGCTGGCCAAGGATCCGCAACCCAGCCTGGTGCTGGATGCCGCCGCCAGCCTGATGGCCACCAATCCGGCCTTGCAGGCCTTGCTCGGGCCCTGGCCGCAGCGGGGCGCCGAGCACTGGCTGCCGAGCAACTACCGGGCGCTGGTGCGCGCCTGCCTGGAACAGGGGCGGGCGATTGCCGAGGTCGAGGCGCAGGTGGCCGGGCAGATTCTGCTCTGGACCTTCATCCCCGATGACCCCAGCCAGCAAGTGCTGGCGCGTTGCCGCGACGCCACTGCGGAGCGCCAGGGCGAACGTGACGCCAGCCAGGCCCGGCGCCTGTACCGGCTGATCACCGAGAACACCACCGACCTGATTTCCCGGCACACGCCCGATGGCAGCTTCATCGACGCGTCGCCTGCCGCGTTTCGTTTGCTGGGCTACTGGCCAGAGGAGCTGCGCGGGGTGCCGGTGCAGTCGCTGTTGCATCCGCAGGATCGTCAGCAATCACTGTTGCAAGCGTCCCAGGCGCTGGAGCAGGACGGCTACCAGACCATGACCTGCCGGGTGCGCCACCGTGACGGGCGCTACCTGTGGTTCGAGATCGCCAGCCGCGCCATCCGCGAAACCTACACCGGTGCTGTGGTGGAGATTGTCAGCGTCTCGCGCGACATCAGCGTGCGCATCGAAGCCCAGGAAAACCGTCGGCGCCTGGCCGAAGTGGTTGAGGCCAACACTGACCTGGTGCTGTTCAGCGACCGCGACGGCCGCCTCAGCTACCTCAACCGTTCGGCGCGCCGGGCCTTGGGGCTGCAGGAGGTCGAGCCACTGCCCGGCTTGCAGGCCGTGCTCGACCCAGCGCTGCAGCAACGCCTGCACAGCGAAGGCTGGCAGCGCGCCGAGCAGCAGGGCGTGTGGCAGGCCGAGGCGCGTCTGGTGCCGCATCAGGGCGGTGCGGCGTTTCCGGTATCGCTGGTGCTGCTGGCCCATCGCGCTGCCGGTGGCGAGCGCTACTACTCGCTGGTGGCCCGCGATATGACCGAGCGTGAACTGCGCGAAAGCCAGCAGCGCCGCCACCAGGACGAACTGGCCCACAGCGCCCGGCTGATCACCCTGGGCGAGCTAGCCTCGGGAATTGCCCATGAAATCAACCAGCCGCTGGCGGCGGTGGTCAATTACGCCAGCGCCAGCCAGCGCTATCTGCAAGCTGTAGAGCGCGACCCGCAAGCGGCGCAACGGGTCGCCCAAGGCTTGCAGCGCATCAACGAACAGGCGACCCATGCCGCCGAGGTGATCAAGCGCTTGCGTGCCTTCCTGCGCAAGGAGCCGCGGCGCCTGCAGGCCCTGGCGATTGCCGATGTCGTCGCCGAAGCGGTGCGCCTGTGCGACTGGGAAGCCAGCCGCGACCAGGTAAGCATCGAACAGCATGTGCTTGCGGGGCTGCCAGCGGTGTACGCCGACCGGGTACTGCTCGAACAGGTGCTGCTCAACCTGTTGCGCAACGCCATCGACGCCAATCGCGAGCAGCACAACGGCCGGGCCTCGCGTATCCTGCTCAGCGCCAAGCTTGAGGCCGGTTGGTTGACGATCCGCGTCAGCGACCAGGGCCCTGGGGTGGCAGCCGAGCGCCTGGATGGCATCTTTACCCCGTTCAACACCAGCAAGGCGGACGGCCTGGGGCTGGGTTTGAGCATGAGCCGCAGTATCATCGAAGGCTTTGGCGGCACCTTGCAGGCCCAGCCTGGCGAGACGGGCGGATTGATCTTGTGTTGCCGGCTGGCGCCGGTGGCCAACAGTGGGGAGTGATATGCAGGAACCGCGGGTGTATGTGGTCGACGATGACCAGGGCATGCTCGATTCGACCCTGTGGTTGCTCGAGTCGGTGGGCTTGCAGGCGCTGCCGTTCACCAGTGGCCAGGCGTTTCTGGACGCCTGCGACGGCCATCGGCCGGCGTGCGTGCTGCTGGATGTTCGCATGCCGGGCATGGGCGGTTTGAGCGTGCAGGAAGCGTTGCGCGCGCGCGGTATCGATTTGCCAGTGATTTTCGTCAGTGGCCACGCTGATGTACCGATCGTGGTGCGCGCCTTCAAGGCTGGCGCCTGCGATTTCATCGAGAAGCCCTACAACGACCAGCTACTGCTCGACAGCGTTCAGGCCGCTCTCGGCCAGGCGCGTCATGCCGGGCCGCTGGAAACGGTGCAGGCGCGCATTGACAGCCTCACGCCGCGGGAGCGCGATGTGTTCCTGCCGTTGGTGCGGGGGTATACCAATCGGGAAATTGCCGAGCAACTGGAGGTCAGCGTGAAGACCGTCGACCTGTATCGTTCGCGGGTCATGAAGCGCATGCAGGCTGAGCACTTGCCGGCGCTGGTGGGGATGGCAATTGCCTGTGGGCTGGTGCAGCCGTTGAGTTTGCGTTGAGTTCATCGCAGGTCCTGCCTGCTCCTACAGGAGCGAGCAGGACCTGCGATGCTTTTATGGCCTGCGCCCCAGCAGCAGACCGACTACCAGGCCAAAGCCTGCCGAAATCGCCACCGTCTGCCACGGATGGCCGCCGATGTAGTCCTGGGTGGCCTCCACCACCGGCTGCGCCTTGCTGCGCACGCCGGTGACCGCGTCACGGGCCTGTTTCAGTTTCAGCCCGACCTGGGCTCGCAGGGTTTCGGCTTCTTCGCCAACCAGCGCAGCGCTGTCGCTGAGCAGTTTTTCCGACTCTTCGATCAACGCCTGCAATTCACTGAACGCCTGATCCTTGATTTGCTCGGCATCGCTTTGCACGGTGGTTTTCCTGGCCATGGGTGCTTCCTCGTCAGTTGATGGGCATTGAACAGTGGATGCCGGCGGGCGCGGAAAGTTGCAGCGGTTTGCCGGACACCGGCGGCTACAGTGTAAGATAGCGCCTATTTTCCAGCGGCAGGACACCCCTCATGAGTTTCAATCTGGCCAACAAGAGTTTCGCCGAACGGGCGCAGATCGAGGACGAGAAAGCACGACTGTTCGAGCTCTGGCAGACCAACCTGGGCAAGGCCAAGGCCGATGCGGCGCGGATCATCGCCGAAAAGCCGCGGCGCAAGGGCAAGTGGGCCGAATGGGTGCGGGCAGAACTGGACGGCATGTCGCCACCCGAGTACGCCAACATGGTCCGCAGTGAAGTCAACAAGCTGATGGCCGCCGCCAAGTAAGGCCCAGGCCAATCACTCCATCACCAGGTTGCGTTGGCCGGCTGCGGCAGGTTAAGCCGGCCGCTGTCACTGAAGCGTCGGGTCCCGAAGGCGCCACCGGCCAGTTTGCCGCGCACCGTATATGGCAGGCCGTCGAGGCTGCGCACCTGGCTCAGGCCTACGGCCTGGCGCAGTACCGAAAACGCGGTGATGCTCACCGGCACCACCAGCACCTCCTCGCTGAAACGCCCGATGCTGCCGCTACGATCGCTGACGCCGGCCGCCAGCGGCTGGCCGTTGACCTCAAGGTTCAGGGCGATACCGTTGTAGTCGATCGCGCTTTCGTTGGGGTTCTGCACGCGGATTTTTACCGCCATACGCAGTTCCAGGTCCTGGCCGGGCAGGGGATCGATGCCGATCACGCTGATGTTCACCGGGTCACGGGGCTGCAACAGGGCGCAGGCGTTCAAGCCGCCGATCAACAGCAGGGCCAGGCACAGGCGTAGGTATCGGGTCACGGGCACAGCTCCAGCGCAGGAGGACAGCCCCGAGTGTGGCAAATGCACAGCGGCGTTGAAAGTGCTGTACGTTATGAAAGATACTTGTTCTCATTAACGCCCGCTAACTCTTCCCACTGGCCATCGAATCCTTCATGTTGACGTCTCCCGTTTCCGGGCTGCTGGCAAGCTTCCAGGAACATTACGATGACCTGCTGCAATTCCTCACCCGGCGCATGAGCGACCGCCAGCGGGCCGCCGACGTCGCTCAGGAAACCTACTTGAAGCTGGTCAGGATCGACCAGCAGGACCTGCCGGTGCTGCACGCGCGTAGCTTCATCTTTCGCGTGGCCGGCAACCTGGCCATCGATACCCTGCGCCGCGAACAACGCATGAGCAGCACTCTCGATGACAGCGAAGCAGCACGCCAGGTGCCATGCCCGGCGCCGGCGCCAGAAGCGGTGTTGCTGGCCAGTGAGCGCCTGGAACTGCTCGATGAAGCCTTGCTGCAACTGTCGGCCAATGCCCGCCAGGCGTTGCTGCTCAACCGCGTCGAGGGCCTGACCCAGGCGCAGATTGCACAACGGCTGGGCGTTTCCGAGAGCATGGTGGCAAAATACATCGGCCAGGCCCTGCGCCATTGCCGCAACTGGCTCAAACACAACCATGACTGACGCTTACGCGATGCCTGCGCCGCAACCGATCAGCGATTTGTCCGATGATGCCCTCGACTGGCAGGTGCTGCTGCATTCGGGCAACGCCAGCGCCGCTGACCGCCAACGCTACCAGCGCTGGTGCGCACTGAGTGCGGCCCATGCCGAGGCTGCGGGCGAAGCCGAGGCACTGTGGGCCGACCTGGGGCAGACCCGGGCGGCGGCAGAAATCGCCGAGCCAGCGCCACGTCCGCGGCGCTGGGGCTCGGCCGTTGCCGCCTCGCTGGTGCTGGCGCTGATTGGCTACGGCGGCGTGCAGCAGGCGCCGGCCCTGCTTGCCGACTACCACACCGGGGTGGGCCAGCAGCAGCGCATCACCCTCGCCGATGGCTCGCAGGTCACCCTCAACAGTGGCAGTGCGCTGTCGGTAGATTTCAGCAGCGGTGAGCGCCGCGTGTTGCTCAAGGCCGGCGAGGCCTTGTTCGAGCCGGCCGCCGACCCGCGGCCGTTCGTGGTCGATGCCGGCGCCGAGCCGGTGCAAGGCAGCGCTGCGGTGTTCAGCGTGCGCCGAGAGGGTGCGCGCAATCGCGTGGTGGTTGCCCAGGGTCAGGCCCGGGTTGGCGGGCAGGTGCTGGAAACCTCGCCCGATGCCCGCGCGCAAACCGCCTGGCAACGCGGCAAGCTGATCTTCAACGGCAAGCCGCTGCGCGAAGTGCTGGCCGAACTTGAACGCTATCAGCACGGTCGCATCGTGCTGTCGGATCAGCAACTGGCAGCGCTGCAGGTCAGCGGGGTGTTTGACCTGAACGACCCTGAAGGCTTGTTGCGCACCCTGGAGCAGCGCTATGCACTGAAGGTGACCTACCTGCCGTGGCTGGCTGTGGTGTACTGACCCGCGGTACTGAAAAAATATTTTCAAATTCCCACTGCAAGTTCTTCCCCGCCCAATCGTCGTAGTGAGACTGATCAGCAATCCATTCTCATTTACAACCATTTGCCTGGAAGAAAACAGTGAAGGGTCCGCTCAAGCCAATCGCCCGTTCCACCGGTTATTTCAAACACGCCCTGCTGGCCTCAACCGCCGTTGCCGCGTTGCTCGGCACCCTGCAGGTGCAGGCGGCCGAGGTGCTAACCGCCGCCAGCACCCAGCAGGAACGTGAAGTATCCCTGGACCTGCCTGCGCAGAACCTCGACCAGGCGTTGACCGCCTTCGCCGACCAGGCTGGCTTGCACCTGCTGTTCACCAGCCAGGACGTGGCGGGCCGGCAAAGCCCGGCGCTCATTGGCCGCTACAGCATTGCCCAGGCCCTGCAGAGCCTGCTGGCCGGCAGCGGCATGAGCTGGCAGTTCAGCGAGCAGAACACGGTGATCCTGCGCAAGAGCGCGGTGGCCCAAAGCGTCAGCCTTAAACCCATCGAAGTCAGTGTCGCTTCGCGTACCAGCACCTCGATCAGCGAAATCCCCGGCACCGTCTGGGTGGTCGACCAGCAGCAATTGCGCGAGCAGATCGACAGCGGCGTCAGCCTCAAGGAAGCCATCGGCAAGCTGGTCCCGGGTCTGGACCTGGCACCGGAAGGGCGCACCAACTACGGCCAGAACATGCGCGGGCGCAATGTCCTGGTGATGATCGACGGCGTCAGCCAGAACAGCTCGCGCGGCCTGTCGCGCCAGTTCGACAGCATCTCGCCGTTCAACGTCGAGCGCGTCGAAGTGCTCTCCGGCGCCAGCGCCATCTACGGCGGCGGCGCCACCGGCGGCATCATCAACATTGTCACCAAGAAGGGCGAGGCGGGCCCGGCGCGCTTTGAAACCCAGCTCGGTGCCAGCAGCGGCTTCAATAACAGCGACGACCTGTCGACCCGCATCGCCCAGTCGATCAGCGGCGGCAACGAGCGCATCAATGCGCGCCTGGGTGTGTCTGCCGAGCAGAACGAAGCCTTCTACGACGGCGCCGGCGAGCAGATCTTCATCGACAACACCCAGACCGACCTGCAGTACAACCGCACCATCGACGTGCTCGGCAGCCTGGGCCTGAAGTTCAACGACGAGCAGAGCCTCGACCTGCTGGCCCAGTACTACGACTCGGGCAACCACGGCAGTACCGGAATCTATTTTCCCAACCTGAACTACAACGGCCCCTCGGACCTGGAAGACGCCGAGTTGCGCGGCGGTTACTCCACCGATCTTGAGCCGCGCACCAAGCGTCTACTGCTTAACGCCAACTATCACCACAGCGATGTGCTCGGCCAGGACTTTTACCTGCAGGCCTCGTACCGCAAGGAAGACGACAACTTCTATCCGTTCCCGTACTACAACACCGGCAAGCCGGCGGGCTCCAAGGGCGTGTACTTTGCCGCCTCGCAGCAGAACTTCGAGGTCAGCAGCCTCAAGGCGCTGTTTGCCAAGCAGTGGGACAGCCTCAAGCTGACCTACGGCGTGGACCTGGACCGCGAGCGTTTCAACGCCGACCAGACCACTTTCAATGCCCTGACGTCGTCCGAAAGCGGTGGCCTGGACCTGGATGAAGCCAGCAAGGCGGCACGTTACCCCAGCTACCGGGTCGACGGTATTTCGGCCTACGCCCAGCTGGACTGGAAGGCTACCGATAACCTGACCTTTTCCGGCGGCGCCCGGCGCCAGCAGATGGACGTCGACGTCGGCGACTTCAAGAGCGTGCCCGGCGGCAACAACGACTACCAGGTCAACCTGTTCAACTTCGGCGCCATCTACGACTTCAAGAACGGCCACCAGCTCTGGAGCAACTACGGCGAAGGCTTCGACCTGCCGGACCCGGCCAAGTACTACGGCAAGCCGGGCCTGAGCGTCGAGGACAACCCGCTGGCCGGGATCAAGAGCCGCCAGGTGGAGCTGGGCTGGCGCTACGCCGACCTCGACTGGGACGCCCAGGCCGCCGTGTACTACATCTGGTCTGACAAGATCATCACCACCGACATGGCCACTTTGACCATCAATGTCGAAGAGCAGAAAAGCCGCGACTTCGGCTTTGAAGGCGCACTGACCCGACACTTCGAAAGCGGCTGGGAAGCCGGCAGCACCCTGCACCTGGTGCGCTCGCAAGAGCAAGACAAGGACGGCGACTGGATCAAGCGCGATGCCCGTTATGCCTCGCTGTCCAAGTCCACCGCCTTCGTCGGCTGGAAGGGCGATGGCCGTAGCGCCCGTTTGCAGGCCAACCATGCCTTCACCCTCAAGGACGATGCCGATCACACGATCAGCGGTTACACCACCTTCGACCTGCTGGGCAGCCAGGACACCGGTTTCGGCACCTTCAGCGCCGGCATCCAGAACCTGCTCGACAAGCAGTACAGCACCGTCTGGGGCCAGCGCGCGACGCTGTTCTACTCGCCGACCTATGGCCCGGCCTACCTCTATGACTACCAGGGCCGTGGCCGCACCTACACCTTGACCTGGTCGCTGGCCTACTGAGTCAGGCGAAGGCTGCCAGCAGGTCGGCTACGAAGGCCTGCTCGGCATCACTGGCCACCTGGGCGCGGTGGCGCACCAGTACGAACGGCACGGCGAAATCCAGCGCCGGGTCCAGAGCCTGCAACAGGCCGCGCGCGACCCAAGGCTGCGCGTAGTGGCAGGGCAGGTAGCCAATATGCCGACCCGAGAGGATAAAGGTCAGGGCGCCTTCGACCTGCTCAGAGCGGGCCGCGCCACTGGTGCCGTCAAACGGCTCCTGGCGGCTCTGGAAGCGGTAGGGGTGTTCGACCTGGTCGGCCTGCTGCAAGGCCTCCAGGCTGACCTCCGGCTGGCCGGCCAGCGGGTGATGGCTGGCGCAGTACAGGCGCTGGTTTTCTTCGAACAACGGGATGTAATCGAACGCTGCCTGCTTGCCGGAAAAATAGCCGATGGCCAGGTCCAGGCGCTGCTGCAACAGCTGGCGCTCAAGGTCGGCCGGCATGGCGCTGACCAGTTCCAGGCGCACCGACTCGTCACGCTGGCGAAAACGCTCGATGGCCCGTGCCAGGCGCAAGGTCACGGTGCTCTCCTGGGCTTCGGAAACGCCGATGCGCACCTCGCCGAGCAAGCGTCCGGCGACGCCGTTGGCCTGATGCCGGAATGCTTCGATCTGCACCAGCAATTCGCGGGTGGCCTTGAGCAGCACCTCACCCTTGGCAGTCAGGCCAACGCCGCCCTTGCCGCGGCTGCACAGGCGATAGCCCAGGCGGGTTTCCAGGCGGGCCATCTGCTGGCTGATGCTCGGCTGGCTCAGGCCCAGCACGCCCTGGGCGGCGCTGAAGCCGCCGGCCTCGACTACAGTGACGAACAGCCGCAACAGGTGCAGGTCGAGGTCGTGCAGTTGTCCCAACATCAAACATTGCTCCCGATGAATGTCAGGTTAATTGACTTGCCATTTTAGTAATGTAACCCGGCAGGCATGCTGGCGGCATCCACTGACAAAGGTGCCCGACATGCGTACATCCCTGTGGTTGTTGTCCCTGGCCCTGGCCTTGCCGGTGCAGGCCGAGGAAAAAGTCCTCAACCTGTACAGCTGGGCCGACTACGTCGCCCCCGAAACCTTGCAGCGTTTCGAGCAGGAAACCGGCTACAAGGTGCGTTACGACACCTTCGACACCACCGAAGTACTGGAAACCAAGTTGCTCACCGGTGGCAGTGGCTATGACGTGGTGGTGCCATCTTCCAGCCTCCTGGCTCGGGCCCTGGCTGCCGGCGCCCTGCAGCCGCTGCAGGCCCAGGCCATGCCCGGCTATGCCAACCTCGATAAGGACCTGCTGGCCAAGCTGGCCGAAGTTGACCCCGGTAATCAGTACGCCGTGCCCTACACCTGGGGTACCCTGGGCCTGGGCATGAACCTTGAGGCAGTGCGCCAGCGCCTGGGCGATGTGCCCCTGGACAGCCTCGACCTGTTGTTCAAGCCCGAGTACGCCAGCAAGCTCAAGGATTGCGGGATTGCCATGTCCGACTCGCCCCAGGAGGTGATTGGCATTGCCCTGCATTACCTCGGCAAGGATCCTTACAGCCGTGACAAGGACGACCTGGCGGCAGCCCAGGCGCTGCTCAAGCAACTGCAGCCGTCGATCAGCTACGTCGCCAACGGCCGGCAGATCAACGACCTGGCCAACGGCAGCGTATGCCTTGCCCTGACCTACAACGGTGACGCGGCCATGGCCGCCGACCAGGCGCACAAGGCCGGCAAGCCGTACCAGGTGATCTACCGCATCCCGCGCGAAGGCACGCTGATCTGGCAGGACAACCTGGTCGTGCCCAAAGACGCGCCGCACCCAGAAGCGGCCCGCGCCTTCATCGCCTTCATGCTGCGCCCCGATTCGGTGGCGCCACTGACCAACACGCTGTTCTTCGCCAATGCCAACCAGGCCGCCACGCCCCTGGTCGACGAGGCGGTGCGCGGCGACCCGGACATCTACCCCTCGGCCGAAGTACGCGCGCGGCTGTTTGCCGACCGCAGCATGAGCCTGGCCGACATGCGCAAGCGCACCCGCCTGTGGACCACTTTCCGTAGCCGCCAATAACAATACCCAAGGAGCCCGATCATGGACCTCGCCCCCGACAACGACCAGGCCATCACCCGCGACAGTCTCTATGGCACCATCGCCGAAAACACCTTTGCCGGTATCACCAGCTTCTCGCGCCGGCGCTACAGCCGCGACCTGCGCGGTGTCGATGTGGTGGTCAGCGGGGTGCCGTTCGACACCGCCACCAGCAACCGCCCCGGTGCGCGCTTCGGCCCGCGGGCGATTCGTGCCGCCTCGGTACAGCAGGCCTGGGCCCGGCACTGGCCGTGGGAGTTCGACCCCTTCGATCATCTGGCAGTGATCGACTACGGCGATTGCAACTTCGACTACGGTAGCCCGCACACCGTGCCCGAGAGCATCCAGGCCCATGCCGAGCAGATTCTCGAAGCCGGCTGCGCGATGCTCACCCTGGGCGGCGACCACTTCATCAGCTACCCGCTGCTCAAGGCGCACGCAGGCAAACACGGACCGTTGGCGCTGATTCATTTTGATGCCCACAGCGACACCTGGCCGGACGAGGAGGGCCAGCGCGTCGATCACGGCACCATGTTCTGGCACGCGGCCCGCGAAGGCCTGGTAGACCCGGCGCGCTCGGTGCAGATCGGCCTGCGTACTACCAATGACGATACCCAGGGCTTTGCCGTGCTCGATGCCCGCCAGGTGCACCAACGCGGCACCCAGGCGATCATCGAGGCGATTCGCCAGCGGGTCGGCGAGCAGCCGGTGTACCTGACCTTCGACATCGACTGCCTGGACCCGGCCTACGCGCCCGGCACCGGCACCCCGGTGTGTGGCGGCCTGACCACGGTTCAGGCCCTGGAAATTCTCGGCGGGCTGCGTGGCATCAACCTGGTGGGCATGGACCTGGTGGAGGTCGCGCCGGCTTATGATCATGCCGATATCACCGCCCTGGCCGGTTCGACCCTGGCCATGGAGATGCTCTGCCTGTATGCCGCGAAACATAAGGTCGATGGTTGATCCGGTAACAAAATGAATCACCTGCGGGGCAAATCGAGGTTTCCCGGCGAACCTGTCGCGCCTTAGGCTATCCAACGCTTGGGCGCGCTGGTTTTCGGCGCCGCGTGGTGCCGGAGGTGATTACCATGAACCGATTACTGTCGGGCCTGGCCATGGCCCTGCTCTTGAGCTCGCCGCTGCAGGCGGCGCCAGTTGCCGCGCCGTTGCAACTGGCGGCCAGCAACAACAACCCCTACAAAAGCCCGATCATGCGCGCCAACCCCAACAGCCGCCAGGGCAGCGTGCCGGCCACGCCGCCGGTGCGCGGCCCGTCGACCCAGCCCAATCCGCGCCCGCCGACCCTTGAAAACCGTGGTATCGGCAATGGCGAAAACATCCGCCGCGAACAAACCGCCCCGCGCCTGGAACCCACCCGGCCGCCGCGCGCGCCCGCACCCTGAATAACAGGCCCTCCCTGGAAGGAATCGCTGATGTCCCCACGCACCTGGCTACCCACCCTGATGACCGCGGCGCTGCTGCCGCTGCTGGCCCATGCCGCGCCCGAGCGCGATTTCAAGAGCGAGGAGGGTAGCGTCAAGGTCAGCACCCTCGCCGAAGGCCTGCGCAATCCCTGGGCCTTGGCGTTCTTGCCGGACGGCCAGGGCATCCTGGTGACCGAGCGCGCCGGCAACCTACGCATTGTCAGCCCCGAAGGCAAGGTCGGGCCGCCCTTGGGCGGCGTCCCCGAAGTCTGGGCCAAGGGTCAGGGCGGTTTGCTCGATGTGGTGCTGTCGCCGACCTTCAAGCAGGATCGCATGGTCTACCTGTCTTACGCCGAAGGTGGCGGGGAAGGCGATATGGCCGGTACGGCGGTGGGCCGCGGGCGCTTGTCGGCCGACAACGCCAAGCTTGAAGACTTCAACGTGATCTTCCGCCAACAGCCCAAGCTCTCCAGCGGCAACCATTTTGGCTCGCGCCTGGTGTTCGACCGCGACGGCTACCTGTTCATCGCCCTGGGCGAGAACAACCAGCGCCCGACTTCGCAGGACCTCGACAAGCTGCAGGGCAAAGTAGTGCGCATCCTGCCTGACGGCACGGTGCCCAAGGACAATCCGTTTGTCGGCCAGGACAACGTGCGCCCGGAGATCTGGTCGTTTGGCCATCGCAACCAGCAGGGCGCGGCGCTCAACCCCTGGACCGGCGAGCTATGGACCAACGAGCACGGGCCGCGTGGTGGCGATGAGATCAACATCCCCAAAGCCGGCAAGAACTATGGCTGGCCGATCGCTACTCACGGCATCAACTATTCGCTGATGCCGATTCCGGAGGCCAAGGGCGAGCACGTCGAGGGCATGCTCGACCCGCACCATGTCTGGGAGAAGTCCCCGGCCATCAGCGGCATGGCGTTCTACGACAACCCGCGCTTCAAACCCTGGGATCACAGCCTGTTCATCGGCGCCCTGGCGGCGCAGGAACTGATTCGCCTGCAGCTCAAGGGTGACACGGTGGTGCATGAAGAGCGCCTGCTCGGCGAGCTCAAGGCGCGGATTCGCGACGTGCGGGTAGGGCCGGATGGGTATCTGTACCTGCTTACCGATGAGACGGACGGGGCGCTGCTCAAAGTCGGCCTCGATCTGTAGAGACCTTGTGGGAGCGGGCCTTGCCCCGCGATCGAGCGCGCAGCGGTCGTATCTCAGACAACATCCGATGTGCTGACTGTACTGGCCTCATCGCGGGGCAAGCCCGCTCCTACCAATGGTGGTACCACTTGCCCCGCGATGCCCCCCGCCGCAGAATGCCCCCTTTTGCGACGGACGCCGCGCATGTCCTGCTTCACCGAACAGTCCCCGCTGACCCGGTACCAGCAGGCCATTGCCAGCCAGGGGTTTGTCAGCGATCCGGCCCAGTTGCAGGCCGCCACCGCCCTGCAAACCTGCTTCGAGGCCCTGCAGCGCGGTGAAACCCCGCAAGGCGTGTACCTCTGGGGCCCGGTTGGGCGAGGCAAGACCTGGCTCATGGACCAGTTCCACGCCTGCCTGCAGGTTCCGGCCCGGCGCCAGCATTTTCATCACTTCATGCGCTGGGTGCATCAGCGCCTGTTCCAGCTCAATGGCACCGCCGAGCCCTTGCAGGCCCTGGCCTTGTCCCTGGCCGAAGAAATCCGCGTGCTGTGTTTCGACGAGTTGTTCGTCAACGACATCGGCGATGCGATCATTCTCGGCGGGTTGTTCCAGGTGCTGTTCGACGCCGGGGTGGTGATCGTTGCCACCTCCAACCAGCCACCCGGGCAGCTCTACAGCGACGGCTTCAACCGCGAGCGCTTCCTGCCGGCGATTGCCGCCATCGAGCAGCATATGCAGGTTGTGGCAGTGGCGGGCGAGCACGACCATCGCCTGCATCCGGGCGCGACGATACAGCGCTACTGGATTGCCGAAAAAGGCCAGCCGGCGGCCCTGGCGCAAGTCTTCGAACAACTGCGCGGCGAGCAAGCGGCCACTGATCAACCTTTGTTGATCGGTTCACGCCAGCTCAACGTGGTGCAACGCTGCGACAGCGTGCTCTGGTGCCGCTACGCCGACCTTTGTGAGCAACCCTTCGCCGCCATGGACTTCATGGCCCTGTGCGACCGCTTCCAGGCCATCCTGCTTGGCGAGGTGCCGGCGCTCGGTGCCCGCCAGCGCCCGGCGAAGATCGCCCGCGGCACCGAGGACGGTGCCCAGCGGGTGGTGGCCGGGGACCGTGAGTTGCCGCAACTGTCGGTACATGACGACAGCGTGCGGCGCTTCATCGCCCTGGTCGATGAATGCTACGACCGGCGGATCGCCCTGTACCTGGAAGCCGAGGTCGCCCTGGAAGCGCTCTACACTCAAGGGTATCTGGAGTTCCCGTTCCGGCGTACGCTCAGCCGCTTGCGGGAGATGCAACTGCAACGCTTTTGCTGAGGAATCGATCATGGCCGAGCCTCTTTCGCACCACCTGCTGACCATGGCCTACCACAACGGCTGGGCCAACCACCGGGTGTACAAGGCCTGCAGGCAGCTGAGCCAGGATGAGTTCGTCGCCCCGCGGGCGAGCTTCTTCCCGTCGATCAAGGCCACCCTCAACCATATTCTTACGGTCGATTGGTTCTACTTGCAGGCCCTGGAATGCGAGCAGCGCGGCGAAGCGCCCGACCCGGACAGCGAGCGCTTCTTCGAGCCCGAGGAGCCATACTCAACCTGCCTGGAACTGCACGCCGAACAGCTGCAGGCCGATCACCGCTTGATCACCTACTGCCGCCAGTTACGTGACGATCAGTTGCAGCGTTACGTGAACATCGTGCGTCCCGACTGGGTGCAGCGCGAGCAACGCCTGCGTCTGCTGTCGCACCTGTTCGAGCATCAGATCCACCACCGTGGCCAGGTGCACGCGATGCTCAGCGACACCTCGGTGCGCCCGCCGCAGCTGGATGAATTCTTTTGTGAGGATGAAGCGCACCTGCGCGCCCAGGACTTTATCGAACTGGGCTGGACCGAGGCGCAGATCTGGGGTCGCTAGTGCTGCATCCAGCCGAGTGTCAGCAGCACCAGCACCAGGTAACGGCCGGCTTTGGCGAGGGTGACCAAAACCACAAAGCGCCAGAACGGCTCGCGCATGATCCCGGCAATCAGCGTCAACGGGTCGCCGATCACCGGCATCCAGCTCAGCAGCAGCGACCACTGGCCATAACGCTGGTAGCGTTGCTGGGCCTTTGCCAGTTGTTCGGGCTTGAACGGGAACCAGCGTTTGTCGCGCAGGTGCTCGATGCCACGGCCGAGCAACCAGTTGACGATCGAACCCAGCACGTTGCCAGCGGTGGCAATCAGCAACAGGCTGATCACTGCCTCGGGCTCGCGCAGCAGCAGGCCAACCAGTACCGCTTCCGATTGCAGCGGCAGCAAGGTGGCGGCGCCGAAGGCGCTGAGAAACAGCGCCCAATAGCTGAGCATCAGCGGCGGATCAGTAGTTGGCGACCACTTCGTCCTTGCCCTCGCGGGTCAGGCCGATGACCTGGTAGGCATCCTTGTGGTCACCCATTTCCATGCCTGGCGAGCCCATGGGCATGCCCGGTACGGCCAGGCCCTTGAGGTCGGTGCGCTTGGCCAGCAGCTTGATCTGCTCGGCCGGCACATGGCCTTCGACGAACTTGCCGTCGATCACCCCGGTATGGCACGAGGCCAGGCGCGGCTCGACGCCCAGGCGCTGCTTGACCGCGCTCATGTTCGGCTCGACATGGTCGTTGACCGTGTAGCCGTTGTCTTGCAGGTGCTTGATCCATTCCTTGCAGCAGCCGCAGTTGGGGTCCCGGTACACATCGATGGTCTGCCCGGCCTGGGCCAGGGTGCTCAGGGCCAGCAGGCCGAAGGCGACGATTTTCTTGTTCAGCATGTACTTCTCCACTTCTAGAAACGCAGGCGAACCCCGGCGACCAGGCGGGTCTGGCCGATGTCGCCGTGCTCATCACGGATTTGCTCGGCGTTGTTGCCGTAGGCCCGGTTGACGCTGATGCCCAGGTAAGGGGCAACGCCGCGGGTGATTTCGTAGCGCAGGCGCAGGCCGATTTCGCTGTCGGCAAGGCCACTGCCCTGGTCCCGGGACGCGTCGTTGCGGCCATAGAAATTGGCCTCCAGCGACGGTTCGAGGATCCAGCGATTGCTCAGCAGGATAGCGTAACTGCTCTCCAGGCGCAGCGCGGTTTGCTGGCGCTCGCCGGCATACAGGGTGGCTTGCAGTTCCAGCCCGTACAGCGGCGTGCCCTGGATGCCGAAGGCAGCCCAGGTCTGGCCACTGGCCGGCTTGAAATCCTGGCGCAAGCCACCGACCAGTTCCCACCAGGGGCTGATAGCATGGCCCCAGAGCGCCTGCAGTTCGGCCTTGTGGGTCACGCCCTGTTCGCGCTCGCCTTCGCTGCGCAGCCACAGGCGATCGATATCGCCGCCGACCCAGGCGTTGGCATCCCACTTCAGCGCGCTGCTGCTGTCGAAGTTCTGGTATTCCAGTTGCTCGACGATCACCGCCCAGTTCATCTGCCGGTCATGGACCTGATGACCGGGCAGCGGCGGGAAGGCCGCCTGGCGCTCGGCGTCGGTGATCGGCCGCAGTGGCGTGCGCGGTGACTCGGGCGCCATGCTGTGGTTCATGCCTTGATGGTTCATGGCACCGTGGCCCATGGCGGCATGATCCATGACTTCGGCGCGAGCCTCTTCACTGGCCAGCAAGGCCAGCAGGGCGAGGCTGCCGAGCAGTGGGCGATTGAGAAGCTCATTCATCGACGCGTACCTCGCGGAACATGCCCATTTCCATGTGATAGAGCAGGTGGCAGTGATAGGCCCAGCGGCCCAGGGCGTCGGCGCTGACCCGGTAGCTACGGCGGCTGCCGGGCGGGATGTCGAGGGTGTGCTTGCGCACCTGGAAGCGCCCGTGTTCGTCTTCCAGGTCACTCCACAGGCCATGCAGGTGGATCGGGTGGGCCATCATTGTGTCGTTGACCAGGGTGATGCGCAGGCGCTCGCCGTAGGTCAGGCGCAGCGGCTCGGCGTCGGAGAACTTGATGCCGTTGAACGACCAGGCGAAGCGCTCCATGTGCCCGGTCAGGTGCAGTTCGATCTCCCGCGAAGGCTCGCGGCCATCGGGGTCGGCGAAGGTGCTTTTGAGGTCGGCGTAAGTCAGCACCCGGCGGCCGTTGTTGCGCAGGCCAATCCCTGGGTCGGCGAGGTTGGGCCTGGGGTTCATGGTCTGCATGTCGACCAGCGGGTTGCCGCTTTCGCTAGCCGGGTGCTGCTGCATGCCGGTCATCATCGAGTGGTCCATGCCGGCCATCTGGCTGTGGTCCATGGCACCCATCCCGGCCATGGCGCCGTGGCCCATGTCGGCCATGGTCAAGATGGGTCGTGGGTCCGGCTCTGGCACCTCGGCGCTCAGCCCGTTGCTGCGCGCCAGGGTACCGCGGGCGTAGCCAGTGCGGTCCATGCTCTGCGCGTACAGGGTGTAGGCGGGCAAGTCGCCGACCTGCACCAGCACGTCATAGGTTTCGGCCACGGCGATGCGCAGTTCATCAACCTCGACCGGCTGCACCGCCTGGCCATCGGCGGCGATCACCGTCAGCTTCAGGCCCGGTATGCGAAAGTCGAAATAGCTCATCGCCGAGCCGTTGATCAGGCGCAGGCGCACGGTGTCGCCGGGCTGGAACAGGCAAGTAAAGTTGCCATCCGGCGGCTGGCCGTTGAGCAGGTAGGTGTAGGTAGCAGCGCTGATGTCGGCAAGGTCGGTGGGGCTCATGCGCATAGCGGCCCAGGCCTTGCGTTCGGCCACGGTTTGCTGCCAGCCATGGCTGGCGACATCGTCGATGAAGTCGCCGACGGTGCGCTTGTGGTAGTTGAAGGCATCGGACTGCTTTTTCAGGGTCGCCATCAGCGCCTCGGGGGCCTGGTCGCTCCAGTCGCTGAGCAGCAGCACGTAGTCGCGCTGGTAGCGATGGGCTTCGGGTTCTTTGGGTTCGATAACGATCGCGCCGTAGACCCCGGCCTGTTCCTGCAGGCCGCAATGGCTGTGGTACCAGTAGGTGCCGCTTTGCTCAAGAGTAAAGCGGTAGAGGTACTCGCCACCGGGCTTGATGCCGGCAAAGCTCAAGCCCGGCACGCCATCCATGTTGGCCGGGAGGATGATCCCGTGCCAGTGCAGCGAGGTCGGCTCGCCCAGGCGGTTGCGCACCCGCAGGGTCACGCTGTCGCCCTCACGCCAGCGCAGGGTCGGGCCGGGCAGGCTGTTATTGATGGTCTGCGCCGTGCGCGGGCGGCCGGTGAGGTTTACCGGAGTCTGGCCGATGAACAGTTCGAAGTGCTTGCCGCTCAGTTCGTTGGCAAACACGCTTGGCGTGGCAAACGCCGGCAGGCGCCACAGGCCGAGGCCAGCCAGGGCGCTGCCAGCGGCGAAGCCCTTGACGAAGGTGCGGCGGGTCGGGTGTCTAAGCATGGGTGCCATTCCAGGGGCGGGGATGGCACGACCATAGCCAGCGCTGACTGTCAGCAAACTGAGCAATGGATTACAGATTTGTCAGCCAATCAGCGGAGCATGAAATCGCTTCCATCTGTTTGGCCATGGGGGACGAAACGTAAGTTAACGGATCTACTGAATGACTCAGGCATATCTGATATGACCAGTGCCACAGTAACCGAAGTGCTGCTGACGGGTGAAAGCATGATGTCTTTCGCACCAAACCTGATGAAGGAAGAGCGCGACGACTTGTTCGATCTGCTGATGCAGGCCGATGGTTTCGCCAGCCGAGCCTTTGATCGCCAGCAACTTTGGAAGAGTTGGATGGACCGTTATCGCAATCGGTTGGAAAAACATGGATGTCGACCGGTGAGTTTGATCACCGAGCCTGCGCAAGTGGTGACCAGTGCCGATCAGATGCAAGCCTGTATCGCGTCCATCACCGGCAGAGTGGCTACACCGCTGTTGGCGCGGCAGGTTGAGACCACCCTGAAGTGGGTTCGTGACAGTCAATATGCCGAACGGTTTTTCCGTGCGGGGGAACAGGAGGAGGGGTTTAGTAGTTTTCTTTCCGTACCGAGTGAAAAGACCGCTTCTGGTGACATCTTGCTGGTCGTGCTGGGAGTGAATGTCACGCTGTCGGTGGAAACCCGTGATTTTGACTTCTGGACCTCCACTCGCCGGGACATGGTGCTACGTGTGGTCGGCGGGGTGTATCGCTTTGATCGGCAGGTGTACGACGGGTATCGTCAGGCGATCCGGGCTGACTTGAGAGAACGGGCCTTGGCCCAAGTGGTGCGCATTGAACTTGAGCGTTGACCCGTGATGATGGCTTGATAGCGTGGTTGTTGCTGAGGTCGGTATACTCCGCGCCGCAGCCACATGCTGGTGCAGTTCATCATCATCTGTGTCACTGCCTCGTCCAGCTGGCTGGCCGGCTGGGTGGTGTCCGATACCTTGCAGGCCAAGGTGCAAAAGCTGCCGCCCAAGGAATGGCCGGCGCGATACGGCGTGTTCGGCAAGGACTTGCCTGAAGGTATCGTACGCCAGCACCTGTACCCGCTGCGCAAGGCCGAGCCCAAGGCTCCAGTACCGCCACCCGCCGCCTGAAGCGGCTTTGTACCCGGCCCCTGACTGCGTTAGCCTTGAGGGGTCAACGCCATTGCGGGCAAGGAGTATCCATGGACAAGGTTATTGTGATCACCGGCGCCAGCCGCGGTATTGGCGCCGCCACCGCACGCCTGGCCGCACGCGCCGGTTACCGTATCTGCATCAACTACCTGAGTGACGACGAGGCCGCCCAGCAGGTGCTGGCCGAGGTTCGCGAACTGGGCGCCGAGGCCATTGCGGTCAAGGCTGACGTCAGTGTCGAGGACGAAATCATCCAGCTGTTCCTGCGCGTGGATGCCGAGCTGGGCCCGGTCACCGCGCTGGTCAACAACGCCGGCACCATCGGCCACCAGAGCCGGGTCGAAGAAGTGTCGGAGTTTCGCCTGCTCAAGCTGATGAAGACCAACGTAGTCGGGCCGATCCTGTGCGCCAAGCACGCACTGCAGCGCATGTCGACCCATCATGGCGGGCAGGGCGGCAGCATCGTCAACGTCTCGTCGGTGGCAGCGCGGCTGGGCTCGCCCAACGAATACGTCGACTACGCCGCCTCCAAGGGCGCGCTGGATACCTTCACCGTCGGCCTGGCCAAGGAAGTGGCCGGCGAAGGGGTGCGGGTCAATGCCGTGCGCCCGGGTTACATCTTCACCGACTTCCACGCCCTCAGCGGCGACCCGCAGCGGGTCAGCAAGCTGGAACCGGGCATTCCCATGGGCCGCGGCGGGCAGGCAGAGGAGGTGGCCGAGGCAATCATCTGGCTGCTGTCAGACCAGGCCTCTTATTCCACCGGCAGCTTCCTGGACCTGGGCGGCGGGCGCTGATCAGCCGATCATTTCCTCGATACGCTGGGCCAGGGTGTCGAGGCTGAACGGCTTGGTCAGCACCCGGGTAGTGGGTTCGAATACGCCGGTGCCGAGCACTGCCTGCTCGGCGTAGCCGGTGATGAACAGCACTTTCAACCCGGGCCGCAACTGGCGGGCGGCGGCCACCAGTTGTTGGCCATTCATGCCGCCGGGCATGCCGACATCGCTGATCAGCAGGTCGACTTGCGCGCCATTTTGCAGCGCCGCCAGGGCGCTGTGGCCATCGCCGAATTCGAGTTTGGCGTAGCCCAGGTCGCTGAGCACCTCGCCCACCAGCATGCGAATGGTCGCTTCATCATCAACCAGCATCACCGTCATGTCGCGCAGTTCACGCTGCGGGCGGGCTGTTGGTAGTGGTTCGCTGGGCGGCAGGGTGGCGCTGTCCAGGCGCGGCAGGTACAGGTGCACGCTGGTGCCCTGGCCAGGTTCCGAGTACACCCGCACCTGGCCACCGGACTGGCGTACGAAACCATAGACCATCGACAGCCCCAGGCCCGTGCCATGGCCCACTGGCTTGGTGGTGAAGAACGGGTCGAAGGCGCGCGCCAGCACCTGGGGCGGCATGCCGCTGCCGTTATCGCTGACGCTTAAGGCCAGGTAGTCACCGGGCTTGAGGTCCAGGTGCGCGGCCACCTGCTCATCGGCTTGCAGGTGGCGGGTTTCGATACTGATCCGGCCGCCGGCGGGCATGGCGTCGCGGGCGTTGATGCAAAGGTTGAGCAGGGCGTTTTCCAGTTGCGAAGAATCGATGCTGGCCCGGCACGCAGCACTGGCGGTAAACACCTCGATCTCGATGTGCGGGCCGACGCTGCGGCGGATCAGTTCGCTCATGCCGCTGACCAGGCGGTTAACGTCGATGGTGCGCGGTTCCAGGGTCTGGCGCCGGGAAAACGCCAGCAGCCGGTGGACCAGGGACGCGGCGCGGTTGCACACGTCCTGGGCGCTGCTCAGGTAGGGGGCGATTTGCTCGTGGCGGCCGCGCCCGAGCAGGTTGCGCGACAGCTCCAGCGAGCCGCTGATGCCGGTCAGCAGGTTGTTGAAGTCATGGGCGATGCCACCGGTGAGTTGGCCAACCGCTTCCATTTTCTGGGCCTGGCGCAAGGCTTCTTCGGTCTTGCGCAGGCGTTTTTGCTCGCGGATCCGCTCGCTGATGTCGTAGGCGAACAGGTAAGCGCCGATGAGATGCCCGTGGGCATCATGCAGCGGGCTGAAACGCAGTTCGTAGTGGCGATGCTGGTCGCCCTCGCCAAATTCGGCTACCTCGACGAATGCCTCGCCTTTGAGCGCCCGCGTCCATAGCAGCAGGCCGCGGGCGCAGTCATCGGCACGCTTGGCCATCAGTTTCGGCAAGCTGTCGCCGACACTCGGCGTCAGGCCGAAAATCCGCTGGAACTCGTCGCGGGCAGCGCTGTTGATCGCCAGCCAGCGCATGTCCAGGTCCACTACCTGGATCTGCGCCAGGGTAGCTTCGACCACGTCGGTGAGGATCTTGCGTTCGGCAAGGCCCTGAGCCACCCGTTGTTCAAGTTCCTGGTTGAGTCGCTTGAGGCCGAATTCGGCACGCTTGCGTGCGGTCACATCCTGGAACAGTACCGCCACCTGCTTGCGGCTGGCCGGCTCCAGGCGAAAAGCGCAGATGTCCAGGTGACGGCCAGTGGCTACCAGCTCCTGCTCGAAGCGGATCGGCTTGCCACTGTGCAGCACCGCACCGTAGCGGGCGATCCAGTCGTCGGCCTCGTCAGGGACCATTTCCCGCAGCTTCTGCCCAACCACGTTGTCGATACCGGCATGCTTGGCGTAGGCAGCGTTGGCTTCGACATGGATGTAGTCGCTGAGCGGGCCGTGGGGGCCGTCGAAGAACTCGATGATGCAAAAGCCTTCGTCCATGGCCTCGAACAGAAAACGGTAGCGCTGCTGGGTATCGGCCAGGGCCTGCTGGTCAGGTGCAGGCCCGCCGTTGCGCTCGGCGAGCTGGGCTGTGAGCAGGTTGTTCTGCTGCTGCAACTGCTCAAGTTGCTGGCGCAGGGACTGCAGTTCGCTCGACGGCATGCGCGTGTTCCGGCCTGGGGACTGTGGCAAATGTAGCGTCCCGCGCAGCACTCAACAACTGTGCGGCTCAATCACCGTGGTAACGGGCGCTAGCCCATTCCCACCAGAGCGCGTTGAGCTCGCAGTAGGGGGCAATTCGCCCGGTGGTTTCGGCGTACAGGTCGTCGCAGTCGAGTTTCGCCGGGATAAAGCCCAGGCTGCGCAGGTCGCGGTCGATCAGTGCCGCGCTGCTGGCCAGGGCCTTGATTGGCTGGCGCTGGTAGGGGCGCGGGTCTTCACCGTAGTACACCTTGGCCGGGCCGAACGGTACGCCCTCCAGGCGAATGTGGCCGAGGTTGTTCAAGTGGCCTTCGGCAATGCTGCCGTCGGCGAAGATCACCTTGTAGGCCGCACCGGGCACTCCGCCGAGCTTGCCGTCGTCCAGGCTCAGTTCCAGCCAGTTGCTGGTGGCTGCCGGGTTGATCTGCTCGCGGCTGAGTTTGCCGCCATCGCTGGCCGCTGGATGGGTACTGACCACTCCGTGCTCGCGCAGGTTGTCGACGCGCCGCGACTGCGGTTTGCTGGTTTGCGCCGGGATGCGCAGGCTACTGCCCGAGGCTTGGGCTGAACTGTTGCGCTGCACCGCAAGCCAGGGCATCAGGCGTTCGTCGATGCGCTCGATCAGGTCGTCGAGGTGTTCGCCGACCTGTTCCAGATCAGCCAGTACCAGCGCCTGGCGCTGCGTGTCGAGGGCCAGGAAGGTTGCACTGGCGCTGACTGCAGCGATGATTTGCGCAAGCTCGCTGCGTAGCACCTCGGCGTCCAGGCTTTCTTCGAGCAGGGCATCCGGGCTGGTCTTCAGTTTGCAGTTGAGCAGTACGTGGCGCAGCAGGTCATAAAGCTGCTCGGCGTGCTTTTGCGGGTCGCGATTGACCAGGCGCAATACCCGTTTGAGCCCGTGGCCGGGGCCTGGGACCCAGCCGAGCAGGGCCAGGGCGAGATCGAAGAAGGCCTCGTCTTCTTCCTGCTGGTCGGCCGCCAGGTTCAGGGCCAGGATTGCTTCGACGGTGTCGTAGGCACTCAGGGCCTGAGCCAGGTGCGGGATGCTGCCGGCATCGATGGCGTCGGACAAGGTGACGCCGGCGGCCTTGATGTCATAGGCGAAGTCTTCGTCGCTGTCGTCTTCGTCCTCTTCGTCGATCAGCTCTTCTTCGTCCTCTTCCTGTTCGTCTACAGCGTCGCCCAGGCACTCCCATTGGATGCCCTGGTAGGCGGGCAAGCTGCGGGCATGCGCGAGCAGCTCATGGGGGAAGATCACGTGCAACAGTTCGCGGGTATCGATGCCGTAGAGCAGGGCCACTGCGGCGGCCTCGAACGACCAGTAGCCGACGTAGCCGCTGATATCGTCGCCATGGGTGTCGTACCAGCTGGCGTGCTCGAAGTGCTCGTACCATTGCTCGCAGTAGCCCTGCAGGCGGCTGGCCGCTTGCTCGGGGCTGCTGGCATAGATGGTTTGCACCAACGGCGTGGCGTAGTCCTGGTACCACGCATCGACGTCGTAGCGGTCGGGCAGCACCCGGCTCAGCAGGTCTTCATAGAGGGTGTCTTCTTCGGCATAGCCGCCGTTGTCCATCAGCGTGACGAAGCGTTCGAGCAGGTCCTGGCGACCGAGCAGGATGCACAGGCTGATGACCTGCATGCATTCGTGGTGTTCCTCACTGTCGCCCAGATTCAGCGGAGCGACGTCGGGGTCCTCGGCGTACACGGCCATCTTGCCTTGCAACTGCTCGTACTCGGCGACCAGCGCTTCGAGCAAGGCGGGCAGGGCGTCGATGTCGACGCCGGCGGTATAGCTGATCAGCAGTTTGTCCAGCGCCAGGCCCTTGAGGCTCTTGCCGCTGAATACTGCTTCCTGTTCGTCGGAGTCGGCCTGCAGGCGGTTGTTGCGCAGGAATTCGCGGCTTTCTTCATCGTGTTCGAGAAAGCGCTCGTAGCGTTGCGGCGTAAGAAAATGCTGTCGCTTGTGCATGCCATCCATCCCTGGGAAATTCAAGCGCGCAGGGTGCCGCAAGCGCGCTCGAAGTACAACCGTCGCTCAGAACGAGCGGACGATCTTGCCCAGGGTTTCCATGGCCTTTTCCGATTGCTCGGTCCAGGGGCTGCCGTAGTTGAGGCGGATGCAGTTGCGAAAGCGCCGGGTCGGGGAAAAGATTGGCCCGGGTGCGATGCTGATACCTTGCGCCAACGCCATCTGGAACAGCTTGAGCGAGTCCATCTGTTCAGGCAGCTCCAGCCACAGGAAGTAGCCACCGGCCGGATGGCTGACCCGGGTCTGCGCCGGAAAATACCGGGCAATGGCCGCGAGCATCGCCGCCTGTTGCTCTTCCAGGGCATAGCGCAGCCTGCGCAGGTGCCGGTCGTAGCCGCCGTGTTGCAGGTAGTCGGCAATCGCCGCCTGGGCCGGCATCGAGGCGCACAGCGAGGTCATCAGCTTCAGCCGTTCGATCTTCTGCGCGTAACGCCCGGCTGCCACCCAGCCGATGCGGTAGCCGGGGGCCAGGCTCTTGGCGAACGAGCCGCAGTGCATCACCAGGCCGTCGGTGTCGAAGGCCTTGGCCGGTTTCGGCGCCTGCTGGGCGTAATACAGCTCGGCATAGACGTCGTCTTCGATCAGTGGCACCTGATGCTCGCGCAGCAGCTCAACCAGCTGCTGTTTCTTTTCTTCCGGCATGCTCGCGCCCACCGGGTTCTGGAAGTTGGTCATGCACCACACGGCCTTGACCGGGTGCTTGGCCAGGGTCTGGGCCAGCACCCCGAGGTCGATGCCT
This sequence comes from Pseudomonas sp. 2835, assembly GCF_050435905.1. Lineage (NCBI taxonomy): Bacteria > Pseudomonadati > Pseudomonadota > Gammaproteobacteria > Pseudomonadales > Pseudomonadaceae > Pseudomonas > Pseudomonas sp. 2835. The sequence goes on along the minus strand of NZ_JBNDLE010000006.1, from coordinate 311,233 downwards.
TCACGCGGGTGCACGGGAATTTCCACCGCTTTGAGCTTGAGCCGCTCGAGGATCTGCAGGCAGGCATAGAACGCCGGCGCTTCGATGGCCACAAGGTCGCCAGGCTCGGTCACTGCCTGCAGGCACAGGTTCAAGGCCTCGAGCGCGCCGTTGGTGATCAGCAGCTCCTCCATCGGCAGCATCAGACCGCCGACCATGTAGCGCAGGGCAATTTGCCGGCGCAGTTGCGGGTTGCCCGGCGACAGGTCGGTGACCACCATGCGCGGGTCCATCTCGCGGCTGGCGCTGGCCATGGAGCGGGCCAGGCGCGGCAGCGGGAACAGGTTGGGGCTGGGGAAGGCCGAGCCGAAGGCCACGGTTTGCGGGTCCTTGATCGAGTCGAGGATCGAGAACACCAGCTCGCTGACATCCACCTCGGTGGACTCACTGGCCTGCTCGATGATCTGCGGCTCGCTGAACTGGCGCGGCGCGTGGGCATTGACGAAATACCCCGAGCGCGGCCGGGCGCGGATCAGCCCGCGGCGCTCCAGCAGGTAGTAGGCCTGGAACACCGTGGACGGGCTGACGCCGTGGGTCTGGCTGGCGTAGCGCACCGACGGCACGCGCTGACCGGGGCCGAGGACCCCGGAGCGGATCAGTTCGGCAATGTCGTCGGCGAATTTCTCGTAGCGTTTCATCATGGCTCGAAAGGTTTCGGATGCTCGGGCAGTGTATGGGATCAGCGGTTCAAAGGCGCGACAAAACGGCTGTGGGCGACGCTGCGCACACCGGGCTCGTCGGTGTCGATCAGTTCGAAACTGATGTCCTGGGAGCTGCTTTGCGGGCGTTCGGCCAACATCGCCACCGACACCGGCAAATCACTCATTTCCCCGGCCGCCAGGCTGAATTCGGTCTTGCCGTGCAGTTCGAAACCCTCGGCATCGAGCAGGCGCAGGCGATAGTGCTGGGGTTGCTGGGTCTTGTTGATGACCTTGAGGGTGTAGATGTTCTCGATCTGCCCGGCGTTGTTCTCACGGAACAGGCCACGGTCCTTGATCACATCCATCGACACCATCGGCCGCTGCTGCAGGGCGATGACCAGGGCGCCGATCATCACCACCAGGGCGGTGACGTAACCAAGCAGGCGCGGACGCAGCCAGTTGGTGGTGCCGCCTTGCAGGGTGTGTTCGGACTTGTAGCCGACCAGGCCGCGGGCATAGCCCATCTTGTCCATTATCGAATCACAGGCGTCGATACAGGCGGCGCAACCGATGCACTCCATCTGCAGACCGTCACGGATGTCGATGCCGGTCGGGCACACCTGCACGCACATGTGGCAGTCGATGCAGTCGCCCAGGCCCTTGGCCTTGTGGTCGACGTCTTTCTTGCGCGGGCCGCGGAACTCGCCGCGGGCCGGGTCGTAGGCAACGGTCAGGGTGTCCTTGTCGAACATCACGCTCTGGAACCGTGCGTACGGGCACATGTGCATGCACACTGCTTCACGCAGCCAGCCGGCATTGATGTAGGTGGCGCCGGTGAAGAACAGAATCCAGAACAGGCTGACACCGCCCAGTTGCAGGGTGAACAGTTCTTCGGCCAGTGGCCGGATCGGCGTGAAGTAGCCGACGAAGGTCAGCCCGGTCAGCAGGCTGATGCCCAGCCACAAGGTGTGCTTGGCCGAGCGCCGGGCCAGTTTGTTCAGGCTCCAGGGCGCGGCATCGAGCTTGATGCGCTGGTTGCGCTCACCTTCGGTGACCTTCTCGCACCACATGAAGATCCAGGTCCAGGAGCTCTGCGGGCAGGTATAGCCGCACCACACCCGGCCGGCGAACACGGTGATGGCAAACAGGCCGAAGGCGCAGATGATCAGCAGCGCCGAGAGCAGGATGAAATCCTGCGGCCAGAAGGTGGCGCCGAAGATATGGAATTTACTGTCGGCCAGGTCCCAAAGCACGGCCTGACGACCGCCCCAGTTCAACCAGACAGTGCCGAAGAACAGCAAAAACAGAAAACCCGCGCCAGCCAGGCGCAGGTTACGAAACAAACCGGTGAAACTACGGGTGTGGATCTGTCGGTCACTGCTGGCAGGCTTCTTCTTGAACGTGGAAGGCTCAGCAATTTCAACGATCTGGACGGGGATTCTATCGCTCATGGTTCGTCGCTCATCAGGCCTCGATCAGGCCAGAGCACTATGGCGCCCCATCTGTTTGCATAACAGGCTCAGGTATCTGGATAAAAACCGTATCAGATTTACCTGCGAACCTCTGCAGGCCTCAGATTATCGAGCCCTCCTCGGTCTCCTTGAGGTGCCTGCGACCATCCACCGCACCCGCTACAGTGAGGGCGTCGGCTTCCTGTTCGGTGATCGGCACGCGCTTGCCTTCGAGCTCGGCAACCGACATGCGCAAGGCTTCGTCGGTGACGATTCGCACTTGCGTGGCCTCGCCCTGGACACGCATGTCATCGCTGATCAGGGTGCACTGGTTGGTCTGGTTAATTTCAATAGGCATGGCCGTATCCTCGTTACTGGGGTCCTAAAGTTGGGACCGCGTAAGCGTTGCGGATACTGGCAACAACCGATCAGCGGTAGGCGGCGCACTTGCCGACTACGCTGTTGTCCATCGATTAACCCTTTTGCATGGACAACGCCCATGGACGCCTGGTGGCATCAAGTCTGGATCACTCTGTTGGCGGAATTTGCCGACATCACCGATGCCAAGCAGCTTACCCAGGTGACGGTACGCCTGGTCATGGCGGCGCTGCTGGGCGCCATCCTCGGTTTTGAGCGCGAACTCAAGGGCAAGGCCGCCGGGGTGCGCACCCATATGCTGGTGGCCCTCGGCGCGGCGTTGTTCGTGCTGGTACCGCGTATGGCCGGGGCCGACGATGCGGCGCTGAGCCGCGTGGTGCAGGGTATCGTTGCCGGCATCGGCTTTCTCGGTGCCGGCACTATTCTCAAGGGGCACGACCAGGATGCCGGGCACGTCAAGGGCCTGACCACGGCAGCGGGCTTGTGGATGACCGCGGCCATTGGTGTCGCGGCGGGCATGGGGCGGGAAGCCACGGCAGTGGTCAGCACGGTGCTGGCATTACTGGTATTGGGGGTGATGCCGCTGGTGGTGAACCGCTTCGAGAAGGACGACGAGGATGAAAACGAGCAGGGCAGGAAGCACTGAGGGGAGCCTAGGCTCCCCTCAAAGATTGTTGCGTGCTCTTTTTTTGTTATTGGAGGGCGGCCTGTTGTTGTTTTTGGCGACCGTTGCCTCTGTATCTTTGGCGATCCCCATCCGGGATCAAGAGCAAACGTATTTTTTTGAGCGCTGATCTACCTTCATCATTGCTGATCCAACCGTGACCTGCGCTACCTCGGGGTAGTTTTATTGTTCTGTGTCCGGTTGCGGGGCAAGCCCCTGGAAAGCACATCCTCTCCAAAAAAATCTGTTAGCTGCGCCTCTGTCGTGTTGTTCTTGTTATGTCAGAGTCGTTTCGTCTTATTTTTATTGGGTGTGTCGCACTTTTTATTGTTCTTGTACCTGAGATATAGCAGGTGCCGTGCCAACTTTTTAAAATCCAATAAAATCAATGGTTTACATGTTATCAGTAAAAATCAGGCCGGAAAATTCTGTCGATTTGTTTCCGTGTTACCCGGAATTTCTCTGGAAAGTGCGGGGGCGGTAACACCCGGACGCCGATCCGGCTGTTACCGGGTGTGTTCATTGTGCCTGACGGGCGCGAGCCACTCGCGAGCCGCTGCTGCGGCCAAGCACCTCACTGATACGCAAGCCCGCGGCAATCAAGCGCTCCAGGTCGATACCGGTGTCGATACCGAGGCCCTGGAGCATGTACAGCACGTCTTCGCTGGCAACGTTACCGCTGGCGCCCTTGGCATAAGGGCAGCCGCCAAGGCCCGCAACAGAGCTGTCGAACACACTGATGCCTTCAAGCAGGCTGGCATAGACGTTGGCCAGGGCCTGACCATAAGTGTCATGAAAGTGTCCGGCCAGCTGGGCGCGTGGCACCTGGGCACCGACCACTTCGAACAGGCGCCGGGTGGCTCCAGGGGTGCCGGTGCCGATGGTGTCGCCCAGCGACACTTCATAGCAGCCCATGTCGAACAGCTCGCGGGCCACCGGGGCCACCTGTTCGGCGCTGACCGTGCCTTCATAAGGGCAACCCAGCACGCACGAGACATAACCACGCACCCGCACCCCGTGCTGACGCGCCGCTTCCATGATCGGTACGAAGCGCTGCAGGCTGTCGCTGATCGAGCAATTGATGTTGCGCTGGGAGAACGCCTCGGAGGCGGCGGCGAACACCGCCACTTCCTTGACCCCGGCCGCCAGCGCATCTTCGAAACCGCGCAGGTTCGGCGCCAGGGCCGCATAGGTCACCCCACTGCGCTGCTGGATATTGGCAAACACCTCGGCGGAGCCGGCCATCTGCGGTACCCACTTGGGGGAAACGAAGCTGCCCACTTCTATATAAGAAAGGCCTGCCGCACTCAGGTCATCGACCAGGCGTACCTTGTCGGCCACGCTGATGGGCTGGGCTTCGTTCTGCAGGCCGTCGCGCGGGCCGACTTCGACCAGGCGGACTTTTTCAGGCAATGACATGGGCAGGGTTCCTCAGGGCTCAGTGGCTGTTTTTCTGGTTGTTCAGGGTCGCTGCCAGGGCTTGCTCGCAGCGCTCTTCAGCGGTGTCCAGCTCCAGTTGCATCTGCTGGATGTCGAGCAGTTGCTGTTCGAGCTGGGCCCGGCGTTCGGCGATCTTTGCCAGCATGCTGTGCAGTTGCTTGAGGTTGCCGCTGGACGGGTCGTAGAGTTCGATCAGTTCCCGGCACTCGGCGAGGGAAAAACCAATGCGCTTGCCGCGCAGGATCAGCTTCAGGCTGACCTTGTCGCGGGCCGAATAGACCCGCTCCAGGCCGCGCCGCTCCGGGCTGAGCAGGCCCTGTTCTTCATAAAAGCGAATGGCCCGGGTGGTGATGTCCAGCTCGCGGGACAGGTCGGAGATGCTGTAGGTCTGGCTGCTCATCGCTTGGCTCGGTAAAAGGGCATGGAGCTAAGCTAATTGCAGGTTGACGTTTACGTCAAGCAAGGATTGGCGGGCTTGCCCCGCGAGAGATCCCTACACCTCAGCCATGGCCGCCCGCTCATCCTGCGCCACCACCCCCTGGCACAACTCGATGATCTGTTCGCGCATCCAGCGGTTGGCCGGGTCCTGGTCGGTGCTTTCGTGCCAGTACAGGTGGGTTTCCAGCGGCGGCACGTCCACCGGCAGGCTCACGTGGTTGAGCTGGTGGCGGCGGGCGAAACGCTCGGGCACGGTCATGACCATGTCGGTTTGCTGCAGTACTTGCGAGGCCATCAGGTAGTGCTGGGAGCGCAGGGCGATCTTGCGCTGCACGCCCATCTTGCCCAGGGCCAGGTCGACATAGCCCAGGCCGTTGCGGCGGCTGGAGATATGGATGTGGGTCATGCCCAGGTAGTCGTCGAGGCTGAGCTTGTTCTTGAACAGCGGGTGGCCCTGGCGCATGGCGCACACATAGCGGTCCTGCATCAGCTTGACATGGCGCACTTGCGGGTCGGTGTTGAGCGGCGCATCGACGGCAAAGTCCAGGCGCCCGGCGGCCAGTTCCTTGGTGGTTTCCCGGCGCTTGCACAAGAAGCTTTCGATCACCACCGCCGGCGCCAGGCGTCGCAGACGCTGGAACAGCAGCGGCAGGATCACCGCCTCGGTGAGGTCGGTCATGCTGATACGAAAGGTCTTGTTGGCCTGTAGCGGGTTGAAGATGCGGCTCTCTTGCACCGACACACGCAGTAGCGACAGGGCATTGCGCACCGGGCCGATGATGTTCTGGGCCATGGGTGTGGGCACCATGCCCTGGGCGGTGCGCACGAACAGCGGATCGTTGAAGGTTTCGCGCAGGCGTGCCAGGGCGTTGGACACCGCCGGCTGGGTAATGCCGACGATCTGCCCGGCCCGGGTCAGGTTGGCTTCGGTATAGATGGCATCGAAGACGATGAACAGATTCAGGTCGACCTTGCTCAGGTTCATGGGCGCTGCTCTTGTTGGTGTTATCCGCGGATCATATATCGGTTATGAATGTTTATACACGCCGAGAATAGACTAGGTGGATTTTGTTGGCTGATCTAGGATCGATAACAGATCCCTTTTCCACTGAAGGTACTGCCCATGGATTTCGCCTACTCACCCAAGGTCCAGGCGCTGCGTGAACGTGTCACGGCGTTCATGGATGCCTATGTCTATCCCGCCGAAGCAGTGTTCGAGCGCCAGGTTGCCGAAGGTGATCGCTGGCAGCCGACCGCGATCATGGAAGAGCTCAAGGCCAAGGCCAAGGCCGAGGGTTTGTGGAACCTGTTTCTGCCGGAGTCGGAGCTGGGCGCGGGCCTGACCAACCTCGAATATGCCCCGTTGGCCGAGATCATGGGCCGCTCGTTGCTCGGCCCCGAGCCGTTCAACTGCTCGGCGCCGGACACCGGCAACATGGAAGTGCTGGTGCGCTACGCCAACGAAGAGCAAAAGCGCCAGTGGCTCGAGCCGCTGCTGCGCGGCGACATCCGCTCGGCATTCGCCATGACCGAGCCGGACGTGGCGTCCTCCGACGCCACCAACATGGCCGCCCGCGCCGTGCGTGACGGTGACGAGTGGGTGATCAACGGCCGCAAGTGGTGGACCTCCGGCGCCTGCGACCCGCGCTGCAAGATCATGATCTTCATGGGCCTGAGCAACCCGGAAGGCCCGCGGCACCAACAGCATTCGATGATCCTGGTGCCTACCGACACCCCCGGGGTGAAGATCGTCCGGCCGCTGCCGGTGTTCGGCTACGACGACGCGCCCCACGGCCATGCCGAAGTGCTGTTCGAGAACGTGCGCGTGCCCTACGAGAACGTGTTGCTCGGCGAGGGCCGCGGTTTCGAGATCGCCCAGGGGCGCCTTGGTCCGGGGCGCATCCACCACTGCATGCGTTCGATCGGCGTGGCCGAGCGGGCCCTTGAGCTGATGTGCAAGCGCTCGGTGGAACGCACCGCCTTCGGCCGGCCTTTGGCGCGCCTGGGGGGCAACGTCGACAAGATTGCCGACTCGCGGATGGAAATCGACATGGCCCGGCTGTTGACCCTCAAGGCCGCCTACATGATGGACACCGTCGGCAACAAGGTCGCCCGCAGCGAAATCGCCCAGATCAAGGTGGTCGCGCCGAACGTGGCCCTCAGGGTCATCGACCGGGCAATCCAGATCCACGGCGGCGCCGGTGTATCGGGGGACTTCCCGCTGGCTTACATGTACGCCATGCAGCGCACTCTGCGCCTGGCCGATGGCCCGGACGAAGTGCACCGTGCGGCGATCGGCAAGTACGAAATCGGCAAGTACGTGCCCAAGGAAATGCTCCGTAGCAGTCATTGATGCTTGCCGTGCAAGTCCGCCTCCTTGTCGGCGGCGGGCTTGCCCTGTGCACGGGTCGAGAACAGCGAAACCAGCACGCCACCGCTGAGCAGGGCAATGGTCACCGCCAGTGACAGCATCGGCGGCACGGCGCCGATCAGGCCGTGGTAGAAGATCTTGCCGCCAATGAACACCAGCACCAGCGCCAGCGCGTACTTGAGGTAGATGAAGCGGTGCATCAGCGCCGCCAGGGCAAAGTACAACGCCCTTAACCCGAGAATCGCGAAGATGTTCGAGGTGTAGACAATGAACGGGTCCTGGGTGATGGCAAAGATCGCCGGCACGCTGTCGACGGCGAACACCAGGTCTGCCAGCTCGATCAGCACCAGCGCCAGGAACAACGGCGTGGCATAGCGCAGTGCCTTGCTCTGCCCGGGCGGGGTGATGTGCACGAAAAAGCGCGGGCCGTGGATCTCGTCGGTCACCCGCATATGACGCCGGACAAACTTCAGTACCGGGTTGTTGGCCAGGTCCGGGTGGGAATCTTCGCTGGAGAACAGCATCTTTACCCCGGTGAACAGCAGGAAGGCGCCGAACACGTAGAGGATCCACTCGAACTCCTGCACCAGCGCACTGCCCAGGCCGATCATGATCGCCCGCAACACCACCACCCCGAGAATCCCCCAGAACAGCACCCGGTGCTGGTAGCGGCGGGGGATGGCGAAGAAGCTGAAGATCATCGCCATGACGAACACGTTGTCCATCGACAACGACTGCTCGATGAGAAAGCCGGTATAGAACTCCAGGGCTTTCTGCGCGCCCAGCTCGAACCACACCCACACACCGAACATCACCCCGACGCTGAAATAGCCGCCATACAGCAGCAGGCTTTCGCGCATTTCGATTTCGTGCAGTTTGCGGTGCAGCACGCCCAGGTCCAGTACCAGCAAGGTCAGGACGATGCCGAGAAAGGCCACCCAGAACCATAGGCTGGTGCCGAGGAAGTCGTTGTCGAGAAATACCTGTAGAGCTGCCATGAGCCCCTCCTTAATGTCGACGTTGCTGAGCAACAGTGACTCCGACATGGCGGCTTGGCAGCCGTCAGAGGGGCCCGGCGTCACTAGGGACAAGCCTAGACCCGCAGAAGCAGGGCGCCCAATCAAGGCTGTAACAATTGATTGCCCAGCCTGACAGACAGCCGCTCAGTAGACCCACACCTCGACCCGGCGGTTGCGGATCCGCCCTTGCTCGGCGGTGTTGGCCGCCACCGGCAGCTCATCGCCAAGGCCGATGATCTCGCGCAACTCGACACCGCTACGGGCCAGCTCGCGGCGCACCGCCATGGCTCGCAGCCGCGAGAGCAGGGCCGCGCGCTGCGGGTCATCCTTGGCATCGCCGAATCCCACCAGCACTACCCGGTTGACCAGCTTGTGCTGCGCCTGCAGGTACTGAACAAGCCGCTGCACGTCACGCAGGGCCTTGTTGTCGAGGCTGGCGTTACCCTCCTGGAAACGAAAATTGACCGACAGGCGCTGCGCATCATTGGCAAGGCTCAGGTACCGGCGGGGCATGTCGGCACGGGGTTGGACCTTGATACTCTGCACCTGCTGGCCGACGAAGCCGTTACGGGTCACGATGGCCTGGCCCTGGGGGCTTTGGGCGAACTCGACCAGGGCGCGGGCAAGGGGGTTGGCCTGGCCGGGCGGCAGATAGAAGAACAACCGGCGCGACAGCGGATAGTCTTCGCTGGCCACCAGCGCCGCTGTTGGCAGCATGGCCTGGGACTCACCGTCGGCAATCGCCACGACCTTGGCGCCATGCACCGTGGCCAGGCTGCTGAAGCCGATGGCCTGGCGATCGCCGAGCACCTGGCTGGCCAGTTGCTCGGCCGATTCGAAGCGTTTGGCGTGGTCGGCCAGGGCTTGCTGTGCCGGGTCGAGGACCAGCGCCTTGAAGGTCTCGAAGGTGCCGGAGCGGTCATCGCGGGCGTACAGGTTGATCGGGCCGTTGCCGATGCCCAGTTGCTCCCAGCGGCCGATCTGCCCGGAGAAAATCTGCGCCAGCTGGGTGGTGGTCAGTTGCGGTAGTGGGTTGTCGGGGTGGACGATCACCGCGACGCCGTCCAGTGCAATGACTTGCTCGGCGGCGGCACTATTAAGGTCGCCCAGCGCTTGCAGTTCGCTCAGCTCGGCCGGCTTGATCGGACGCGAGGATGCGGCCAGTTCTGCCTGGCCGGATTTCAGTGCGCTGAAGCCGGTGCTGGAACCGTGGGCGGCGATGTCAATTCGCAAGCCCTGGCCGTTGCTGTCCTGGGCACGGACCTGAAGTTCGTTGGCGGCATCGCTACTGACGACGCTGATAGCGCTGGCGCCTTGCTGCACGAGCAAACCTGTGACCAGCGCCGGTGCCAGCGCGGCGCCGATGGTGTTGGAACCCTGGATACGCAATTGCGCCTGCGGGTCAGCGGCGCCAATCAGCGGGAGCAGGCAAAGCACAAGCAGGGAGAGGTGGCGCAACATGCCGTCTGGCACTCATGGGCAAAGGGTGTGCCGGGAGATTAAGACAGCCATGTGACCGGGGGATGACAGGCTGTGGTAGGAGCGGGCTTGCCCCGCGATAGCATGCTGTCTGCCAGATCGCATCGCGGGGCAAGCCCGCTCCTGCAAAGCCTGTGGGAGCGTTTATCAGTTCAATTCAAGCCAGATCGGCGCATGGTCCGAAGGCTTTTCCATGCCGCGCAGGTCATAGTCGACGCCGGCGTCCTTGATCCGCGGCAGCAGCGCCTGGGAAGCCATGATCAGGTCGATGCGCAGGCCGCGCTTGGGCTCGTCTTCAAAGCCGCGGCTGCGGTAGTCGAACCAGCTGAAACGGTCGGCGACTTCCGGGTGCAGGTGGCGGAAGCTGTCGACCAGGCCCCAGTTCTTCAGACGCTCCATCCATTCGCGCTCTTCTGGCAGGAAGCTGCATTTACCGGTTTTCAGCCAGCGCTTGGCGTTGTCGGCGCCGATGCCGATGTCACAGTCTTGCGGCGAAATGTTCACGTCTCCCATCACCAGCAACGGCTGGTCGTTCTGGAACTGGGTTTCGAGCAGTGCCTGCAGGTCGCTGTAGAAGCGCTGCTTGGCCGGGAACTTGGTCGGGTGGTCGCGGCTTTCGCCCTGGGGGAAGTAGCCGTTCATGATGGTGATCGGCGTGCCATCGGCATCGGCGAAGGTGCCCCAGATGAAGCGCCGTTGGGCGTCTTCTTCATCGGTGCTGAAGCCTTTGTGCAGGCTCAGTGGCGCCTGGCGCGAGAGCAGGGCAACGCCATAGTGGCCCTTCTGGCCATGAAAGTGCACGTGATAACCCAGGGCCTGGACGTCGGCGAGCGGGAACTGCTCGTCGCTGACTTTGGTTTCCTGCAAGCCGATGACGTCGGGCTGGTGCTTTTCGATCAACGCCGCCAACTGGTGGGGCCGGGCGCGCAGGCCATTGATGTTGAACGAGACGATCTTCATGGGCAGCACAATCCTGGTAAAACCCAGGATCCTAGCCGACATCGGCGGCGCCGGCCAGCGTGGCGAGCCACTCGATAGGTTGCTAACCTGTGCCACGAGGTGAACGTTGGCACCGCGAGCACCTCAAAGGCAATGAATGCCCATTTCCGGAGGTTTGCCAGCATGCCCGAATCGACTGCCGCACCGGCTGAAGTCCGTCTGCTCGATGGCGGTTACAGCCGCGAGGCGCGCTCCCTGCTGTATCACGCCTATCGCCACGAACCGACCTTTGCCTTTCTGTTCGAAGCCCAGCGCCCGGGGTTCGACCAGCGCATTCGCGCTACCGTGCGCGAGCTGGTCAAACAGCATTTTCTCCAGGACTTGCCCGCCATCGGCCTGCTGGTCGAAGACCGCCTGATCGGCATCGCCCTGATTGCCCCGCCGCAGCGGCGCCTGGGCATCACCGAAAGCTGGGCCTGGCGCATGCGCATGGTGCTCAGCACTGGCTTTCGCTGCACCCGACGCTACCTGGATTACCAGGCCGCGCTGATGGCCTGCCTGCCCAGCGACGCCGTGCATGTGTTGCCGCTGCTGGGGATTCACCCGCAGTTCCAGGGCAAGCACTACGGCGAACAATTGTTACAGGCTGTGCACGACTGGTGTGCCGAGGATGAGCATTCCCAGGGTGTGGTGCTGGACACCGGCAACGAGCACTACCTGGCGTTTTACCAGCGTCAGGGCTACCAGGAAATAGGTGAGATCGCGGTAGGGCCGGTCCGCGAACACGTGTTTCTTCATCTCAATCCACAGCCTTCACTGCAGGCTTCGTCCTGAATTGCACATTGAGCATTATCTCGGACTCCATGCTGCCGCCCTGCTCTGGTAGCATCCGCGCCTATGACGTATTCAGGACGATTCACCTGCGGTTTGATTCTATGGGTTGCCAGCATCGGCGCGTATGCGCAAAGCGAGCTGGTGGTCCGGGTCAAACCTGCCAATAACGAACTCAAGGCCAATGTCGAAGGCTATATCGGCAGCCTTGGTAAACGCGATGAAGAGGCGCTGTTGCGCTTCAGCCGCGGCGCAGTCGAGCAGGCGCGCAAGGCCTCCCAGGCCCTGGGCTATTACCAGGCGCAGATCGACAGCGAGGTCAAGCCGCCCGCCAAGGCCGACAAGGGCCCGCAACTGGTATTGACCATCGATCCCGGCGAGCCGGTGCACCTGCGTGATGTGACCATCCGTATCGACGGCCCGGCCAGCGAACTTAAAGCCTTCCGCATTCCCGACAGCAAGGCGCTGCGCTCAGGCGCGGTGCTCAACCATGGCCATTACGAAGACGCCAAGCGCCTGATCCAGAACCAGGCCTCGCGCTACGGTTTTTTCAGCGGCCACTTCGTCCGCCAGCGCCTGGCGGTCGATCCCCAGGCCGGTGTCGCCGACATTGAACTGATCTACGCCAGCGGCCCGCGCTACCGCCTGGGCAAGGTCAGCTTCGCCGGCGATACACCGCTCGATGAAGACCTGCTGCAACGCATGGTGCCGTTCAAGGCCGATACCCCCTACGATTCCGAGCTGATCGCCGAGCTCAACAATGCCCTGCAATCGAGCGGCTACTTCGAGGGCGTACGGGTCGACGCTGCGCCCACCGCCGCAGTCGAGCAGAGCATCCCGGTGGCCGTTCAACTTGACACCCGCAAGCCGCGAACCATGGGCCTTGGCCTGGGTTTCTCGACCGACGTCGGGCCGCGCGGCAAGGCTAACTGGACCCGCCACTGGGTCAATCCGCAAGGCCACAGCTATGGCTGGGAGACCGAACTGTCGGCGCCACGGCAGAACGTCGGCCTGTGGTATGACATCCCGCTCGACCCACCGCTTACCGACAAACTGCGCTTTGCCGGCGGCTACCAGAACGAAGAAATCGCCGGCACCGACACCTTGAGCAAACTGCTCACCGTCGGCCCGGAATGGCACAGCAAACTGCCCAGCGGCTGGCAGCGGGTCATCTCGCTCAAGTATCAGCGCGAAGAATACAAGCTCGGGGACGACTCGGGCCTGAGCAACCTGCTGATGCCCGGCATCAGCTATTCATACCTGCGCAGTGACAACCGCATCGACCCGCACAATGGCTATCGCCTGCAGTTCGATGTGCAGGCGGCCAAGGAGGGGCTGGTTTCCGACACCAACCTGCTGCACGCCAATGTGTTGCTCAAGGGCCTGACCACCCTGGGCCAGAACCATCGCTTCCTCGGCCGTGTGCAGTTTGGCGGCAGTGCCACCAACAGCTACAAGAATTCCGTTCCGCCCTCGCTGCGCTTCTTCGCCGGTGGCGACCAGAGCGTGCGTGGCTACGATTACCAGACCCTGTCGCCAAAGAACTCCGATGGCGATCGCATCGGTGGCCGTTACCTGGTGGCCGCCAGCGCCGAATATCAGTATTCGGTCGCCGAAAAATGGCGGGTGGCGACCTTCGTTGACCAGGGCAACTCATTCAACAATCTGGAACTACCCAGCCTCAAGACCGGTGTCGGTATCGGTGTGCGCTGGGTGTCTCCGGTCGGGCCGCTGCGTCTGGATCTGGCCCGTGCGCTGGATGACGACGGCGGTTTCCGTCTGCACTTCTCCATGGGGCCGGAACTGTGAGTCGCGTTATCAAATTCATCGTTCTTGGCCTGCTGGCCCTGCTCGTGTTGCTGGTGCTGGGTGTGGGGCTGTTGCTCGGCACCCAGGCTGGCAGCCGCTGGGCACTTGGGCTGGTGCCGGGGCTGCAACTGGATAACTTTCAAGGGCGCCTGGCCGGGCAGTGGCAAGCCGAGCGCTTGCTGTGGGAACAAGGCGGCGATCGCGTCGAGCTGGTGGCGCCGGTATTGGCCTGGTCGCCTGCCTGCCTGCTGCGCAGGACCTTGTGCATCGGGCGGCTGGAAGCCGATCAGGTCAACCTGGCCTTTGCCCCCGGCGAGCCGAAGACCGACAGCGGGCCGTTGCAACTGCCGGAACTCAAGCTGCCGCTGGCCATCGAACTGGGCACTGTGCGCATCGGCCATCTGCGTCTGGACGGCAACGAACAGCTCAGCCAACTGCAATTGGCGGCGCACTGGACCTCGGGTGGGTTGCAGATCGATAGCCTGCAACTGCAGCGCGACGATCTGAAGCTGAACCTGCAGGGCCTGCTCAAGCCCGAAGCCGACTGGCCATTGCAGGCCCAGGGGCAACTGCAGTTGCCCAGTGTCGACGGGCAACCCTGGCAACTGGCATTGCAGGTTGACGGCGACCTGCAGAAAACCCTCAAGCTCACGGCTGACAGCAGCGGTTATCTGCAAGCGCGCCTGAGCGGCGAGTTGCAGGCGCTGGCGCACAACCTGCCAGCGCAACTGCAGATCAGCAGCGAGGCGTTCAAACCTTCGGCCGCGCTGCCCGACACCTTGCAACTGAACCAGTTGCAACTGAGCGCCAAGGGCAACCTGCAAAGCGGCTATCAACTGCTCGGTTCAGCCAGCTTGCCTGCCGAACAGGGCCCGGTGGCGCTCGACCTGCGAGGCCGGGTAGATGCCAGGGGGGCAGAACTCAGCGCCCTGGACCTTAGCGCCAGTGCGCAGCAGGCGCTCAAGCTCAAGGCCAAGGCCGACTGGCAGCAAGGCCTGAACGCCGAAGCCAGCATCGACTGGCTGGATTTCCCCTGGCTGCGCTTGTATCCCATGGATCCTGCACCGGAAGTTGCCTTGCGCCGCTTTATTGGCCAGGTGCAATACCGCGATGGCAACTACCAGGGTGAGTTCAAAGGCGACCTGGACGGCCCGGCCGGAGCGTTCAGCCTGAGCAGCCCGTTCAAGGGCGACCTCAAGCAGGTCAGCCTGCCACAACTTCAATTGACGGCTGGCCAAGGCAAAGCCGCCGGCAGTGTCGGCGTGCAGTTCGCCGATGGCGTGGCCTGGGATGCGGCGCTGGAGCTGTCGGCGCTGAACCCGGCGTACTGGCTGGCCGAGTTGCCCGGCACCCTGGCCGGCCCGTTGCGCAGCAAGGGCGAGATGAAAAACGGTGAGTTGCGCCTGGATGCCGACCTTGACCTCAAGGGTCGCCTGCGTGGCCAGCCCGCTGTGCTCAAAGCAGTGGCGCAAGGGGCAGGGCAGCAATGGACCCTGGGCACACTGGACATCCGCCTGGGCGACAACCACATCAATGGCAGCGGCAGCCTGCAACAGCGTCTGGCCGGGCAGATCGATATCAACCTGCCGCGCCTGGGCCAGCTCTGGCCGCAGCTACAGGGCCAGGTCAAAGGCCGCCTTGAGGTTGCCGGTACCTTGCAGGCACCTCAGGGCAGCTTTGTGCTGCAGGGGCAGCAACTGGCCCAGGCCGACAATCGCGTGCAGCGCCTGAGCCTGGATGCGCGCCTGGACAACGCGCAACGCGCGGTCATTGACCTTGAGGCCGGTAGCATTCGCCTGGGCGATACCGGCCTTGGCATGTTCACCGCCAAAGGCACAGGTGACATTCGCCAGCAAAAACTGCAACTGGGCCTGGACGGGCCGCAGCTCAAGCTGGACCTGGGCCTGGATGGGCAACTGGACAAGGGCAACTGGCGCGGGCGCCTGGCCAGCGGTGAAATCCAGGCCGGCGGCCAGGACTGGCGCCTGCAGGCGCCGGCAAAACTGCAACGCCTGGCCAGCGGCCAGGTGGATTTCGGCGCCCATTGCTGGCGTTCCGGCCAGGCCAGCCTGTGCGGCGAAGACCAGCGCCTGGCGCCCGAACCGCGCCTGCGCTATCACCTCAAGCAGTTCCCGTTGCAAAGCCTGGCGCAGTGGTTGCCCAAGGACTTCGCCTGGCAGGGCCTGCTCAATGCCGACATCAACCTCGACGTGCCGGCCAGCGGGCCCAAGGGCACCATCCTCATCGATGCCAGTGGCGGCACCCTGCGGGTGCGTGAAAAGGACCAGTGGCTGGACTTCCCTTACCAGACCCTGCGCCTGCAAAGCACCCTGGGCCCGCGGCGCATCGACACCCGCCTGGATTTCCAGGGCGACAAGCTCGGCGAGCTGGCGGTCAACACCCGGCTTGATCCACTGGCAACAAACAAACCTTTGAGTGGTGACTTCCGTCTCAGCGGCCTGGACCTGGCCATCGGCCGCCCGTTCGCGCCGATGGTCGAACGCCTGAACGGCCAGCTCAACGGCAGCGGGCGCCTGTCTGGTACCTTGCTGGCGCCTCAGGTCAATGGCAGCCTGAACCTTGTGCGCGGCGAAATCAGCGGCGCCGAGCTGCCGATCAGCCTTGAGGACCTGCAGTTGCAGGCGTTGATCGCCGGCGAACAGGTCCAGCTCAACGGCAGCTGGAAAAGCGGCGAAAGCGGCCAGGGCAGCCTGAACGGGCAGGTCGGCTGGGGCCAGGCCCTGGCCGTAAACCTGGCGCTGCAGGGCCAGCGTCTGCCGGTCAACGTCGAACCCTACGCGGCCCTCGAAGTGGCCCCGGACCTGAAGATCAGCCTGATTGACGACAAGCTCGCAGTAACCGGCAAGGTGCTGGTGCCCAAGGGCAAGATCACCGTGCGTGAATTGCCGCCGTCGACGGTCAAGGTGTCCGATGACACAGTGATCCTTGGGCATCAGACCGAGGAGGGCAAAGCGCCGATGGCCATGGCCATGGATATCGACGTGCAGGTGGGCCAGGATAAACTCTCGTTCAGCGGTTTTGGCCTTACCGCCAACCTGTTGGGCCACGTGCATATCGGCGATAACCTCGATACCCGAGGCGAACTGAGCCTGGCCGATGGCCGCTACCGTGCCTATGGCCAGCGCCTGACCATCCGCCGCGCGCGCCTGCTGTTTGCCGGCCCCATCGATCAGCCGTACCTGGATATCGAGGCCATTCGCAAGACCGACGACGTGATTGCCGGGATCCGTTTGAGCGGCAGCGCCGAGCAGCCCACCACCCAGGTATTCTCGGAGCCGGCCATGAGCCAGGAGCAGGCGCTGTCCTATCTGGTGCTCGGGCGGCCGCTGGGCACTACCGGGGAGGACAACAACATGCTCGCTGAAGCGGCGCTCGGCCTGGGCCTGGCAGGCAGTGCCGGGATCACCGGCAGCCTGGCTTCGAGCCTGGGTATCGATGACTTCCAGCTCGACACCCAGGGTAGCGGCAACAATACCGCAGTGGTTGCCAGCGGTAATCTGACCGAGCGCTTGAGCCTGCGTTACGGGGTGGGAGTGTTCGAGCCGGCCAACACCATTGCCTTGCGCTACAAGCTCAGCAAGAAGGTCTACCTGGAGGCGGCCAGTGGCCTGGCCAGCTCCCTGGATATCTTCTACAAACGCGATTTCTAGAGGCGGTAATGTTCAGCGCACGGCCGCTGCTTCGATGAACTCGTTGCTGTCGTCCGTGGGCTTGGGCAGGGTGGGCAAGCGCTGCGGGGTAATCAGGTTGGTGTACTCCTCAATCAGCCGGTTCAGCGCTTCAGGTGGATCACAGGCCTGGAATTGCATACGGATCTGCACTTCATCGGGATCTCGGGGGGCGTCGTTGTTGCGTTTACCCTGGCCGCCGACCGTCACATAGAAGCGTTCGCGCTGCAGGTTTTCACTGGCCTCGGTGGTCTCGGTGTTCTGAATCCGCACCGACAGGTCAACCTGCATTCGCTCCAGTGCCAGCCCTCGCGGCGACACCAGTGCGATCAGCGGGATCTGCATCGTGTGCTGGTCATCGATCGCCACTTCGACCATCTTGGCTTTCATTGGCGCACCCAGCGCCTCGGCGTCGTAATCAAAAAACTGGTCGAACAGCTTGATGTATTGCTGGGCAATCAGGTGGTTGGTGGCCGCAGCGGCCTCCTGCAGGCCGCGGGTAATGTCACAGAGGTCGCTGGCGGTAATGGGGGCGTTCACTGCCGGGGTTTGGTCCAATCGTTGCCACTCCTTGTACTCGTCAGAAGGCCTCTCGAAAATGAGAGGCCTGGATTTTTATTGATGCTGCACGATCAGATGGCTGCTTCTTTGCGGCGTTCGTCGGGCATCGGCAGTGCCGAAACCGGCATCGCATCGAGGTTTTGCGCGGTGGCACCGGCCATGACCACAGGCTTGGTCGCAGCGTCGGTGAGAAAGTCGATGACCCGCATCAGCGCCTCGGGTGGGTCCTGGCGGCGTACCTTGGTGTTGAAGGCGTAACGTGCACGGGTATCGGTTTTGCGAGTTTGAGTGGATTTGTGGCTGACCTGGCCTTTGACATTGAGCCCGAATTTGCCCCAGCCCAGCGAAGCGCCGAAGCTTGCTTCTTTGCCGCTCTCTTCGGTGCTCTCGGCTTGCTGGCTGATGGTCAGTTCGAATTCGATGTTGCCTTCTTCGATGACGATGTTGGGGTGAGTGACCGCTGCCAGCAGCGGGATCTGCATCTTCTTCGAGACAGTTCCCTTGTACACCCCTTGTTCATCGGTGATGGTTTCGTCGTAGTCAAATTGAATGGCCACGGCCTTGCCATTCTGGATGCACACACCCATGAGAAAGTCGGCGTAGGACTTGCTTGCCGAAGTTTGCGCCTGGATCATCGCCTGCAAAGGTCCCGAGATCATCCGGTCCAGAGGCAGGGCGTTCATGACCGAGCCGATGAGGCCATTGTCGATTGTTGCCATCAGAGATTTCCTTGTCTTGAGTGCACATCATTGTGCGGTTTGCTTCTGGGGGCGCAGTTTTCGGTTCAAGGTGCTGGTGTTTAGCGTGAACAGGCTTCCTGACGACGGATGTTGCCGATCTGGCGCAGGCTCAGTCCGTATTTGTTGGCGAGCATGCTGCGAGACAGGCCGTCGGCGCTTTCCCGCTGAATCTGCTGGTTGCGCAATTGGCGCAGGAAGTGGTCAACCTTGGGAATTTCCAGGGCCATGCCGGCATATCGTTTGATCAGTGCATCCAGTGCTGGCGCGGGCAGTACTTGCGCCAGTGCGGTACGTTCGCGGTGCTTGGGAATGTATTTGGGACGTCCGCCATATGCGCAGGTCAGGTTGTAGGCATTCTCGATGCCCAGACATTCGATCAGCATTTGCAGCGAATGAGGCAGTTGATCGACGTCGATACGGTTCAGGTCGCTCAGTTCCATGATGACTTCCTTGTAGGCGATAGTTCGGCACCTTGATGATCCGTGCCAGGTGGCTAGAGCCATTGCAGGCAGCGTCAACGCGACTATTCGCGTCTGTCTGTCGTGGCTTGAGCTGGATTCTCGGCTACCGGGCGGAACGCGGGCTAGGCAGCAAGTGGGGCAGGAGGGGCGGGCTTTTTGTACGCTTTGCGTAGGACTGGCGATGCTTGGGGGTGGGAAAGCAATTGAGGGGCGGGCGCCACGCCTTGATTACTGGTTGAAATGGCAATAGCGCCGCTTCCTGGTCGACCTACCCATGCTCAGTCACAAGGGCGCGCCAGCAACAGGCTGACCTGGCCTAGATAGCCGGCCGGGCGGCTGATCCCCTGCTCGGGGAAGCTGCGCCAGTCGACCCACACGCACAGGGCGGTCAACTCACGCGGGCCATCCTTGCCGATAATCCTGGGGTGAAAATCGCGGCGATAGCGCACGTGCGTCTGCTTCAGCGCCAGCGCCTCATCAGCCCTGGTCAGGGTGCTGGAAACCAGCGCCGGAATCTGTGCCTGTGGTGCATCAAAATGCAGGACTTGCGGGCTGCTGTGCAGGTGTCCGGCCTGGCGGGTACGTTGCCAGAGTTGTTGCCATTGGTTGCTGCCGGCGCTATTAGCCAGTTGCGCACCCAGCTCCAGCAACACCGCCCGGGGTTGGGATTCGGTGGACAAGGCCTGAGCGGTGAGGGGGCCAAGCAGCATCAGGCTGGTCAGCAGGGTTCGCATCCACATGGTTGTTCTTCCGTTTGTCTGGGCGGTGGCCTGGGAGACCATGTTGGCGAAGCATTGTGGCTGGCAGAAGCGGGAAATAGTCCGCTGCTGGCAGGTGAGGATGTAT
This sequence comes from Pseudomonas sp. 2835, assembly GCF_050435905.1. Lineage (NCBI taxonomy): Bacteria > Pseudomonadati > Pseudomonadota > Gammaproteobacteria > Pseudomonadales > Pseudomonadaceae > Pseudomonas > Pseudomonas sp. 2835. The sequence goes on along the minus strand of NZ_JBNDLE010000006.1, from coordinate 291,437 downwards.
CATGCGCACGGCCCGCTTCGGGGCTTTTTGTCGATGTCGCAAGGAACTACCCAATGACTCAAGGTCAACGTCTGAAATACTCCATCCTGATCTCCCTGCTGGTGCTGGGGATCATGCTCGGCCTGTCCTATCTGCAAAAGCAGGGGACCATCAGCGAGCAAGTGTTCCAGTACATCGCCATCGCGGTGGCAGTGGTTGTAGTGGTGGTCAACGGCATCATGCGCCGCAAGGTCAAGCCTTGAGGCCATAAGCGCGGCCGGCTGGCTGCCGGCCGGTCGCTCAGCGAGAAATCGACTGCTCAAGCACTGCCCGGGCCTGGGGGTTGAGGCTGTAGCATTTGTCGCTGCCCAGGCTGATCACGCCCTCGGCGCACAAGCGCTTGAGCACTTCGCGGACACTGAGAAACGACAGCGGGATATCCAGCTGTTCGAGCTGGCTGTGCACCCCTCGTACACCAATGCTGCGGCCATTGCGATCAGCCATGTGCAGGGCATCGATGACCTTCAGGCGAATCAGGCTGGTGCGCAGGCCGAAGGCCTTGAGCAGCTCGCGGATGTGTTCATTGCCAGGGCGCTCGATGTCGCCGGCTTCGGTTCGTTCAGTCACAGGTTGGCTCGTCGTGCGGCCAGATCCAGCTATCACCGCTGACTGTTGCTGGTTGTACATGTGAATGCTCCATTTCTTGGCCTGTCCAGGTAAGCAAAAGTGTTTGCCTACACCTATAAGACGAATGAGCGCGGCAAAACTGCAGTACCTGATGAAAAAAATCTCCAGGCTCACCCTCTAAAGACGTATTGAGCGGGCCAATCCCGTAAATTTTTCCGGCGCACTTCGTTCAGTCAGAACGACCTTTCCCCTGATTGAGCTGGAGTGCGCGTGATCAACCCCCGTCCTTTTGCAACCGTTTGTCTGGCCGGGCTGCTTGCCGGCCTGAGCCTTCCCGCCCAGGCGCGCTTGGCCGCGGGCGATGCCTCGGCCGAAATCCGCCGCAGCAGTTACGGCGTACCGCACATCCTGGCCAAGGACGAACAGGGATTGGGTTACGGCATCGGTTACGCCTACGCACAAGACAACCTGTGCCTGCTGGCTAACGAAGTGGTCACCGTCAATGGCGAGCGCTCGCGTTACTTCGGCCCCGCCCAGCGCACGTTCGAGCAGCGCGAAAACCTGCCCAGCGACCTGTTCTTCAATTGGCTGAATACGCCAACCGCCGTGTTCGGTTTCTGGCAGGCGCAACCGGCGGCCATGCGCGCACGCCTGGAAGGCTATGCCAAGGGCTACAACCGCGCGCTGGCCGAGTTCAAGGCCCAGGGGCAGGGCGCGCAGTGCCTGCAGGCAGAATGGTTGCGGCCGATCACCACCCTTGACCTGGTCAAGCTGACCCGCCGCTTGCTGGTCGAAGGCGGTGTAGGCCAGTTCGCCGAAGCCCTGGCCGGGGCCACGCCGCCGAATGTGGTCGCCCAGTTGCGCCCGGACCTCAGCGCCGCCCAACTGCGCCAGGAGCAGTTTGCCGTCGAGCGCGGCAGCAATGCCGTGGCCATCGGTGCCGAGCGCTCGTTCAATGGCCGCGGCATGCTCCTGGCCAACCCGCACTTTCCCTGGGCGGGCGGTATGCGCTTTTATCAGATGCAGTTGACCCTGCCAGGCAAGCTGGATGCCATGGGCGCGGCCTTGCCGGGTTTGCCGTTGATCAATATCGGTTTCAACCAGCACCTGGCCTGGACCCACACGGTTGACACCTCCAAGCACTTCACCTTGTACCGCCTGGAGCTGGACCCCAAGGACCCGACCCGCTACCTGCTCGACGGCAAGTCGCAGGCGATGACCCACCAGCGCCTGAGCGTGACGGTCAAGGGCGAGGACGGCCAGCTCAAGCCCGTGACCCGTGAGGTCTACAGCTCGGTGTTCGGTCCGATCGTGCAATGGCCGGGGCGCCTGGACTGGGACAAGCAGCACGCGTTCAGCCTGCGTGATGCCAATATCGAAAACACCCGGGTGCTGGAGCAGTGGGATGCGATGAATCGCGCCGACAGCCTGAAGGCCTTGCAGGCCTCGGTGCAGCGTCTGCAGGGAATTCCCTGGGTCAATACCCTGGCGGTGGATGCCAAGGGCCAGGCGCTGTACTTGAACCAGTCGGTAGTGCCCTATGTCGACGCCGCCTTGCTGGCCACCTGCAGCGACCCGGCCGCCGGCCAGGAGCTGATCGTGCTCGACGGCTCGCGCAGTGCCTGTAACTGGAAGGTCGACCCGCGGGCCGCCCAGGCCGGCATCTTCCCCGCACAACTGCTGCCGAGCCTGAGCCGCAAGGACTTCGTCCAGCATTCCAACGACTCGGCGTGGATGGTCAACCCGGCCACACCGTTGCAAGGCTATTCGCCGCTGGTCAGCCGCGAAGACCAACCGCTGGGGCCGCGCAGCCGCTTCGCCCTGCAGCGCCTGGCGAGCCTGAGCGAGAAGGGCAAGATCAGCCCGGCCGACCTGCAGCAGATGGTCATGGACAACCAGGTATATGTCGCCGAACTGGTCATGCCCGACCTGCTCACCTGGTGTGCCGCTCAAGCGTCTGATGCCCGGCTCGGCGCGCTGTGTGCGAGCCTCAAGGCCTGGGACCAACGCGCCAACCTCGATAGCGGCCTTGGCCTGGTGCACTTCCAGAACATCTTACAGGCCCTGCAGGGGCGCAAGGACATCTGGCGCGTCGGTTTCGACGCCGCCGATCCGCAGCACACGCCGCGCGGGTTGGCGGTCGATCAGGCCGAGGTGGCCAATGCCTTGCGTGAGGCGGCCCTGGCTTCAATCGCTCAGGTGAGCAAGGCCGGTTTCGCCGAGGACGCGCGCTGGGGGCAGATCCAGCAGGCTGCCGATGGCACGCCGATTCATGGCGGGCCGGCGAGCCTTGGCGTATACAACGCGATCCAGAGCGTACCGGTTGCCGCCGACAAGCGCCTGGTAGTCAGTGGCACCAGCTACCTGCAGTTGGTGACCTTCGATGACCTGGGCCCGCATGCCCTGGGAATGCTGGCGTTCTCCGAGTCCAGTGAAGCGGGTTCGGCTCATGCCAGCGACCAGACCCGGGCGTTCTCGGCCAAGCAATGGCAGGTGATTCCATTCACCGAGGCGCAGATCAAGGCCGATCCGCAGTATCGCTTGCAGGTGATTCGCGAGGTTGAAAGCGCGACGGTGGCCAAGTCCGCACCTTGATTCAATGAGTCAAATCCCTGAGCAGCAAGCCGAAGGCCAGGTCCACCTGCTCGGGGATTGGCAGATACACCGTGTGCCCATCCCCCGGCGCAACCTCGATCGCGCCGCCCTGGCGATCACGCAATTGATGCAGGTCGAAATGGTAGTTGCCCTTGGGCGTCATCAATTCCAGATGATCACCCACGGCAAATCGGTTCTTCACCCGCACTTCGGCCAGGCCGTTGACCCGCTCGCCGCTCAGTTCGCCGACGAACTGCTGGCGCTCGGACACCGAGTTGCCGCGCTGGTAATTCTGATACTCGTCATGCACATGCCGGCGCAGGAAGCCTTCGGTATAGCCGCGCTGGGCCAGTGATTCGAGGTTGAGCATCAGGTTGCGGTCGAACTCGCGCCCGGCTGCCGCGTCATCGATGGCCTGACGATACACCTGGGCTGTGCGTGCGCAGTAGAAGTGCGACTTGGTCCGGCCTTCAATCTTCAGCGAATGCACGCCCATGCGCGTCAGCCTTTCAACATGCTGCACTGCCCGCAGGTCCTTGGCGTTCATGATGTAGGTGCCGTGCTCGTCTTCGAAGGCCGGCATGTCTTCTTCGGGGCGGTTGCTCTCTTGCAGCACGAATACCTGTTCGGTCGGCGCGCCGAGGCCCAGGGTCGGTTCCACTTCGCGGACGATTTCCCCAGTGACATTCTCGCTTGCCGGGGTGGCCTTGTACTGCCAGCGGCAGGCGTTGGTACAACTGCCCTGGTTGGCGTCGCGCCGGTTGAGGTAGCCCGACAGCAGGCAACGGCCGGAGTAGGCCATGCACAGGGCGCCATGGACGAAGACTTCCAGCTCCATCTGCGGCACTTGCTGGCGAATCTCTTCGATTTCTTCCAGCGACAGCTCACGCGACAGGATCACCCGGGTCAGGCCCTGGCTGCGCCAGAACTCGACGCTGGCCCAGTTCACCGTGTTGGCCTGCACCGAGAGGTGAATCGGCATCTGCGGGAAGTTCTGGCGCACCAGCATGATCAGGCCCGGGTCGGACATGATCAGTGCATCCGGGGCCATCTCGATCACCGGCGCCAGGTCCTTGAGGAAGGTCTTGAGCTTGGCGTTGTGCGGGGCGATGTTGACCACCACGTAGAAGCGTTTGCCCTGGGCTTGAGCCTCCTTGATACCCAGGGCCAGGTTGGCGTGGTCGAATTCGTTGTTGCGCACGCGCAGGCTGTAGCGCGGCTGCCCGGCATACACGGCATCGGCGCCATAGGCGAAGGCATAGCGCATGTTCTTCAGTGAGCCGGCGGGGGCGAGCAGTTCGGGTTTGGCGAGAAGGGTCATGATCGGGTCGCGGCAAAAGGCGCGGATGCTACGCCGGCTGCAGCGAGTGTTTATTGATCTGCATCAACGGCACTTTTGGCAATGCCCGGCGCACTAATGAATAGAACGCACAAGGAGCGCACATGAACGAAACCGTCATGCAACACAAGGCGTTACTGGCACTGCTGGTGCTGGTAACCGTCGCCTTCATCTGGATTCTCCTGCCGTTCTATGGCGCGGTGTTCTGGGCGGTGATCCTCGGTATCGTCTTCGCCCCGCTGCAACGCCGCCTGCTGGCGCGCCTGGGCTGGCGGCGCAACCTGGCTGCCGGGCTGACCCTGTTCATCTGCCTGGTGATCGCGATCCTGCCGGTGATCATCATCAGTACCCTGCTGGTGCAGGAGGGTGCGGCGCTGTACAAGAACGTCGAAAGCGGCGAGCTGGACCTGGCCGGCTACATCGAACGCTTCAAAAACATCCTTCCGGCCTTTGTGCAGAACTTCCTCGAGCGTATGGGCATGGGCGACCTGGCCGGCCTGCGCGACAAGATCACCAAGGGCGCCATGCAAGGCAGCCAGTTCTTCGCTACCCAGGCATTCAGCTTCGGCCAGGGTACTTTCGATTTTCTGGTGAGCTTCGGCATCATGCTCTACCTGCTGTACTTCTTCCTGCGCGATGGCGCCGAGCTGGTGCGCAAGATCCGCACCGCGGTGCCGCTGGCCGAACAGCAAAAGCGCCGCCTGCAACTGAAGTTCAACCGCGTGGTACGCGCCACGGTCAAGGGCAACCTGCTGGTGGCGGTGACCCAAGGGGCACTGGGCGGGATCATCTTCTGGATTCTCGACATCCCCAGCGCCCTGGTCTGGGGCGTGCTGATGGCTTTTCTGTCGCTGCTGCCGGCAGTCGGCGCGGGGATCGTCTGGGCGCCGGTGGCGGTGTACTTTGTTGCCACCGGCGCCTTCTGGCAAGGCGCGGTGCTGGCCGCCTTTGGCGTGTTCGTCATCGGCCTGGTGGACAACGTGCTGCGCCCGATCCTGGTGGGCAAGGACACCAAGATGCCCGATTACCTGATCCTGGTTTCCACCCTGGGCGGGCTTGCGGTCTTCGGCCTCAATGGCTTTGTCATCGGCCCGCTGATCGCCGCGCTGTTCATGTCCAGCTGGGCGATCTTCGTGTCCACCAAACCACAGGTGCAACTGCCCAGTTAACGGAAGCTGTACGACACCCCGGCATAGACCCCGAAGCCTTCGCCCGGGGTCGAGCGGGCAATGTCCGCGCCGTTGTCGTTGTAGCCCGGGGTGACGGTGGCGGCGTAGCGCTTGCTGGTCAGGTTGCGCAGGTCGAGCCAGGTCTGCCAGTCCTGTTTCGGCGAGTTGTAGCCCAGGGTGGCGCCGAGAATGGCATAGGCGTCGGTCGGGTAGCTGTTGGCGTAGTCGACCTGGACCTTGGAGGCCATCTGTGTGTTGAGCCCTGCATACAGGCCGCTGGGCAGGTCGAAGCGCAGCTCGGCCTGGTAGTAGTGCATAGGGATGCCCGGCAGTCGGTTGTCGCCGAAGCTGTCGTTGTCACGGTAGTGGAAGTCGCTGAAGGTGTAGGCCTGGCGCAGGCTCAGCTTGCCGACGCCAGTGCGCTGCCACAGCAGGCTGTCGAGACCGGCCTCGATGCCCTGGTGCACGGTCGGGCTGGCGTTGAACTCCTTGGCCGGCTGGCCTGGCACGATCTCCACCGCCAACAGCTCATGGCGTACGTCCGAGTAATACCAGGCCAGGTCCCAGCGGCCGATGGCCGACTCGCCGCGGGCCCCCAGCTCCAGGGTGGTGGCTGTCTGGTTCTGCATTTCAATCGGTTGCGTGTTACTGGTCGAGCTCCAGACCAGCGACCAGGGGTGCGGCGGCTCCACCGAACGGCTCAGGTTACCGTATACCTGCAACTGCGGGCTGATGTCGTAGCGCAAGCCCAGGCGCGGGGCATAGTCCCAGTCGCTCTGGCTGACCTTGCCGCCATTGTCCGGGTAGGTCACCGCACTTTCGCGGCGGGTGTAGATCGCTGCCAGGCCGCTGGTCAGCCATAGGTCGGGGATCAGTTCCAGTTCGTTGCCGACATGCAGGACAGTGTCCGAGCCCTGGTAGGTGAAATCCCGGGTTTTTGCTCCGAATACGCCATTGACCCGCGCGTATTGCGAAGCGCCGCTGTTAGGCAAGTGCTTGGTGGTGCGCCAGCCGACGGTGGTTTTGCTCTCGTGGCCGAACAGCGTGTGGCGGCGCTGATAATTCAGGGTGCCGCTAACGTCGGTGTAGGCGACCTTCAGGCGCATCGGGCCTTCGCGCAGGTCCATCGGATAGTCGTGATAGACAAGGCCTGCTTCGAGCTGCGAGTCTTCATCGAGATAGAAGGTGGTCTTGTTGCCCAGCCAGGTACTGCCCGGCTGCGGACGACTGTCGTCACGGCTCAGGTAGGCCGGGTTGGCCGCCCGCGGATCATGCTTGATCTGCTCCTGGGTCAAGCGCCCGGCCAGATCATTCTCGGTTTCCCGATAGCGCAGGTAGAAGCGTGTTTCCAGGTTCGGGTTGAACCGGTAGCCGACATTGGCGGCGAGGCCCTTGCTGCTGCCGCTGCTGTGCCGCTGGTAGCCGTCGTACTCGGAATCGGTCAGCGCCACGTAGTAGTCCAGGTCACCCAGTACCTGGCCGGAGCTGATCTGGCGTTTGGCATAGCCGCGACTGCCGAGCTCATAGCGCAGTTGCAGCGGTGCGGCGTCGCGGCCGGTATGGGTGATGTAGTCGATAGCGCCGCCCAGGGCCAACGCGCCGCGGTCGAAGCCGTTGGCACCACGCAGCACTTCGGCGCGGCTCAGCCACAGGGGTTCGAACAGCTCATAGGGCGTGCCACCCGGGCCGGTCAGCGGCAGGCCGTCGAACATCGTGTACACACCCGAGCCATGGGCGCCGGGGGCGCGGTTGATACCCGAGCCCCTGATCGACAGCTTGATGCCATCGTTGCCAGCGGATTGGGCGAATACCCCGGGCTGGTAGGCGAGCACATCCTGGTTGCTGGCGACCCGGCCTTGCTCCACCCGCTGCATGTCGATCAGGTTGCTGGCGCCAGGCACCTGCTGCAGGCGCTGGCGAGCGTCCTGCAGTTCGCTCTGCTCCTGTTCCTGGATCAGCACCTGGCCGAGTTCGATGCTATCGCCGGCCTGCACCGACGCGGCACAGGAGATCAGCAAGGCGAGGGAGGAGCGGGGTAGGGTGGGGCGCATCGATGGAGTTCCAGGACTGAGAGCGGGTATCTGACGTCGCAACTATCAGACGAAGCACAGTCACCGATCTGTACCGGCCCTATCGCTGGCAAGCAGCCGAAAACAAAACACCCCGCCGAAGCGGGGTGTTTGTCAGTGCCAGATCGATCAACCGATCAATTGCAGACCTGCATGCTGAACCATGTCCAGCAATGGCTGCGGGTACACGCCCAGGACGAAGGCGAGGATGGCGATAGCCAGCAGCATCACGCCGCCGGTGCGCTGCTCCCAGTTCAGCGGGGCGTCGTGGCGACGCAGGTTCGGCTCGATCAGGTACAGGGTGACCATCACGCGCAGGTAGTAGAACACGCCGATGGCACTACCGATCACCAGGGCACCGACCAACCACCACAGCTGCGACTCGACGCCGGTAGCGATGATGTAGAACTTGCCGATGAAGCCTGCGGTCAGCGGGATACCGGCCAGCGACAGCATCATTACGGTCAGCACCGCGGTCAGGTACGGACGGCGCCAGAACAGGCCGCGGTACTCGTACAGGGCGTCAGCGTCACGGCCGTTGTATGGCGAGGACATCAGGGTGATGACGCCGAAGGCACCGAGGCTGGTGATCACGTAGGTGACCAGGTACACGCCGATGGCTTCGACCGCCAGGCCCTTGCTCGCCACCAGGGCGATCAGCAGGTAACCGAAGTGGGCGATCGAGGAGTAACCGAGCAGGCGCTTGAGGTTGCTCTGGGTCAGCGCCAGCAGGTTACCGATCAGGATCGAGGCCACGGCAATCACCGACAGCACGGTGGTCAATACGCCGCTGCTGGCTGCAGGGGAGATCATGAACAGGCGTACGACGACGGCGAACACGGCGACCTTGCTGGCGGTGGCCAGGAAGGCGGCAACCGGTGCCGGAGCACCTTCGTAGACGTCCGGGGTCCACAGGTGGAAGGGCACCAGCGACAGTTTGAACGCCAGGCCAACCAGCATCATGCCCAGGCCCAGCTGGGCGATCGTGCTTGGCATGCTGGTGGCCGCCAGGGCCTTGCCGATGCCGTCGAAGCTCAGGCTGCCAGCGTCGGCATACAGCAGCGCCATGCCGAACAGCAGGAAGGCGGAACCTGCGGCCGAGAGCACCATGTACTTGATGCCGGCTTCCAGCGAACGCTTGTTGAAGAAGGCATAGGCGACTAGGCCGTAGACCGGTACCGAGAGCAGCTCAAGGCCGATGAACAGGCCGGCCAGGTGCTGCGCGCTGACCAGTACCAGACCGCCCAGGGCGGACATCAGGATCAGCAGGTACAGCTCTTCGCGGTTGCCCGGGTAGCCTTTGCCGCCATCACCCAGGTAGGCGTGGGCGAGGGTGACGCAGGCGAGGGTGGCAACCAGGATCAGCGCCATGTACAGGCAGGCGAAGTTGTCGATGGTCAGCAGCGGGGTGACTGCCAGGGGCGCAACCTTCAGTGCCGGGATGATCGACAGCAGGGCCAGGTTCAGGCCCACGGTCGACAGCAGGAAGGTTTGCGAGTGGTTGCGCCGCCAGGCGATCGCCAGCATCACTACGACCGTGGTGATGGTGGTGATCAGCAGCGGCGCAAGCGCGATAAAGTGTTGAATCGTCAGGTCCATAGCGCTCTTACCGGGCCGAAGCGAGTTGAGTGAAAGCGGAACCCAGCCACTGCTGTACACCACTCATGGTGGCGGCAGAAGTGTCCAGGAACGGCTGCGGGTAGACGCCCAGCAGGATCAGCAGGCCAGCCAGGCCCAGCACCATGATCATTTCGCGGGTGTCCATGCCAGCCAGGACTTCATCGGATTTGGCCGGGCCGAAGTAGGCGCGGTGAATCATGATCAGCGAGTACACCGAACCGAACACCAGGCCCGACGTCGCGATCACGGTGACCCATGGCGAAGCGACGAAGCTGCCGATCAGGATCAGGAATTCGCCAACGAAGTTACCGGTACCTGGCAGGCCCAGGGAGGCGGCGGCGAAGAACAGGCTGATGGCCGGCAGGTAGGCGATGCGGTGCCACAGGCCACCCATCTGACGCATGTCACGGGTATGCAGGCGCTCGTACAGCTGGCCGCTGAGGATAAACAGTGCCGCTGCCGAGAGGCCGTGAGCCAGCATCTGAATCACCGCGCCTTGCAGGGCCTGCTGGCTGCCGGAGTAGATACCGATCAGCACGAAGCCCATGTGCGAAACGCTGGAGAAGGCGATCAGACGCTTGATGTCGGTTTGTGCGAAGGCCAGGAAAGCACCGTAGAAAATCCCGATCAGACCCAGGGTCATGGCGATCGGCGCAAACTCGGCCGAGGCGTTCGGGAACAGCGGCAGGGCGAAACGCAGCAGGCCGTAGGCCGCGGTCTTCAGCAAGATACCGGCAAGGTCGACGGAACCTGCGGTCGGTGCCTGGGCGTGAGCGTCAGGCAGCCAGGAGTGAAACGGTACAACCGGCAGCTTGACCGCGAAGGCGATGAAGAAGCCGAGCATCAGCAGGTATTCGGTGCCAGCGGGCAGGTCGGCCTTGAGCAACTGGGTGTAGTCGAAGGTGATCACACCGGTGTTGCTGTAGTTGACCAGTACCAGACCAAGGATCGCCACCAGCATGATCAGGCCGCTGGCCTGGGTGAAGATGAAGAACTTGGTTGCGGCGTAGATCCGGGTCTTCTTGCCATCCGATGAGCTGTGACCCCAGAGCGCGATGAGGAAATACATCGGCACCAGCATCATTTCCCAGAAGAAGAAGAACAGGAACAGGTCCAGGGCCAGGAACACACCGACCACGCCGCCCAGGATCCACATCAGGTTGAGGTGGAAGAAGCCGACGTGGCGAGTGATCTCTTTCCAGGAGCACAGTACCGAGAGCACACCGAGCAGGCCGGTGAGCAGGATCATCAGCAGCGACAGGCCATCGAGGGCCAGGTGCAGGCTGATGCCGAAGCGTTCGATCCACAGCACTTTGAATTCGAACGCCCACTCGGGCGCGGCGCCCGGTGCAGGGGCCAGGGTGTAGTCCCCGTTGGCCCACAGCCAGAGGCCGATACCAAGCAGCAGGGACATGGTCAGCAGCGCAATCCAGCGCGGCAGGGTAGCGCCGAAGCGCTCACCCAGCCAGCACAGCAGGCCGCCGATGAAGGGGATCAGGATCAGCCAAGGCAAAATCATGACGGGCTCAATTCCTTTCGCAAAGTCGCAAGGTTCATATCAGACCGCAGCCATAACAACGGCACCGAGTACAAGCACGGCACCTACGGCGATCGAAGCGGTGTACCAGCGCAGCTGACCGGTTTCGGTTTTGCTCATGGCGGCATGACCGCCCTTCGCCATACGCGGAATCAGGCCAATGCTGCGGTCAACCGGATCCTTGCGCAGGATGTGGCTGATCAGCAGGTAAGGTTTGACGAACAGCTTGTCGTAGATCCAGTCGAAGCCCCAGGCGGCGAACCACCAGGCCGACAGCACACGACCGATACCACTGTTGGCAATCGCGGTAACCAGGCGACGCTTGCCCAGGAACAGCATCGCCGCCAGCAGGATACCGGCGATGGCAATGGCGCCCGAGGCGATTTCCAGGCTGTGCTTGGCTTCGCCGCCGGCATGGCCGACGCTCTGCGGCAGCACGCCCGCCAGCGGTGGATGAATCCAGGCACCGACGAAGGTCGACAGCACGATCAGCACGCCCAGCGGCAGCCAGTGGGAAATCCCGTGGCCGGCGTGAGCTTCGGTCTTGGCTTCGCCGTGGAAGGCGATGAAGATCAGGCGGAAGGTGTACAGCGAGGTCATGAAGGCACCGACCAGGCCGGCGTACAGCAGACCGTTGTTGCCGCTGGCGAAGGCTTCCCAGAGGATCTCGTCTTTCGAGTAGAAGCCGGCGGTCAGCAGCGGCAAGGCAGCCAGGGCGGCACCACCGACGATGAAACTGGCGTAGGCCAGTGGCAGTTTCTTCCACAGGCCGCCCATCTTGAAGATGTTCTGCTCGTGGTGGCAGGCAACGATCACCGCACCGGAAGCAAGGAACAGCAGGGCCTTGAAGAAGGCGTGGGTCATCAGGTGGAAGATCGCGCCTTCCCAGGCACCAACGCCCAGGGCCAGGAACATGTAGCCGATCTGGCTCATGGTCGAGTAGGCGAGGATACGCTTGATGTCGGTCTGCACCAGGGCGGCAAAGCCGGCCAGCACCAGGGTCACGCCGCCGACTACACCGACCAGGTGCAGCACGTCAGGGGCCAGGGCGAACAGGCCATGGGTACGGGCAATCAGGTAGACACCGGCGGTAACCATGGTTGCCGCGTGGATCAGTGCCGAAACCGGGGTAGGGCCGGCCATCGCGTCGGCAAGCCAGGTCTGCAGCGGCAGCTGGGCCGATTTACCGACCGCGCCACCGAGCAGCATCAGGGTTGCCAGGACCATCCAGAAATCACCCGCCTGGAACTTCTGCGGGGCCAGCACCAGCAGTTCCTGAACGTTCAGGGTACCCAGTTGCTGGAACAGGATGAACAGGCCGATGGCCATGAACACGTCGCCGATACGGGTGACGATGAAGGCTTTGAGTGCGGCGTTACCGTTGTTGCGGTTGCTGTAGTAGAAACCGATCAACAGGTACGAGCACAGGCCCACGCCTTCCCAACCGAAGTAGATGAACAGCAGGTTGTCGCCCAGGATCAGGAACAGCATGCTGGCAATGAACAGGTTGGTGTAGGCGAAGAAGCGCGAGTAACCGGCTTCACCGCGCATGTACCAGGAGGCGAACAGGTGGATCAGGAAGCCGACGCCGACCACCACGCCAAGCATGGTCACCGACAGGCCGTCCAGGTACAGGGTGAAGTTCGGCGCAAAGCCGTCCACCGACATCCACTGCCACAGCAGCTGGCTGTACGCGCCGCCAGCAGGCGGGGCGACGTTGAACTGCCAGATCACGTAGGCGGCGACGATGGCCGAGAGGCCCACCGAACCGACGCCAACCAGCGCCGACAGGTTCTCGGACCAGCGGCCGCGCGAGAACGACAGCAGCAGGAAGCCGATCAGGGGGAATACGAACGTCAGAAAGAGAAGGTTCATCCGCGCATCTCACTGGCAGCATCGATATCGAGAGTGTGGAAGCGGCGATACAGCTGCAACAGGATCGCTAGGCCGATACTGGCCTCGGCCGCTGCCAGGCTGATCACCAGGATGAACATGATCTGTCCATCCGGCTGCGCCCAGCGGCTGCCGGCAACGATGAACGCCAGTGCCGAGGCGTTCATCATGATTTCCAGGCTCATCAACACGAAAAGAATATTGCGGCGCACCATCAGGCCGACAAGGCCGAGGCAGAATAGGATGCCGGCGACGGCCAGGCCATGTTCGAGAGGAATTGCTGGCATGTGATTACTCCTTCGCCTCGTTGCGGCCGAGGTGGAAAGCCGTCACCGCTGCGGCGAGCAGCAGCATCGAGGCCAGTTCCACCACCAGCAGGTAAGGGCCGAACAGGCTGATGCCGACGGCCTTGGCGTCAACCGTGGTGTGGCCGATGCCGGCGCCGCTTTCGCTGGCGAACAGCACATACAGCAGCTCGACCAGCAGCAGTGCACCAAGCACCACCGGGCCGAGCCAGATGCCCGGCTTGAGCCAGCCGCGTTCCTGGGCGACCGAAGCCGGCCCGAGGTTGAGCATCATCACCACGAAGACGAACAGCACCATGATGGCGCCAGCGTAGGCGATCACTTCCAGGACACCGGCGAACGGAGCGCCGAGGGCGAAGAAGGTCATCGCCACGGAGATCAGCGAAATGATCAGGTAGAGCAGGGCGTGCACGGGGTTGGTGTTGGTGATCACCCGAAGGGTGGACACCACAGCGACACCGGATGCGAAATAGAAAGCGAATTCCATCTTTCTTCCTTAAGGGAGCAAGCTCTTCACGTTGATCGGCTCGGCTTCGTTCTGCGCGGCGCCTTTCGGCTTGCCGGCAACAGCCATACCTGCAACACGGTAGAAGTTGTAGTCAGGGTTCTTGCCGGGGCCGGAGATCAGCAGATCTTCTTTCTCGTACACCAGGTCCTGACGTTTGAACTCGGCCATCTCGAAATCCGGGGTGAGCTGGATCGCGGTGGTCGGGCAGGCTTCCTCGCAGAGGCCGCAGAAAATGCAACGGGAGAAGTTGATGCGGAAAAACTCCGGGTACCAACGACCGTCTTCTGTTTCGGCTTTCTGCAGCGAGATGCAACCGACCGGGCAAGCCACGGCACACAAGTTGCACGCTACACAGCGCTCTTCGCCATCCGGGTCGCGGGTCAGGACGATGCGGCCACGGTAGCGTGGCGGCAGGTAGACCGGCTCTTCGGGGTACTGCAGGGTGTCACGTTTGCGAAAACCGTGAGAGAACACCATCACCAGGCTGCGCAGCTGGGTGCCAGTGCCCTTAACGATGTCGCCAATATATTTGAACATGGGTCAAATCCTCACTGGGCCGCAACAGCTGGCGTGTTGAGCAACACGAGCGCAGCGGTCACCAGCAAATTGATCAGGGTCAGCGGCAGGCAGAACTTCCAGCTGAAGTCCATCACCTGGTCATAGCGCGGGCGCGGAATAGAGGCGCGCAGCAGAATGAACAGCATGATGAAGAACGCGGTCTTTAGGGCGAACCAGACGAACGACAGTTGCGGCAGGATGCCGAACGGACCGTGCCAGCCACCGAAGAACAGGGTTACCAGCAGCGCCGAGATCAGGATGATGCCGATGTACTCACCGACGAAGAACATGCCCCATTTCATGCCGGCATATTCAATGTGGTAACCGTCGGCCAGTTCCTGTTCCGCTTCCGGCTGGTCGAACGGGTGACGGTGAGTCACGGCGACGCCAGCGATGAAGAAGGTGCAGAAACCGAAGAACTGCGGAATGATGAACCACAGGTTCTGGGCCTGGTAGTCAACGATATCGCGCATGTTGAACGAGCCGACCTGGGCGACGATGCCCATCAGCGCCAGGCCCATGAACACTTCGTACGACACGGTCTGGGCCGAGGCCCGCAGGCTGCCGAGCAGGGCGTACTTGTTGTTCGACGACCAGCCGGCGAACAGTACCGCGTACACCGACAGACCGGCCATGGCGAAGAAGAACAGCAAGCCGATGTTCAGGTCCGCGACACCCCAGGTCGGGGTGATCGGGATGATCGCGAAGGCGATCAGCAAGGCGCTCATGGCCACCACCGGCGCCAGTGTGAAGATCACCTTGTCGACGAAGGGCGGGTTCCAGTCCTCCTTGAAGAACATCTTGAGCATGTCGGCAGCGATCTGGAACATGCCGAACGGGCCGACGCGGTTCGGACCGTAGCGGTCCTGCCACCAGCCCAGCAGGCGCCGCTCGACGAAGCTGAGCAGCGCACCGCAGACCACCACGGCCAGCAAGACCACGATGGCCTTGATGACGGTGATGATCACATCGATCACTTCAGGGGTGAACCAGGTCATTGTGCTGCCTCCTGCAGGCCTTCGACGGATGCACCGAAGATGGCAGGCGGAATGCCGGCCAGGCCTTTGGGCAGGGCAACCAGGCCTGCGCCCAGTTCTTCATTGATGCGCAGCGGCAGACGCAGGGCAACGCCGGCGACGTTGAGGCTGAGCAGGGCGCCGTCGTTGACACCCAGGCGATCGGCTTCGGACTTGGCCAGGGCCACGTAGGCTTCTGGGATGCGCTCTTGCACCGGGGCTGCGCGCGAGGAGTTCTCTTCGCTGCCGAACAGGTGGTAGAACGGCACCGCTTGCCAGGTGCCGCGGGCCGGAGCGAAGGCTGCCGGAACGCTGGCGAACCAGTTCAGCTTGTCGCCCTGGGTTTCGATCAGGCGGGTGCCCGGGTCGCCTGCACGCAGGTGACCACCGACCTCGTCCTGGAACTTGTTCCAGGCTTGCGGCGAGTTCCAGCCCGGCGACCAGGCGAACGGCACTTGCGAGCGCGGTTCGGCCGAACCCGAGTAACCTTCCATGGAGAAGGCGAACGCGGTGTCCTTGTCTTGCGGGGTACGCGGCTCGTGCACGCTGATGTTGGCACGCATGGCGGTACGGCCGGAGTAGCGCAGCGGCTCACGCGCAAGCTTCATGCCCTTGATGCGGAACGAAGCGGACGGTGCGGCGTTGACGATCCCGGACAGTTGCGGCGCGACCGCGGCGCAAGCGCTGGTGACGTGGTCCAGCTGGGTCCAGTCCACCGGCTTGTTGAGCAGGGTGGCACGCAGGGCGTGCATCCAGCGCCAGCCTTCGTGAACCAGGATGCTGCTGTCCAGGTAGGTGGGGTCGAATACCTGGAAGAAGCGCTGGGCGCGGCCTTCCTGGCTGACCAGGGTGCCGTCGCCTTCGGCGAAGGTCGCCGCCGGCAGCACCAGGTGGGCGCGCTCGGTGGTGGCGGTCTTCTGGTGATCGGCAACGATAACCACTTTGGCGGCGGCCAGGGCAGCGTCGACCTTGGCAGCGGCAACGCGGCTGTACAGGTCGTTTTCGAGCACGACGATGGCGTCGGCCTTGCCTTCGATCACCGCGTCCAGGGCAGCGTCGATCGACTCGCCACCGAGCATGGCCAGGCCCAGGCTGTTGGCCTCAGGCACCACCAGGCTCAGCGAGCCGTTCTTCTCGCGCAGCTTCAGGGCTTTGGCGATGTTGGCGGCAGCTTCGATCAGGGCGTTGGAGGCCAGCGAGGTACCGGCAACCACCAGCGGACGGTTGGCGGCCACCAGGGCGTCGGCGATGCGCTTGGCCAGGGCCAGGGCTTCGGCGTCCAGGCCGTCAACGGCAGGCGCGCTCGGGTCGATGGCGTGAGCCACGGCGAAACCGATACGGGCGAGGTCGTCCGGCGCTGCGTGTACGCACTCTTCAGCGACGTCATCGAGCTTGGTTTCGGCCAGGCTTGCAATAAACAGCGGGTACATGGCGTGCTGGCCGATGTTCTTCACTGCGGCATCGAGCCACGGCTGAACGCGCATGGCATCGGCCATGGCTTCGGCCTTGCCCTTGACCGACTGGCGCAGGGCCAGGGCCACACGGGCAGCGGTCTGGGTCAGGTCTTCGCCGAGGACGAACACCGCGTCATGGTCTTCCATGTCGCGCAGGGTCGGTACTGGCAGCGGGCTGTCGTTGAGCACTTGCAGGGCCAGGCGTACGCGGGCCAGTTCACCGGCTTCCATACCCGAGTAGAAGTGCTCGGCGCCGACCAGCTCACGCAGGCCGTAGTTGCTTTCGAGGCTGGCACGTGGCGAACCGATACCGACGATGTTGCGCCCGCGCAGCATGTCTGCGGCCTTGTCCAGGGCGGCATCCAGGCTCAGCTTGGTGCCGTCGGCCAGCAGTGGCTGACGTGGACGGTCTTCACGGTTGACATAGCCATAGCCGAAACGGCCGCGGTCGCAGAGGAAGTACTGGTTGACCGAACCGTTGAAGCGGTTTTCGATCCGGCGCAGTTCGCCGTAGCGCTCACCCGGGCTGATGTTGCAACCGCTGGAGCAGCCATGGCAGATGCTTGGGGCGAACTGCATGTCCCATTTGCGGTTGTAGCGCTCGGAGTGGGTCTTGTCGGTGAACACACCGGTCGGGCAGACCTCGGTGAGGTTGCCGGAGAACTCGCTCTCGAGGGTGCCGTCTTCGACGCGACCGAAGTAGACGTTGTCGTGGGCACCGAATACGCCCAGGTCGGTACCGCCGGCGTAGTCCTTGTAGTAACGCACGCAACGGTAGCAGGCGATGCAGCGGTTCATCTCGTGGGCGATGAACGGGCCGAGCTCCTGGTTCTGGTGGGTACGCTTGGTGAAACGGTAGCGGCGCTCGTTGTGGCCGGTCATTACCGTCATGTCTTGCAGGTGGCAGTGACCGCCTTCCTCGCACACCGGGCAGTCGTGCGGGTGGTTGGTCATCAGCCATTCGACGACGCTGGCACGGAATACCTTGGCTTCTTCGTCTTCGATGGAAATCCAGCTGCCATCGGTGGCAGGGGTCATGCAGGACATGACGATGCGACCACGGGTGTCGTTTTCGTCGGTGTACTGCTTGACCGCGCACTGGCGGCAGGCACCGACGCTACCAAGCGCCGGGTGCCAGCAGAAATAGGGGATGTCGAGGCCGAGCGACAGACACGCCTGTAACAGGTTGTCTGCGCCGTTGACTTCGAGCTCTTTGCCGTCTACGTGGATAGTGGCCATGGTTCAAAGTTCTTCGTTGGCCCGCGTCTGCGGGCGTGGCTAATGGAAATCTGTGTGCCTGCAGCCCGCGACAGGTGTCCCCGGGCGAGCTGGGCAGGCAGCGGGCGGCACGGACCGCCCGCATTGTTATTCGTTATGCGCCGACGACGATCGGTTTCGCCAGGTCCGGGCGCAGGCCTGCAGCGGCAGCAGCCGGTGCCTGGCTGGCAATGCCAGCCTCGAACTCAGGGCGGAAGTACTTGATCGCGCTACCCAGCGGCTCAACGGCGCCCGGTGCGTGGGCACAGAAGGTCTTGCCGGGCCCAAGGAAACCAACCAGACCCAGCAGGGTCTCGATGTCGCCCTGCTGGCCCTGGCCTTTCTCGAGGGCGCGCAGGAGCTTGACGCTCCATGGCAGGCCGTCGCGGCACGGGGTGCAGAAGCCACAGGATTCACGGGCGAAGAACTCTTCCATGTTGCGCAGCAGCGAGACCATGTTGACGCTGTCGTCCACGGCCATGGCCAGGCCAGTACCCATGCGGGTGCCGACCTTGGCGATGCCACCGGCGTACATTTGCGCGTCCAGGTGCTCGGGCAGCAGGAAACCGGTACCGGCGCCGCCTGGCTGCCAGCACTTGAGCTTGAAGCCATCGCGCATGCCGCCGGCGTAGTCTTCGAACAGCTCGCGGGCAGTGACGCCGAACGGCAGTTCCCACAGGCCCGGGTTCTTGACCTTGCCAGAGAAGCCCATCAGCTTGGTGCCGTGGTCTTCGCTGCCTTCACGGGCCAGCGACTTGTACCAGTCGATGCCGTTGCCGACGATGGCCGGCACGTTGCACAGGGTCTCGACGTTGTTCACGCAGGTCGGCTTGCCCCACACGCCAACGGCGGCAGGGAAGGGCGGCTTGGAGCGCGGGTTGGCGCGGCGGCCTTCGAGGGAGTTGATCAGGGCGGTTTCTTCACCGCAGATGTAGCGCCCGGCACCGGTGTGGACGAACAGCTCGAAGTCGAAGCCGCTGCCGAGGATGTTCTTGCCCAACAGGCCTGCAGCCTTGGCTTCCTCGACCGCACGGGTGAGGTTGCGCGCTGCGGTGGTGTATTCGCCACGCAGGAAGATGTAGCCGCGGTAGGCTTTCAGCGCGCGGGCGCTGATCAGCATGCCCTCGATCAGCAGATGGGGCTGTTGCTCCATCAGCATGCGGTCTTTCCAGGTGTTGGGCTCCATTTCGTCCGCGTTGCACAGCAGGTAGCGGATGTTCATGGATTCGTCTTTGGGCATCAGGCCCCATTTGACGCCGGTCGGGAAGCCCGCACCGCCACGGCCCTTGAGGCCGGAATCTTTCACGGTCTGGACGATATCGTCCTGGGACATCTGCGCCAGGGCCTTGCGGGCGGCGGCGTAGCCGTCCTTGGCCTGGTACTCGTCGAGCCACAGCGGCTCGCCGTCGTCACGCAGGCGCCAGGTCAGCGGATGGGTTTCAGCCGAGCGCGCAATGCGGTTGGCCGGGCCGAAGGAAGTGATGGTCATACGTAACCCTCCAGCAGTTTGGAGACGCCAGCAGGCTGCACGTCGCCAAAGGTGTCGTCGTCGATCATCAGCGCCGGGGCCTTGTCGCAGTTACCCAGGCAGCATACCGGCAGCAGGGTGAAGCGCCCGTCCGCGGTGGTCTGGCCCAGGCCAATGCCCAGCTCGCTCTGGATCTGGCTGACTACCGACTCGTGGCCGCCGATGTAGCAGACCATGCTGTCGCAGACGCGGATGATGTGCCGGCCAACCGGTTGACGGAAGATCTGGCTATAGAAGGTGGCCACGCCTTCGACGTCGCTGGCAGGAATGCCGAGCACTTCGCCGATGGCGTAGATGGCGCCGTCTGGCACCCAGCCGCGTTCCTTCTGAACGATCTTCAGGGCTTCGATGGACGCCGCGCGCGGGTCCTCGTAGTGATGCATCTCGTGCTCGATGGCCGAGCGCTCGGTTTCGCTCAGGGCGAAACGGTCGGTTTGGATAAGCGTGCTGTTCATGCTTAGCGGTCCACGTCAGCCATAACGAAGTCGATACTGCCCAGGTACGCAATGAGGTCCGCGACCATGCTGCCGCGGATCACCGAAGGGATCTGCTGCAGGTGCGGGTAGCTCGGGGTACGGATCCGGGTGCGGTAGCTCATGGTGCCGCCGTCGCTCGTCAGGTAGTAACTGTTGATGCCCTTGGTCGCCTCGATCATCTGGAAGGACTCGTTGGCCGGCATCACCGGGCCCCACGAAACCTGCAGGAAGTGAGTGATCAGGGTTTCGATGTGCTGCAGGGTGCGCTCTTTCGGAGGCGGCGTGGTCAGCGGGTGATCCGCCTTGTACGGGCCTTCCGGCATGTTGCGCAGGCACTGGTCGATGATGCGGATACTCTGGCGCATCTCCTCGACACGGACCATGCAGCGATCGTAGGCATCGCCGTTGTGGGCCAGCGGCACTTCGAACTCGAAGTTCTCGTAGCCGGAGTAAGGGCGGGCCTTGCGCAGGTCGAAGTCCAGACCGGTGGAGCGCAGGCCGGCACCGGTGACGCCCCATTCCAGGGCCTCTTTGGTGTTGTACTGGGCAACGCCGATGGTCCGGCCCTTGAGGATGCTGTTCTGCAGGGCGGCCTTGGTGTACTCGTCGAGGCGCTTCGGCAGCCAGTCGACGAAGTCTTTCACCAGTTTTTCCCAGCCGCGCGGCAGGTCGTGGGCAACGCCACCGATGCGGTACCAGGCCGGGTGCAGACGGAAGCCGGTGATCGCTTCGATCACGGTGTAGGCGCGCTGACGGTCGGTGAAGGTGAAGAACACCGGGGTCATGGCGCCGACGTCCTGGATGTAGGTACCCAGGAACAGCAGGTGGCTGGTGATGCGGAAGAACTCGGCGAGCATGATACGGATCACGTCGACCTTCTGCGGCACCTGGATGCCGGCCAGCTTCTCTACCGCCAGTACGTACGGCAGGTTGTTCATCACCCCGCCGAGGTAGTCGATACGGTCGGTGTAGGGGATGAAGCTGTGCCAGGACTGGCGCTCGGCCATCTTCTCGGCGCCACGGTGGTGGTAACCGATGTCCGGGACGCAGTCGACGATCTCTTCGCCGTCCAGCTGCAGGACGATACGGAAGGCACCGTGGGCCGAAGGGTGGTTGGGGCCGAGGTTGAGGAACATGTAGTCCTCGTTGGCGCCGGAACGCTTCATGCCCCAGGCCTCAGGGTTGAAGCGTGCGGCTTCTTCCTCGAGCTGCTGCTTGGCGAGGGTCAGGCTGTACGGATCGAACTCGGTGGCGCGGGCGGGGTAGTCCTTGCGCAGCGGGTGACCTTCCCAGGTCGGCGGCATCATGATCCGGGTCAGGTGCGGGTGGCCGGCAAAGTCGATGCCGAACATGTCCCAGACTTCACGCTCGTACCAGTTGGCGTTGGGCCAGATACCGGTGACGGTGGGCAGGTTCAGGTCGCCTTCGCTCAAGGCCACCTTGATCATCACGTCGCTGTTTCGCTCAACCGACAGCAGGTGGTAGAACACGCTGAAGTCGGCGCCCGGCAGGCCGCGGCGCTGGGTGCGCAGGCGCTCGTCGACGCCGTGCAGGTCGTAGAGCATGCTGTACGGCTTGGCGACATGGCGCAGGAAACTCAGCACTTCCTTGAGTTTTTCGCGGGTAACCCAAAGCACCGGCATGCCGGTGCGGGTTTCCTGGGCGACGAACGCTTCGGGGCCGAATTTGTTGTTCAGTTCGACGACCACATCCTGGTCGTCAGCCTTGTAAGGCGGGATATAAATAGCGGTGTCCGCTGTCATGGTCTCGGTCGCTTTCGGTCAACGTAGAGAATGAAGCCAGGCTGCCTGTCGCGCATGCGCAGGCAACAGGTCGCTGGATCAGACTTCGTCGGGGCTGCGCAGGTTGGTGACCTGGATGCGCTGTTCACGGCGTTGCTCTTTCTGCGACGGCATCTCGGCACGGTAAATGCCTTGATCACCGACAACCCAGGAAAGAGGACGACGCTCCTGGCCAATCGACTCCTGCAACAGCATCAGGCCTTGCAGGAAGGCTTCAGGGCGAGGCGGGCAGCCAGGCACGTAGACATCCACGGGGAGGAACTTGTCGACCCCCTGAACGACCGAGTAAATGTCGTACATGCCGCCGGAGTTGGCACACGAACCCATGGAGATGACCCACTTGGGTTCGAGCATCTGCTCGTACAGGCGCTGGATGATCGGCGCCATCTTGATGAAGCAGGTGCCGGCGATGACCATGAAGTCGGCCTGACGCGGCGATGCCCGGATGACTTCGGCGCCGAAGCGGGCGATGTCGTGGGGCGCCGTGAAGGCCGTGGTCATTTCCACGTAGCAGCAGGAGAGGCCGAAGTTGTACGGCCACAGGGAGTTCTTACGCCCCCAGTTGACCGCGCCACTGAGCACATCTTCAAGTTTGCCCATGAAGATGTTCTTGTGGACCTGGTCCTCTAGCAGCGAATCGGAGACGGTTTCCCGCTCTCCGATTGGATATTGCTCGTTGGGAGCATCCGGGTCGATTCTGGTGAGATTGTATTGCATTGCCAAAGCCTCATTGTTTCAGCTTCGCTTGCCGCTTGCGACGCCCTTCGGGAGCCCAATCAAGTGCCCCGACGCGCCATAGGTAGACAAGACCTGCCAACAGAATTGCTATGAAAACGAGTGCTTCGACGAATCCGGTCCAGCCGCTTTCGCGGACGGACACAGACCATGCAAAGAGAAAGAGGGCTTCGATATCGAAGATCACGAACAGCATCGCGACCAGATAGAATTTGGCTGACAGGCGCAAGCGGGCGCCGCCAGTGGGCAGCATGCCGGACTCGAAGGGTTCGTTCTTGCTACGGCCCCAAGCCTTGCTGCCGAGCAGGGCAGACAGACCGAGCATGAAGGCACACAGGCCTACGACACCCAAAAGGAAAATGGCAAAGCCCCAGTTGTGGGCGATGAGTCCTGTCGAATCGGGCATGCTGAAAATCCTTATACAGAGACCAGTCTCTGCGGCTTGAAAAGAAGTAGAGCAGTGACGATATGTCGCAGCGGAATCTATCGCGCTGATTTTATGGGTAAACCCGGTGCAAGTAAAATTTCTGCAGCAAATTTATTCGTAAGATTAAGAACAAAAATCTTTCGTAACAGGCTGCAGGCCACGCGGGCCGGGCATTGCCTTGGGTTCTGTTAATTATGTTTCTTGCAAAACGTAATGAAGCTGCAACTTCGTAATGATAATTAATATCATTTGAAGCTGTGCGATTAGTCCTACTGTTCGAGTCAACTACAAAGTTGTGCAACATAGCCGTCACCTGCAAGTTTCCACACCTTGTGTTTTAACCTGTTTTTTCTTGCCCTGCCGCGCTCTGGATCAAGGCTTTTGTCGATTGCCTGGTGTAGGCCGAGGCGGCGATGGCCCACTGGCCCAGCCAGTAGGCAATGATGATCAGGTACTGGGCAGCGTCGAACGGGCTGACGAAGCGGTCGATGCCGATCAGGCTGTCGGAAAACACGAAAGACACTGCGCCCAGCGCCGCCAGGCCGCCACAGGCCAGGGCGCGCCAGAGCATCGCGCTGATAGCCAGGGCGTACACGGTGACCGGAATCAGCAGTTCACCCAGGCCGGCGCTGATCAGCAGCCCCAGCAGTAGTGCGCCGACAATCGCCGAACCGAACAGGGCTGCGGGCGCCAGCTGACGGTTCTCACCCAGGTAACCGCGCAGGTAGGCCAGGTGCGCGCAGAGAAAGGCCGCCAGGCCAAACACGAACAGGTCGCCAGGCACGGCCAGGAGAATGTCGCCGAGCAGCGAAAAGCCCAGGCCGATGATGATCCAGCGCCGGTAGGGGGTAGGTTCTGCAGTGCTGAGCCAGTAGATCAGCGCCAGCACCGGCATCGGCTTGACCGCCAGCCCCAGCAGCGCATTGGTGCTGGCCAGTGCATATATATAGAAGGCTGCGCCCAGCAGGGCCAGGCAGAGCAGGGTGACAGGGCGGGACATGGCCGATCCTTGGTGTTGTTGTGCACCTAGCATAGCCAATGGGAATTAATAAGAAAGCCCACAAAAACAAAACCCGGGGCCCCATCACAGGCCCCGGGTTTTGTGTGTTACCCGAATGTCAGCAACCGATCAGCGATCAGTGGAACTGCTCTTCTTCGGTCGAACCGGTCAGTGCGGTTACCGAAGACTTGCCACCCTGGATCACGGTGGTCATGTCGTCGAAGTAGCCGGTGCCGACTTCCTGCTGGTGGGCGACGAAGGTGTAGCCTTTCGAAGCGTCAGCGAATTCCTGCTCTTGCAGCTTCACGTAGGCGGTCATGTCGTTGCGGGCGTAGTCGTGCGCCAGGTTGAACATGCCGTGCCACATGTTGTGGATACCGGCCAGGGTGATGAACTGGTGCTTGTAGCCCATGGCCGACAGTTCGCGCTGGAACTTGGCGATGGTGGCGTCGTCCAGGTTCTTCTTCCAGTTGAAGGAAGGCGAGCAGTTGTACGACAGGATCTGGTCCGGGTATTCCTTCTTGATTGCCTCGGCGAAGCGACGGGCTTCGTCCAGGTCCGGCTTGGCGGTTTCACACCAGATCAGGTCGGCGTATGGCGCGTAGGCCAGGCCGCGGGCAATGGCTTGGTCGAGGCCGGCGCGAACCTTGTAGAAACCTTCCTGGGTGCGCTCGCCCACCACGAACGGCTGGTCGTACGGGT
Organism: Pseudomonas sp. 2835; assembly: GCF_050435905.1. Lineage (NCBI taxonomy): Bacteria > Pseudomonadati > Pseudomonadota > Gammaproteobacteria > Pseudomonadales > Pseudomonadaceae > Pseudomonas > Pseudomonas sp. 2835. The sequence goes on along the minus strand of NZ_JBNDLE010000006.1, from coordinate 266,841 downwards.
CGCAGTCGCTGGTCAACAGGTCAGCGGCGTTGGCGTCGGTACGGGCCAGGATGATGGTCGGTACGCCGGCAACGTCAGCCGCCAGACGGGCAGCGCTCAGCTTCTGCACGGCTTCCTGGGTTGGTACCAGTACCTTGCCGCCCATGTGGCCGCATTTTTTCACCGAGGCCAGCTGGTCTTCGAAGTGAACGCCGGCGGCGCCTGCTTCGATCATGTTCTTCATCAGTTCGTAGGCGTTCAGAACGCCGCCGAAACCGGCTTCGGCGTCAGCCACGATTGGCGCGAAGTAGTCGATGTAGCCTTCGTCGCCCGGGTTCTTGCCGGCTTTCCACTGGATCTGGTCGGCGCGACGGAACGAGTTGTTGATGCGCTTGACCACGGTTGGCACCGAGTCCACCGGGTACAGCGACTGGTCTGGGTACATGGACTCGGCCGAGTTGTTGTCGGCAGCCACTTGCCAGCCGGACAGGTAGATGGCCTGGATACCGGCTTTGACCTGTTGTACAGCCTGGCCGCCGGTCAGGGCGCCCATGCAGTTGACGAAATCTTTTTCTGGACGGAAGGACGGGTGTGCGCCCTGGGTGACCAGCTTCCACAGCTTCTCGGCGCCCAGGCGGGCCAGGGTGTGCTCAGGCTGGATCGAGCCACGCAGACGAACGACATCAGCGGCGGTGTAGGTACGGGTCACGCCTTTCCAGCGCGGGTTCTCGGCCCAGTCTTTTTCGAGGGCTGCAATTTGCTGTTCGCGTGTCAGTGCCATGGAAATAAACCTCGTCGCATCGGTCTTGGGTAAAAAATCTCGCTCTCTACTGCGCAGATCAGAAGCCTGGCAAAGGTCAGTATGGGCGAAATATGCGACGGTCGAACGATGGGGCTCGAAGAAGGGAAGTGAGCAGGTGGGCGAGGTTTTCGCTGCAGGGTGGCTCGTGGTTGCCGAACTGCAGTGAACAGTGCTGCCGGGTACCTTTTGATGCGCTTCCGTCCCTCGGGACAACTTCGTTCCAGTCGCAATCTCGTCAAACTGCCTTGTGGGCGGTACAGACACGAGTCGGCTCAGGTGGGTAGGTTAGAGCGCGGCTCGAAAGCCCTTGCCAGGGCCTCTGATTAGCGGGAGCGGGGCCATCATGCCTCGGCGTTTCGGGGTCGTCAAATGTTTTGTAGTGGTTTTTTATCACCACTACATCTTTGGTCTAATACGACTCATCAGTCAGTTTCGAGGCCGTTGGTCGAGGCCTTGATTTGTCTGGCTTCAGTCCAAAGCGTCGACTTTTACCCGCAATGTCATGTTTTCACCGCGCTGGGTGCTGTAACTGAGGGTTGAAGCACTGCGTTCGGACTGACTCTGCTGGTTGACTCCGGCCAAGGTGATCCACTCACCGAGCTTGCCGCTGACTTTTGTGTCGGTACTTTGCACCTTCACTACATCAGGACGTTCCTGGCTCATCCGGTCATTGTTGGTACTGATGTTCAGGTGCACGGTGTCGCCAGTGACGCTGGCGGTGACGTAGAAGCCCTGGGTGACATTGCGGTATTCGGTGTCGCTCTGCACCCGGCCATAGCCATCGGTACTGGTGCTGGTAATCGGGATGCTCTGGCCGACCTGAATCAGCGCCGGGCTGCCTTCGCTGGCTTGCACCTGCTGCAGGCCGCCTTCGCGGTTGGCAGTGCCGTAACGGATGACCCGGGCATTGCCGCGGTCGTCCTGGAAGTTGCTGTCGTTGTTGTCGACGCTGATCAAAAGCCTGCGCGGCGCGGTATCCAGTTGCTGCAGCAGGGTGCGCAGGTCGTCGATGCGCTCGGGTTCGGCGTTGACGATCAGTTTGTTTTCGAAGGCGCTGACGCTGCCGTCCTGGCCAATGAAGGCTTGCGCGGCGGGGAGGATTTCAGCGCTGGTACGGTGACTCAGCGGCAGGACTTCGGTGGCGGCCAGCGCACTCAGGCTGAACGACAGAAGCAGGGAGGCGAGAAGGGGGCGTAGCGGCATGTCCATGATCTCCGCGGGTGGAGTGGACATGATGGCAAATTTGAAGCAGTTGTGGGAGCGAGGTTGTCAGGCTGAGGACTGCTTCGCAGCCCATCGCTGGCAAAGCCAGCTCCCACAGGTCCGGCGCATGCAGATCCATTGTGGGAGCCGGCCTTGCCGGCGATGGGCTGCAAGGCAGCCCCATTCACAATCAGGCCAGCTCGCGCGACTCGCGAACCATGTCGACGTGCGGAATGCCTGCCTCGAGGAACTCTTCGCTGACCACCTTGAAACCAAGGCGCTCGTAGAACGGCGTGGCGTGCACCTGGGCGCTGAGCATCTGCTGCTTGAGGTCGCGGTTTTGCGCTTCGACGATGACCGCCTGCATCAGCGCGTCACCGACCTTCAGCCCGCGCCAGTCCTTGAGCACCGACACCCGGCCGATCTGGCCGTCGGGCAGCAGGCGGGCGGTGCCGATGGGGTAGTCACCTTCCATGGCCAGGAAATGCACGGCGGTGTTGTCGTCGGCATCCCATTCCAGCTCCGGCGGCACGTTCTGTTCGGCGATGAACACGGCTTCACGAATACGGCGGATGTCAGCGTTGTCTTTTTGCCAGTCGGCGAGACGGACGCGAATCTTATTCATTGGCGAACCCCAGGCTTCCTTGTTTGACCAGTTCGCAGATCAAGGTAATGCCTTGATCGTTTTCAAGCCACTGCTCAAGGTTTTCAATGTGCAACGCGTCGGCGGCGCAGATCAGTTTCAGCAGTTCGCGCAGCTCGCCCGGCAGCAGACGGCTCTGGCCGCTGGCGAACAGCAGCAGGTTGTCGTCGACTTCCGACCAGGCCAGGCGTGCGCTCGGGTTGCGGATCAGGATCGCGCCCTCGGCCAGGCTCTCGATCAGATCGACCTCGTCCAGCGGCTCACCGCTGACCAGCTCCGGATAGCGCGGCTCGGTCATGAACTGGCCGAACCAGGTCAGCAGCAGGCGCTCGTCACCCATGTGCTCGGTGAGCAGCTTTTTCAGACGGTCGAGGGCGTCGTGCTGGATCTGGTGCGGGTCGCTGACCGGCTCGGCGTCGGCGTCGGTGTAGCGCTCTTCGTCAGGCAGGAACTGGCTGAGGAAGTCGGTGAAGTGGGTCAGCACTTCAGCGGCGCCCGGTGCGCGGAAGCCCACCGAGTAGGTCAGGCAGTCGTCTTCGGCGATGCCGTAGTGGGCCAGGCGCGGCGGCAGGTAAAGCATGTCGCCGGGCTCCAGGGTCCATTCCTCGCTCTGCTCGAACTCAGCCAGGATACGCAGGTCGGCGTGCTCCAGCAGCGGGCTGTCGCTGTCGCACATCTGGCCGATTTTCCAGTTGCGCTTACCCTGGCCTTGCAGCAGGAACACGTCGTAGTTGTCGAAGTGCGGGCCGACGCTGCCGCCGGGCGCGGCGTAGCTGATCATCACATCGTCGATGCGCCAGCTTGGCAGGAAGCGAAAGTGCTCGAGCAGCTCGCCGACTTCCGGCACGAACTGATCGACCGCTTGTACCAGCAGGGTCCAGTCGCGCTCGGGCAGGGTGCTGAAGGCGTCTTCTTCTAACGGGCCGCGGCGCAGCTCCCAAGGGCGCTCGCTGTGCTCGATGACCAGGCGCGATTCGACTTCTTCTTCCAGGGCCAGGCCGGCCAGTTCGTCGGCGTCGATCGGGCTTTCGAAGTCCGGGAAGGCCTGGCGCACCAGCAGGGGTTTCTTCTGCCAGTAGTCGCGCATGAATTCGCGGGCAGTGAGGCCGCCCAGAAGCTGCAGAGGAGTATCAGGATTCATGTGTAACCTATTGAAAAAAAGTAATTTTCTTTCGGTAATAAAAACGCCCGGCTGAGCCGGGCGTTTACGCGCAAGGCGCAGATCAGACGCGTTTGGCTTGAGCCGCAGCATTACCGATGTAGGAGGCTGGAGTCAGCTTCTTCAGCTCGGTGCGAGCCTCTGCCGGCATGTCCAGGCCATCGATGAAGGTCAGCAGCGCTTCGGGGCTGATACCTTTGCCACGGGTCAGCTCCTTGAGCTTCTCGTAGGGGTTCTCGATGTTGTAGCGGCGCATGACGGTCTGGATTGGCTCGGCGAGCACTTCCCAGCAGGCGTCGAGGTCTTCGGCGATACGCGCTTCGTTGATTTCCAGTTTGCTGATGCCCTTGAGGCTGGCCTCGTAGGCGATCACGCTGTGGGCGAAACCGACGCCCAGGTTGCGCAGCACGGTGGAGTCGGTCAGGTCACGCTGCCAGCGCGAAACCGGAAGTTTGCTGGCCAGGTGCTGGAACAGGGCGTTGGCGATACCCAGGTTGCCTTCGGAGTTTTCGAAGTCGATCGGGTTGACCTTGTGCGGCATGGTCGAGGAACCGATTTCGCCAGCGATGGTGCGCTGCTTGAAGTAGCCCAGGGAGATGTAGCCCCAGACGTCACGGTCGAAGTCGATCAGGATGGTGTTGAAGCGCGCGATCGCGTCGAACAGCTCGGCAATGTAGTCGTGCGGCTCGATCTGGGTGGTGTAGGGGTTGAACACCAGGCCCAGTTCGTCTTCGATGAAGGCGCGGGCGTTGGCCTCCCAGTCGATCTGCGGGTAGGCCGACAGGTGGGCGTTGTAGTTGCCTACGGCGCCGTTGATCTTGCCCAGCAGCGGCACGGCGGCAACCTGGGCGATCTGGCGCTCCAGGCGGTAGACGACGTTGGCCAGCTCTTTGCCCAGGGTGGTAGGCGAAGCCGGTTGGCCGTGGGTGCGCGACAGCATCGGCACGTCGGCGAAGCGGTGGGCCAGCTCGCGGATGGCCTGGGCGATCTGGCGCATCAGCGGCAGCAGCACGCTGTCGCGGCCTTCGCGCAGCATCAGGGCGTGGGACAGGTTGTTGATGTCCTCACTGGTGCAGGCGAAGTGGATGAACTCACTGACCTTGGCCAGCTCCGGCAGCTTGGCAGCCTGCTCTTTGAGCAGGTACTCGATGGCCTTGACGTCGTGGTTGGTGGTGCGCTCGATCTCTTTGACGCGCTCGGCGTGCTCGAGGGCGAACTCATCGGCCAGGCCGTTGAGCAGGGCATTGGCTTCGGCGGAAAAGGCCGGAACCTCGGCGATTTGCGGGTGGGCGGCCAGGCGCTGGAGCCAGCGAACCTCGACCAGGGCGCGGAAACGGATCAGGCCGTATTCGCTGAAAATAGGGCGCAGGGCCTGGGTTTTGCCGGCGTAGCGGCCGTCAACAGGGGAAACCGCAGTGAGCGAGGAAAGCTGCATGGGGTGTTCTCGGACAGTCAGGCTTTGAAAAGGGCGCACATCATACATGAAAAATGCGCCAGGGTCGGGTGGCTGACCAATGGTCTGCCGGTAAATCTTCGGCTTTTTCGCGGGTCAAGCCCGCTCCCACAGGTTGAAGGAAGCCTCTGTGGGAGCGGGCTTGACCCGCGATGGCTTTTATCAGCCACGCAACATCGGATACAGCTCTTTGAGCAGTTTGCGCCGGCTGATCACCAACTGCCAGCGATGCCCGCCCAGCTGTCGCCACAGGCGTGCGGCGCGGATGCCGGCGAGTAGCAGGGCGCGAATCTTCGAGGCGTTGCTCGGCTGCTGCAGGTGGCGCATATCGCCATGCACCTGGATGCGCTGGCGCAGCGTGCTCAGGGTGTCCTGGTACAGGGCGCCGCTGGACGCGATGACGTTCTCGTGCACCAGGCCGAAATGCTCGGCCTGGGACTGGATTTGCGGCAGGCGGTTGCCGATCACGTCGAGCATGTCGCCGCGCTTGGCCAGCTGGCGCTCCAGGCCCAGCATCGACAGGGCATAGCGCAGCGGCTCGCGCTGCAGGCTGCCCGGGTCGCGCTCCAGGGCGCTGGCCAGGGCGCGGTAGCCGTCGCGCAGGTTCAGGTCGTCACCGCCGAACACCTCCAGGGTGTCCTTGGGGTCACGTACCAGCAGGCTGCCGAGCATGCAGCCGAGGTTAGCCTCACTGGCCTGGCCGGTGCGGGCGATGCGGTCAACCAGCACCGCGGCCTGGAATACCCCGCCCAGGGCAATCAACTGCTCTTGCATGGCATTCATGCGCGCGCGCTCCACGGCTCGGCGGTTTCGATCACGCCGCCGCCGAGGCAGATTTCGCCGTCATAGAACACTACCGACTGGCCCGGGGTAACGGCCCGCTGTGGCTCGTCGAACACCGCGCGGTAGCCGCCCGGGGTTTGTTCCAGGGTGCAGTGCTGGTCGCTCTGGCGGTAGCGCACCTTGGCGGTCAGGCGCCGTGGGCTGGAAAGATCAATGGGGTTGACCCAGAAGATTTCCGAGGCGAGCAGGGCGCGGGAGAACAGCCATGGGTGTTCGTTGCCCTGGCCGACCACCAGCACGTTGCGGGTCAGGTCTTTTTCCAGCACGTACCACGGCTCGTCGCCGGCGTCTTTCAAGCCGCCAATGCCCAGGCCCTGGCGCTGGCCGATGGTGTGGTACATCAGGCCATGGTGACGACCGATGACTTCGCCTTCGGTGGTCTGGATCTCGCCCGGTTGCGCCGGCAGGTACTGCTTGAGGAAGTCGCTGAAACGCCGCTCGCCGATAAAGCAGATGCCGGTGGAGTCTTTCTTCTTGGCCGTGGCCAGGCCATGTTTCTCGGCGATGGCACGCACTTCGGGTTTTTCCAGCTCGCCGACCGGGAACAGCGTGCGGGCGATTTCCTTGCCGCCGACGGCGTGCAGGAAGTAGCTCTGGTCCTTGTTCGGGTCCAGGCCCTTGAGCAGTTCGGTACGACCATCGGTGTCACGACGGCGCACGTAGTGACCGGTGGCGATCAGGTCGGCACCGAGCATCAGCGCGTAATCGAGGAAGGCCTTGAACTTGATCTCGCGGTTGCAGAGGATGTCCGGGTTCGGCGTGCGCCCGGCCTTGTATTCGGCCAGGAAGTGCTCGAAGACGTTATCCCAGTATTCGGCGGCAAAGTTGGCGGTGTGCAGCTTGATGCCGATGCGGTCGCACACGGCCTGGGCATCGGCCAGGTCTTCGCGGGCGGTGCAGTATTCGGTGCCGTCGTCCTCTTCCCAGTTCTTCATGAACAGGCCTTCCACCTGGTAGCCCTGCTCCATCAGTAGGAGCGCGGAGACGGAAGAGTCCACGCCGCCGGACATGCCGACGATAACGCGTGTCTTTTCGGGTTCGTAAAGTGCTGGACTGGTCATAGGTACCGGCTGTGTATCTGGAAAAAGACAACGATTCTATCAGGCTGCGGCCTTCAAGGCATCGTTGCTGTCAGTCGCGAATCAGCGCCAGGCTGTGCAGCGGGCCGGCCAGGTAGTCGTCAATGCAGCGCGGCACCAGCTCGCTGCGCCAGCGCTCGGGGTCGGCCAGCAGCTCTTCGCGGGTAAGCCACACGGCGCGCACGATGTCGCTGTCCAGGGCTCGCTCCGGATGGTGCTTGAGCGCTCGGGCGGCGAAGCAGACGCGCTGGTAGGTCACGCCGTTGCTGGGGGCGGTATAGAGGTAGATGCCGACCACGCCGGTCAGCTCGACCTCCCAGGCGGTTTCTTCGAGGGTTTCGCGGCGGGCGGCGTCGAGCAGGGTCTCGTTGGCCTCCAGGTGGCCGGCGGGCTGGTTGAAGACATGTTTGCCGGCCTTGAGCTCCTCAACCATGAGGAAGCGGCCCTGGTCTTCAATGAGGGTGGCGACGGTGATGTGGGGGCGCACGGTCGATTCTCTCCCTAAGTTGGAAGTTTCAAGCTGCAAGCTACAAGTAAAAGCCGAGCGCGCAAGGCTCTTTCTTGTAGCTTGTAGCTTGATACTTAAAGCTAAAAAACCCCGGTGCGTGGCCGGGGTTTTTTCATTCCTTCAAGCCTACAGCGCGGCAATCGCGCTGTTGAAGGTCTGGCTCGGGCGCATCACCTTGCTGGTCAGCTCGGCATCCGGGTAGTAGTAACCACCGATGTCAGCCGGCTTGCCCTGAACGGCGTTGAGCTCGGCGACGATGGTCGCTTCGTTCTCGGCCAGGGCTTTTGCCAGTGGGGCGAAGCGCGCTTGCAGGGCGGCGTCGTCGCTCTGGGCAGCCAGGGCCTGGGCCCAGTACAGGGTCAGGTAGAAGTGGCTGCCGCGGTTGTCGATACCGCCAACCTTGCGCGCAGGGGACTTGTTGGTGTCCAGGAACTGGCCGGTGGCCTGGTCCAGGGTCGCCGCCAGTACCTTGGCTTTCGGGTTGGCGTAGGCGTTGCCCAGGTGCTCCAGGGAAGCGGCCAGGGCCAGGAACTCGCCCAGCGAATCCCAGCGCAGGAAGTTCTCTTCAACCAGTTGCTGTACGTGCTTGGGGGCCGAGCCGCCGGCGCCGGTTTCGAACAGGCCACCGTTGTTCATCAGCGGTACGATCGACAGCATCTTGGCGCTGGTGCCCAGTTCCATGATCGGGAACAGGTCGGTCAGGTAGTCGCGCAGCACGTTGCCGGTGACCGAGATGGTGTCCTGGCCAGCACGGATGCGCTGCAGGGAAACCTTCATCGCCTCGACAGGCGACAGGACGCGGATGTCCAGGCCGGCGGTGTCGTGGTCTTTCAGGTACTGCTGGACCTTCTCGATCAGCACGCCGTCGTGGGCACGCTGCGGGTCGAGCCAGAACAGCGCCGGGGTGTTGCTGGCGCGGGCACGGTTGACGGCCAGTTTGACCCAGTCCTGGATCGGCGCGTCTTTGGTCTGGCACATGCGGAAGATGTCGCCGGCTTCGACTTCCTGGGACAGCAGCAGGTTGCCCTTGCCGTCAACCACACGGATCACACCGTCGGCCTTGGCCTGGAAGGTCTTGTCGTGAGAGCCGTACTCTTCGGCTTTTTGCGCCATCAGGCCAACGTTCGGCACGCTGCCCATGGTGGTCGGATCGAAGGCGCCGTGTTGCTTGCAGTCTTCGATGACGGCCTGGTAGATGGTGGCGTAGCAACGGTCCGGAATCACCGCCTTGGTGTCTTGCAACTGGCCTTCGGTGTTCCACATCTTGCCCGAGTCACGGATCATCGCCGGCATCGAGGCGTCGACGATAACGTCGCTCGGCACGTGCAGGTTGGTGATGCCCTTGTCGGAGTTGACCATGGCCAGGGCTGGGCGGACGTCGTAGACGGCTTTGACGTCAGCTTCGATCTGCGCTTGCTGCTCGGCTGGCAGGGCCTTGATACGGGCGTACAGGTCGCCGATACCGTTGTTCAGGTTGAAGCCGATCTGCTCCAGTACGTCAGCGTGCTTGTTCAGCGCGTCCTGATAGTACTCGGCGACGATCTGGCCGAACATGATCGGGTCGGAGACCTTCATCATGGTGGCTTTCAGGTGGACCGACAGCAGTACGCCCTTGGCTTTGGCGTCTTCGATCTCGGCGGCGATGAACTTACGCAGCGCCTTGGTGCTCATGACCGCGCAGTCGACGATTTCGCCGGCCTTGACCGCGGTTTTTTCTTTCAGGACGGTCGTGTTGCCGTTCTTGTCCAGCAGTTCGATGCGCAGGCTGTCATCGGCTTCGATCAGCGCGGCTTTCTCGCTGCCGTAGAAGTCGCCCTGGCTCATGTGCGCCACGTGGGACTTGGAGTCAGAAGCCCAGGCGCCCATCTTGTGCGGGTGCTTGCGCGCGTAGTTCTTGACCGACAGCGGGGCGCGGCGGTCGGAGTTGCCTTCACGCAGGACCGGGTTCACGGCGCTGCCCTTGATGCGGTCGTAGCGAGCCTTGGCTTCTTTCTCGGCATCGGTGGCGGCGGCTTCAGGGTAATCAGGAATGTTGAAGCCCTTGGCTTGCAGTTCCTTGATCGCGGCCTTCAGTTGCGGAACCGAGGCGCTGATGTTCGGCAGCTTGATGATGTTGGCTTCTGGCGTGGTTGCCAGTTGGCCCAGTTCTGCCAGGTGGTCGGCCACTTGCTTGTCGGCGCCGAGCTGTTCAGGGAAGGCAGAAAGGATACGGCCGGCCAGAGAGATGTCCCGGGTTTCTACGGCGATGTCGGCAGAAGCGGTGAAGGCTTCGATGACGGGGAGCAGTGAATAGGTGGCGAGGGCGGGGGCTTCGTCGGTGAAGGTATAGATGATCTTGGATCGGGTGGGCATATTCGGGTTAACTCTCTGTTTTGCTGAGCGTGCGCAGAATCTCGAGGTGCGCAGGGTAGGCGCTTCGCTCAGACACATCCATGAGCAGAAGGTCGAAGATTCTGGGCGGTGATGGTGGATTGCATCAGTCGAGTGTCAAACGGCTGAACTGCGGTAACAGCCCAGTCTTGTCGGGGCCGCGGGTCTCGTTTCAGACGGTTCGCCCCCAGTGACCCTTTGGTCACCGGGCGAGTATACCAAAGCCTTGGTCGTATTGATCAAGATCAACCCGTCGCAGGGGCTTTTTTAGACCAAAGATGTAGGCGTTGCTGCCCCATTGCAGGGCATTTGCGCACGAGGTTCCCGTTGCCGTTCAACTGGGGTACGCTCAGGGGATCCAGATGACGAACCACACCAAAAAAAACGGAGTGCAGCATGGGATACCAGAAAATCAAGGTTCCGGCAGTCGGCGACAAAATCACCGTCAATGCGGACCATTCTCTCAATGTTCCTGATAATCCGATCATCCCGTTCATCGAAGGCGACGGCATTGGCGTAGATGTAAGCCCCGTCATGATCAAAGTGGTTGATGCTGCTGTAGAGAAAGCCTATGGGGGCAAGCGCAAGATTTCCTGGATGGAAGTCTACGCCGGTGAGAAAGCCACCCAGGTATACGACCAGGACACCTGGCTGCCCCAGGAAACCCTCGATGCGGTGAAGGACTACGTCGTCTCCATCAAGGGCCCGCTGACCACCCCGGTCGGTGGCGGTATCCGTTCCCTTAACGTTGCCCTGCGCCAGCAACTGGACCTGTACGTCTGCCTGCGCCCGGTGGTGTGGTTCCAGGGCGTGCCAAGCCCGGTGAAAAAGCCGGGTGACGTCGACATGGTGATCTTTCGCGAGAACTCCGAAGACATCTATGCCGGGATCGAATGGAAGGCCGGCTCGCCCGAGGCGACCAAGGTCATCAAGTTCCTCAAAGAAGAAATGGGCGTCACCAAGATCCGTTTCGACCAGGATTGCGGCATCGGCATCAAGCCGGTCTCCAAGGAAGGCACCCAGCGCCTGGTGCGCAAGGCCCTGCAATACGTGGTGGACAACGACCGCAAGTCGCTGACCATCGTGCACAAGGGCAACATCATGAAGTTCACCGAAGGTGCCTTCAAGGACTGGGGCTACGAAGTGGCCAAGAACGAGTTCGGTGCCGAGCTGCTTGATGGCGGCCCGTGGATGAAGTTCAAGAACCCGAAAACCGGCCGTGAAGTCATCGTCAAGGACGCCATCGCCGACGCCATGCTCCAGCAGATCCTGCTGCGTCCGGCCGAATACGATGTAATCGCCACCCTCAACCTCAACGGTGACTACCTGTCCGACGCCCTGGCGGCGGAAGTCGGCGGCATCGGTATCGCTCCTGGCGCCAACCTGTCCGACACCGTGGCAATGTTCGAGGCTACCCACGGTACCGCGCCTAAATATGCCGGCAAGGACCAGGTCAACCCGGGTTCGGTGATTCTCTCGGCCGAGATGATGCTGCGCCACCTGGGCTGGACCGAGGCGGCCGACCTGATCATCAAGGGTACCAACGGCGCCATCGCCGCCAAGACCGTGACCTACGACTTCGAGCGCCTGATGGACGGCGCGACCCTGGTCAGCAGCTCCGGTTTTGGTGATGCCTTGATCAAGCACATGTAAGCGGCACAAGAAAACCGGCCAGTCCTTGCGGGCTGGCCGGTTTTCTTTTGTCTGATCGCCGGCTCAGGCTTCAGTCGTTTGCGGGCTGGAGGCGGGGGAGGCAGTGGTTGGTGCGGTCGCATTCTTGATTGTGACCGCATGCAAGCCTTTGGGGCCCTGGATGATCTCGAAACTGACGGTTTGTCCGGCTTTCAGGGTTTTATAACCTTCCATCTCGATAGCCGAGTAGTGTGCGAACAGATCCTCTGTTTTCCCGTCTTCATTGATGAAGCCATAGCCCTTGGCGTTGTTGAACCACTTGACTTTACCGCTTGCCATCCTCATATCCCTCTGCAAAGGACTCCATCACTGGAGTATCATCCACTCCATCCGCATATGAACCTGCGAAAATTCTGGTTGACTGCGCGGATCTTTATCGACCACGGTGGGTTCTTATTGGTTGTAACACCGTTTTGCCGATAGTCAAGGTGAGGCGACGGCTGTCCCGCGTCGCCTGTGCGGTCAACCCATAAACCAACCTGTCGAAATGATGAAATTCTTTCCATGCATGCACATAGCCAGATTCGACTAACATTCAATCAGGATCGCCCGCAATCGCATGAGGACGATGGTTCTGGCCTGGCAGTACAGGAGGCCAAACCGGCCCTGCAGGCGCCACCCATGTACAAGGTGGTTTTGTTTAACGATGACTACACACCGATGGATTTCGTCGTCGAAGTGCTCGAGGTGTTTTTTAACCTGAATCGCGAGCTGGCGACCAAGGTCATGCTGGCCGTCCACACAGAAGGACGGGCAGTGTGCGGATTGTTTACCCGTGACATCGCCGAGACCAAGGCCATGCAGGTCAACCAATACGCAAGGGAAAGCCAGCATCCGCTACTCTGTGAAATCGAGAAGGACGGTTAATCGCCGGCCACTTGGGTATGAGGTGAAGCTATGTTAAACCGCGAGCTCGAAGTCACCCTCAATCTGGCCTTCAAGGAGGCACGCTCGAAACGTCATGAGTTCATGACCGTCGAGCACCTGCTGCTGGCACTATTGGATAATGAGGCCGCCGCGACCGTTCTGCGCGCCTGCGGCGCAAACCTCGACAAACTCAAACACGACCTGCAGGAGTTCATCGACTCCACCACGCCGTTGATCCCCGTGCACGACGAGGACCGCGAGACCCAGCCAACCCTGGGCTTCCAGCGTGTATTGCAGCGCGCAGTCTTCCATGTCCAGAGCTCGGGCAAGCGTGAAGTCACCGGTGCCAACGTACTGGTTGCGATTTTCAGCGAACAGGAAAGCCAGGCCGTGTTCCTGCTTAAACAACAGAGTGTGGCCCGTATCGACGTGGTCAACTACATCGCCCATGGTATCTCCAAGGTGCCGGGCCATGGTGAGCACTCCGAGGGCGAGCAGGACATGCAGGACGAGGAGGGTGGCGAGACGTCATCGTCGGGCAATCCCCTGGATGCCTATGCCAGCAACCTCAACGAACAGGCCCGCCAAGGGCGCATCGACCCGCTGGTCGGCCGTGAGCTCGAAGTCGAGCGCGTGGCGCAGATCCTCGCCCGTCGGCGCAAGAACAACCCGCTGCTGGTGGGCGAGGCCGGTGTCGGTAAAACCGCCATCGCCGAAGGCCTGGCCAAGCGCATCGTCGATGGCCAGGTGCCGGACCTGCTGGCACAAAGCGTGGTCTACTCCCTGGACCTGGGCGCCTTGCTGGCCGGTACCAAGTACCGCGGCGACTTCGAGAAGCGCTTCAAGGCGCTGCTCAACGAACTGCGCAAACGCCCGCAGGCGATCCTGTTCATCGACGAGATCCACACCATCATCGGTGCCGGCGCGGCCTCCGGTGGGGTAATGGACGCCTCCAACCTGCTCAAGCCGCTGCTGTCTTCGGGTGATATCCGTTGCATCGGCTCGACCACCTTCCAGGAATTTCGCGGCATCTTCGAAAAAGACCGGGCCCTGGCGCGGCGCTTCCAGAAGGTCGATGTCAGCGAGCCGTCGGTGGAAGACACCGTGGGCATCCTGCGCGGGCTCAAGGGGCGTTTCGAGAGCCACCACAACATCGAGTACAGCGACGAGGCCCTGCGCGCCGCTGCCGAGCTTGCAGCGCGCTACATCAATGACCGGCACATGCCCGACAAGGCCATCGATGTGATCGACGAGGCCGGCGCCTACCAGCGCCTGCAGCCGGTGGAGATGCGCGTCAAGCGTATCGACGTGCCGCAAGTCGAAGACATCGTCGCCAAAATCGCGCGGATTCCGCCAAAACACGTCACCAGTTCCGACAAGGAGCTGCTGCGTAACCTGGAGCGCGACCTCAAGCTCACCGTGTTCGGCCAGGATGCGGCGATCGATTCGCTGGCCACCGCCATCAAGCTGTCCCGTGCCGGCCTCAAGGCGCCCGACAAACCGGTCGGCTCGTTCCTGTTTGCCGGCCCTACCGGTGTCGGTAAAACCGAAGCGGCGCGCCAGCTGGCCAAGGCCCTGGGTGTCGAGCTGGTACGCTTCGACATGTCGGAGTACATGGAGCGTCATACCGTCTCGCGTCTGATCGGTGCGCCTCCGGGCTACGTCGGTTTCGACCAGGGTGGCCTGCTCACCGAAGCCATCACCAAGCAGCCGCACTGCGTGTTGCTGCTCGATGAAATCGAGAAGGCCCACCCGGAAGTCTTCAACCTGCTGCTGCAGGTAATGGACCACGGTACCCTGACCGACAACAACGGGCGCAAGGCGGATTTCCGTAACGTCATCGTCATCATGACCACCAACGCCGGTGCTGAAACCGCTGCACGAGCCTCCATCGGCTTCACCCATCAAGATCACTCATCCGATGCCATGGAAGTGATCAAGAAGAGCTTCACGCCGGAGTTCCGCAACCGTCTGGACACCATCATCCAGTTTGGCCGCCTCAGCCACGAGACGATCAAGAGCGTGGTGGACAAGTTCCTCATCGAACTTCAGGCGCAGCTGGAAGACAAGCGCGTGTTGCTCGAGGTGAGCGATGCGGCGCGCGGATGGCTGGCGGCCGGTGGCTACGATGCGCAGATGGGCGCGCGGCCAATGGCGCGGCTGATCCAGGACAAGATCAAACGGCCGCTGGCCGAAGAGATCCTGTTTGGCGAACTGGCCGAGCATGGCGGTGTGGTGCACATCGACATCCGCGATGGCGAACTGGTGTTCGACTTCGAGACCACCGCTGAGATGGCGTAACGGCTGATCGCGGGCTTGCCCCGCGATGCTTTTCAAAGGCCAACAAAAACGCCCGGCATTTAGCCGGGCGTTTTTGTTGGTGTCGCTTAGCGGGCGCGGTAGGTGATGCGCCCCTTGCTCAGGTCATAGGGCGTCAGTTCGACGCGGACCTTGTCACCGGTCAGAATACGAATGTAGTTCTTGCGCATCTTTCCGGAGATGTGCGCGGTAACGACGTGCCCATTTTCCAACTCCACACGGAACATGGTGTTGGGCAGGGTGTCGACGACAGTGCCTTCCATTTCGAAGCTGTCTTCTTTCGACATGCAGTAAAGCCCTCGGTGTCCAGTTAATGGCCCGGTGCACAGCTGCGCCAGGCAAAAAAAGTGGCGTGCATTGTGCCCGAAAAATGGACCTCAAGCCAATGATTTCAGTTCAACGTCACCCAACGTTGATTGATCAGCAGCTCGATGGGGCGGTACTGGGTCTTGTAGTTCATCTTTTTGCAGTTCTTGATCCAGTAACCGAGGTAGACCGCGTCCAGCTCCAGGCGCAGGGCTTCGGTGATCTGCCAGAGGATGGCAAAGCGGCCCAGGCTGCGCCGCTCTTCCTCCGGTTCGTAGAAGGTGTACACCGCCGAAAGGCCATTGGGCAACAGGTCGGTGACCGCCACGGCGAGCAGGCGGCCGTCCAGGCGGAACTCGTAAAAGCGTGAAAACGGCAGGTCACGGACCAGGAAAGTAGAAAACTGGTCGCGGCTGGGCGGGTACATGTCGCCGTCGGCGTGGCGCTGCTCGATGTAGCGCCGGTACAGCTCGAAATATTCCTCCTTGAACGCCGGACGGGCGGCACTCACGGTCAGGTCGGCGTTGCGCTTGAGGATGCGTTTTTGCTGGCGGTTGGGCAAAAAGCGCGCAGCCGGGATCCGCGCCGGCACGCAGGCGTTGCAGTTCTGGCAGTGCGGACGATACAGGTGGTCGCCGCTACGCCGGAAGCCCATTTCCGACAGGTCTGCGTAGACATTCACGTCCATCGGCTGGCTCGGGTCGAGAAACAGCGTGGTGGCTTGTTCGTCTGGCAGGTAGCTGCAGGAATGGGGTTGAGTGGCATAAAACTTCAACCGCGCCAGCTCTGTCATGATCAACCCCTCGGGAGGTGCTTTTGTTTTAAGTGTAAGCCAGCTGGAAAAACTCGCCTAGCAAACCCAGCTGGCGCTGTTGGGCTGGTCGAGATAGCGCTGCAGGTAGTCGGCAAACGTGGCCCGGGCGATGGCGCGGGCGCCGAGGCTGTGCAGGTGGTCGGTAGGCATCTGACAATCAATCAGGACGAATCCTGCCTGTTGCAGGTGCTCGACCAAAGCCACGAAGCCGACTTTGGAGGCGTTGTCGGCGCGGCTGAACATCGATTCGCCGAAAAACAGCCGGCCCATGGCCAGGCCGTACAGGCCGCCCACCAGCTCGCCATCGCGGCGCACCTCAACGCAATGGGCAAAGCCCTGCTGGTGCAGCTGCAGGTAGGCCGCCTGCATGCTGTCGGTGATCCAGGTGCCGTCGGCATAGTCGCGCGGTGCGGCGCAGGCGTTGATCACTGCGGCAAAGTCCTGGTCGAAGCTGACCTGGTAGTGGCCCTGGCGGATGAACTTGCGCAGCGAGCGCGACACGTGCAATTCGTCGGGAAACAGCACGGTACGCGGGTCGGGCGACCACCAGAGGATCGGCTGGCCGTCCTGGTACCAGGGAAAGCAACCATGGCGATAGGCCTGCACCAGGCGCTCGGCGCTCAGGTCGCCGCCGGCGGCGAGCAGGCCGTTGGGGTCGCGCAGGGCTTTGTCCAGCGGCGGGAAGGTCAGGGTGTCGCGGCTCAGCCAGGTCAGCATCGTGGTCCAGTGATGGAGGAGGGGAGGGGGTTCAGCATTGCCTGAAAGCCCATCGCGGGGCAAGCCTGCTCCTGCATCAGGCAACTTGCATCGGCCTTTGTTGTCACACTTGCACAAAAACACCGCATAAGCCTTTGTCACAAAAGAAAATGCGTGCTCAAATTGCTGTATAGGAAATTGGCCCCCGTTTACGTGTGTTCTGGCGTGCCGCCATGGCGGTAGGCGGGCAGTAATGTTAAAAGTAGTGGTTTGTTGACTGTTCAGTTGGGTCAATCACTGTTGGACGCGCAATGAGCGCAGGAATAGACGCGTTTTGAAGAAATCCACCGCAACACCCAGTCCCTTGCCCGTGCCGCTCTGGCGCCAGCAGCTGCACTATCGGCTCAAGGAAGGTGCGCTGATCGCCGTGGGCGCGCTGTGCCTGTACCTGTGGATGGCCTTGCTGACCTACGACCAGGCCGACCCGGGCTTCAGCCACACCAGCAACGTCGAGCAGGTGCAGAACGCCGCCGGCCGTGCCGGTGCCTACTTCGCCGACATCCTGTTCATGGTCCTGGGCTATTTCGCCTACATCTTCCCCTTGCTGCTGGCGATCAAGACCTGGCAGATCTTCCGCGAACGCCACCAGCCGTGGCAGTGGAGCGGTTGGCTGTTCTCCTGGCGCCTGATTGGCCTGGTGTTCCTGGTGCTTTCGGGCGCGGCGCTGGCGCATATCCATTTTCATTCCGCTGCCAGCCTGCCGGCATCGGCCGGTGGCGCGCTGGGCGAAAGCCTCGGCGACCTGGCCAAGAACGCCCTGAACGTGCAGGGCAGCACGCTGATGTTCATCGCCCTGTTCCTGTTCGGCCTGACCGTGTTCACCGACCTGTCGTGGTTCAAGGTCATGGACGTCACCGGCAAGATCACCCTCGACCTGTTCGAGCTGTTCCAGGGCGCCGCCAACCGCTGGTGGGAAGCGCGCAACGAGCGCAAGCGCCTGGTGGCGCAGCTGCGTGAGGTCGACGACCAGGTCCATGATGTGGTCGCCCCGGTAGCCCCTGATCGCCGTGAGCAGGCCAAGGCCAAGGAACGCATCATCGAGCGCGACCAGGCCTTGAGCAAACACGTTGCCGAGCGCGTGCAGCAGCCAGCGCCGGTGATCATGCCAGCCCCGGCCAAGGCGCCGGAGCCGAGCAAGCGCGTGCAGAAAGAAAAACAGGCGCCGCTGTTTGTCGACAGTGCCATCGAAGGCACCTTGCCGCCGATCTCGATCCTCGATCCTGCCGAGAAGAAGCAGGTCAATTACTCGCCAGAGTCTCTGGCCGGGGTTGGCCACCTGCTGGAAATCAAACTCAAGGAATTCGGTGTCGAAGTCTCGGTAGACTCGATCCACCCAGGCCCGGTGATTACCCGTTACGAAATCCAGCCGGCCGCTGGCGTCAAGGTCAGTCGCATCGCCAACCTGGCCAAGGACCTGGCCCGTTCCCTGGCTGTGACCAGCGTGCGCGTGGTTGAAGTGATCCCCGGCAAGACCACCGTCGGTATCGAGATTCCCAACGAAGACCGGCAGATCGTGCGCTTCTCCGAAGTGCTGTCGTCGCCGCAATACGACGAGGCCAAGTCGCCGGTCACCATGGCCCTGGGCCACGACATCGGCGGCAAGCCGGTGATCACCGACCTTGCGAAGATGCCCCACCTGCTGGTGGCCGGTACCACCGGTTCCGGTAAGTCGGTGGGCGTCAACGCCATGATCCTGTCGATCCTGTTCAAGTCGGGCCCGGAAGACGCCAAGCTGATCATGATCGACCCGAAAATGCTTGAGCTGTCGATCTACGAAGGCATTCCGCACCTGCTGTGCCCGGTGGTTACCGACATGAAGGATGCCGCCAACGCCCTGCGCTGGAGCGTCGCCGAGATGGAGCGGCGCTACAAGCTGATGGCGGCCATGGGCGTGCGCAACCTGGCCGGCTTCAACCGCAAGGTCAAGGACGCCGAAGAGGCGGGCGAGCCGATCTACGACCCGATGTTCAAGCGCGAAAGCATGGACGACGTGCCGCCGCTGCTGAAAACCCTGCCGACCATCGTTGTGGTGGTCGACGAGTTTGCCGACATGATGATGATCGTCGGCAAGAAGGTCGAAGAGCTGATCGCGCGTATCGCCCAGAAGGCCCGTGCCGCCGGTATCCACCTGATTCTCGCCACCCAGCGGCCGTCGGTGGATGTGATTACCGGCCTGATCAAGGCCAACATCCCGACGCGGATGGCTTTCCAGGTATCGAGCAAGATCGACTCGCGGACCATCATCGACCAGGGCGGCGCCGAGCAGTTGCTGGGTCACGGTGACATGCTTTACATGCCGCCGGGCACCAGCCTGCCGATTCGCGTGCATGGCGCCTTTGTTTCCGATGATGAAGTCCATCGCGTGGTCGAAGCCTGGAAACTGCGCGGCGCCCCGGACTACAACGACGACATCCTCAGCGGTGTCGAAGAGGCCGGCAGCGGCTTTGACGGCGGTGGCGGCGGCGGTGACGGCGACGATGCCGAAACCGACGCGCTGTACGATGAAGCCGTGCAGTTCGTGCTGGAAAGCCGCCGTGCCTCCATCTCTGCCGTACAGCGCAAGCTGAAGATCGGCTACAACCGCGCTGCGCGGATGATCGAGGCGATGGAAATGGCCGGTGTGGTCACCGCCATGAACACCAACGGTTCGCGCGAAGTGATTGCCCCCGGGCCGTCCCGCGACTGATGATCCAACCTGCTGGCGGCCAGTGACGGCCGCCAGCCCCTTCATACTGCAACGAGGATTTCCATGCGCCTGATTCGCATGCTGTTGGTTTCCGCTATGGCCCTGTCCAGCGCTTCGGCAATTGCCGCCGAAGCCGATGCGGCACGCCTGACGCAGTTGCTGGACAAGTCCAAAACCATTAGCGCCAACTTCTCCCAGCTGACCCTCGATGGCACCGGTACCCAGCTGCAGGAAACCACCGGGCAGATGGCCGTGCAGCGCCCGGGTCTGTTCTATTGGCACACCGATGCACCGGCCGAGCAGGTGGTGGTGTCGGACGGCAAGAACGTCACGTTGTGGGACCCTGACCTGGAACAGGCTACCATCAAGAAACTTGACCAGCGTTTGACCGAAACCCCGGCACTGCTGCTGTCCGGTGACGTCTCGAAGATCAGCCAGAGCTTCGACATCACCTCCAAGGAGCAGGGCGAGGTCATGGATTTCGTGCTCAAGCCGAAAACCAAGGACACCCTGTTCGACTCGCTGCGCCTGTCGTTCCGTCGTGGCCTGGTCAATGACATGCAACTGATCGACAGCGTCGGCCAGCGCACCAACATCCTGTTCACCGGGGTGAAGGCCAACGAGAATATTCCGGCGAGCAAGTTCAAGTTCGACATCCCCAAGGGTGCGGATGTCATCTCCGAGTAAGAGGTAGTAGCGCCGTCCATGGACCTGTTTCGTAGCGACCCCGTAGCCCAGCCCCTGGCCGCGCGCCTGCGCCCGGCCAACCTGGACGAGTACGTCGGCCAGGAGCACCTGCTGGCCCGCGGCAAGCCGCTGCGCGAGGCACTGGAAGCGGGCGCGCTGCACTCGATGATCTTCTGGGGGCCGCCCGGGGTCGGCAAGACCACCCTGGCGCGGCTGCTGGCGCAGTTTTGCGATGCCCATTTCGAGACCGTTTCGGCGGTGCTCGCCGGGGTCAAGGAAATCCGCCACGCGGTGGACATCGCCAAGCAGCAGGCGGGGCAGTACGGGCGCCGGACGATTCTGTTCGTCGACGAAGTGCACCGTTTCAACAAGTCCCAGCAGGACGCCTTCTTGCCGTATGTGGAAGACGGCACGCTGATCTTCATCGGCGCCACCACCGAGAACCCCTCGTTCGAGCTCAACAATGCGCTGCTGTCGCGGGCGCGGGTGTATGTGCTCAAAAGCCTCGACGAAGCCGCGCTGCGCAAGCTGGTCAACCGCGCCCTGACTGAAGAGCGTGGCCTGGGCAAGCGCCAGTTGCGCGTCGGCGACGAAGCCTTCCAGATGCTCATGGCCGCTGCCGATGGCGATGGTCGGCGCATGCTCAACTTCCTTGAAAACGCTTCGGACCTGGCCGAAGACGGCGGTGAAATCGGCGTCGAGCTGCTGCAGAGCCTGCTCGGCGACAGTCGCCGGCGTTTCGACAAGGGTGGCGAAGCCTTCTACGACCAGATCTCGGCGCTGCACAAATCGGTGCGCGGCTCCAACCCCGACGGCGCCCTGTACTGGTTCGCGCGCATGCTCGATGGCGGCTGCGACCCGCTGTATATCGCCCGCCGCGTGGTGCGCATGGCCAGCGAAGATATCGGCAACGCCGACCCTCGCGCCCTGAGCCTGTGCCTGGCGGCCTGGGACGTTCAGGAGCGCCTGGGCAGCCCAGAAGGCGAGCTGGCGGTGGCCCAGGCCATTACCTACCTGGCCTGCGCGCCGAAGAGCAACGCGGTGTACATGGGCTTCAAGACCGCCCTGCGCGAAGCCGGCGAGCACGGTTCGCTGGAGGTGCCGCTGCACCTGCGCAACGCCCCGACCAAGCTGATGAAGCAACTGGGCTATGGCGACGAATACCGCTACGCCCACGACGAGCCGGATGCCTACGCCGCCGGCGAAGACTATTTCCCCGACAACCTCGCGCCGCGCCACTACTACCAACCGGTGCCGCGAGGCCTGGAACTGAAGATCGGCGAGAAGCTCAAGCACCTGGCCGAACTTGACCGCAACAGCCCGCGGCAGCGGAGAAAACCATGATTGCGCTGGTCGCCGCAGTCAGCGCCGGCGGCATCGCCGGCACCTTGCTGCGCTTTGCCACGGCCAATTGGGTCAACGCGCACTGGCCACGCCACTTCTATCTCGGTACGCTGGCGGTCAATCTGATTGGCTGCCTGCTGATCGGCTTGCTCTACGGGCTGTTTTTGCATCGCCCGCTGGTGCCGGTCGAGCTGCGCGCGGGCCTGATCGTCGGGTTTCTCGGCGGTCTGACAACCTTTTCATCCTTTTCACTGGATACCGTGCGCCTGCTCGAAAGCGGGCAGGCGCCGCTGGCCTTCGGGTATGCCGGAGCCAGCGTATTGGGCGGGCTGCTCGCAACCTGGGCTGGCCTGTCTTTGACCAAATTCTGAACCAACGAGAGAACGATATGCTCGATTCCAAACTGTTACGCGGCCAACTTCAGGAAGTGGCGGACCGCCTGGCCTCCCGTGGCTTCAGCCTGGATGTCGCGCGCATCGAGGCACTGGAAGAACGCCGCAAGGTGGTGCAGACCCGTACCGAACAACTGCAGGCCGAGCGTAACGCCCGTTCCAAATCCATCGGCCAGGCCAAGGCCAAGGGCGAAGACATCGCCCCGCTGATGGCTGACGTCGAGCGCATGGCTGGCGAGCTTGCCAGCGGCAAGGTCGAGCTGGACGGCATCCAGGCTGAACTGGACGCGATCCTGCTGGGCATTCCCAACCTGCCGGACGACAGCGTGCCGGTCGGCGCCGATGAAGACCACAACGTCGAAGTGCGTCGTTGGGGCACCCTGCGCGCGTTCGACTTCGAAATCAAGGACCACGTGGCGCTCGGCGAGCTGACCGGCGGCCTGGACTTTGAAACCGCGGCCAAGCTGTCGGGCGCCCGTTTCGCCCTGCTGCGTGGCCCGATCGCGCGCCTGCACCGCGCCCTGGCGCAGTTCATGATCAACCTGCACACCAGCGAGCACGGCTACGAAGAAGCCTACACCCCGTACCTGGTCCAGGCCCCGGCGCTGCAAGGCACCGGCCAGCTGCCCAAGTTCGAGGAAGACCTGTTCAAGATCAGCCGCGACGGCGAAGCTGACTTCTACCTGATCCCGACTGCCGAAGTGTCGCTGACCAACATCGTGGCCGGCGAGATCCTCGACGCCAAGCAACTGCCGATCAAATTCGTCGCCCACACCCCGTGCTTCCGTAGCGAAGCCGGCGCCTCGGGTCGCGACACCCGCGGCATGATTCGCCAGCACCAGTTCGACAAGGTCGAGATGGTACAGATCGTCGAGCCGGGCAAATCCATGGAAGCCCTCGAAGGCCTGACCGCCAACGCCGAACGCGTCCTGCAGGCCCTGGAGCTGCCATATCGCGTTCTGGCGCTGTGCACCGGCGACATGGGCTTCAGCGCGGTGAAAACCTACGATCTGGAAGTCTGGGTGCCGAGCCAGGACAAGTACCGCGAAATCTCCTCGTGCTCCAACTGTGGCGACTTCCAGGCCCGCCGTATGCAGGCGCGCTGGCGCAACCC
This sequence comes from Pseudomonas sp. 2835, assembly GCF_050435905.1. Lineage (NCBI taxonomy): Bacteria > Pseudomonadati > Pseudomonadota > Gammaproteobacteria > Pseudomonadales > Pseudomonadaceae > Pseudomonas > Pseudomonas sp. 2835. The sequence continues at coordinate 243,825 of NZ_JBNDLE010000006.1, read as the reverse complement.
GGAAACCGGCAAGCCGGAGCTGGTGCACACCCTCAACGGTTCGGGCCTGGCAGTTGGCCGTACCCTGGTGGCGGTGCTCGAGAACTACCAGCAGGCTGACGGTTCGATCCGCGTGCCAGAAGTGCTCAAGCCGTACATGGGTGGCCTGGAGGTCATCGGTTAAATGGAATTTCTGCCGCTGTTCCACAAACTGCGCGGCAGCCGTGTGCTGATCGTCGGCGGAGGCGAGATTGCCTTGCGCAAATCGCGTCTGCTGGCCGACGCCGGGGCTGTGCTGCGGGTCGTGGCGCCCGAGATCGAAGCGCAACTGGCCGAGCTTGCCCGGCACAGCGGTGGTGAAATCCTCAGCCGTGGTTACCAGCCTGGCGACCTCGACGGTTGCCAGCTGATTATTGCCGCCACCGACGACCAGGCGCTCAACGCCCAGGTCTCGGCCGATGCCCAGCAGCGCTGCGTACCGGTCAACGTGGTCGATGCGCCGGCGCTGTGTTCGGTGATCTTCCCGGCCATTGTCGACCGCTCGCCATTGGTGGTTGCGGTCTCCAGCGGCGGCGATGCGCCGGTGCTGGCGCGGCTGATCCGGGCCAAGCTGGAAACCTGGATTCCCGCCGCCTATGGCGAACTGGCCGGCCTCGGCGCGCGCTTTCGGCACAAGGTCAAGGCGCTGTACCCGGACGTCAATCAGCGTCGCGGTTTCTGGGAAGATGTGTTCCAGGGCCCGATCGCCGAGCGGCAACTGGCCGGGCAGGGCGCTGAAGCCGAACGCCTGCTGCAAGCCAAGATCGACGGTGCCACCTACCAGGCGCCGGGCGAGGTGTATTTGGTCGGCGCTGGCCCCGGTGACCCGGACCTGCTGACCTTCCGCGCCTTGCGCCTGATGCAGCAAGCCGACGTGGTGCTCTACGATCGCTTGGTCGCTCCGGCGATCATCGAACTGTGCCGCCGTGATGCCGAGCGCATCTACGTCGGCAAACGCCGCGCCGACCACGCCGTGCCGCAAGCGCAGATCAACCAGCAATTGGTCGAGCTGGCGCGTCAGGGCAAGCGGGTGCTGCGTCTGAAGGGCGGCGATCCGTTCATCTTCGGCCGTGGCGGCGAAGAGATCGAAGAGCTGGCGGCCCAGGGCATTCCGTTTCAGGTAGTGCCCGGGATTACTGCGGCCAGTGGCTGCTCGGCCTATGCCGGCATCCCGCTGACCCACCGCGACTATGCGCAGTCGGTGCGTTTCGTCACCGGTCACCTCAAGGACGGTACCAGCGACCTGCCCTGGAATGACCTGGTAGCACCGGCGCAGACCCTGGTGTTCTACATGGGCCTGGTGGGCCTGCCGACCATCTGTGCCGAGCTGATTCGCCACGGTCGGGCGGCCGATACCCCGGCGGCCCTGGTGCAGCAGGGCACCACGCCGAACCAGCGGGTGTTTACCGGCACCTTGGCCGACTTGCCCAAACTTGTGGCCGAGCATGAAGTGCATGCGCCGACCCTGGTGATCGTCGGCGAAGTCGTACAGCTTCGCGAGAAGCTGGCCTGGTTCGAAGGCGCCCAGCCGTAACCGCATCGCGGGGCAAGCCCCGCGATGAATCCACCCCTATTCCCCAGCCTTGCGCCAAATCCCTCGCCCCACCAGCCGCTCCCGGTCATGCCCCAGCTCAAAATCCTGCAACGGCCCCTTGGGCACAATGCCGTTCGGATTGATGGTCTTGTGGCTCATGTAGTAGTGCTTCTGGATATGCTCGAAGTTCACCGTCTCGGCGATCCCCGGCCACTGGTACAGCTCCCGTAGCCAGTTCGACAGGTTCGGGTAATCGGCAATGCGCCGCAGGTTGCACTTGAAGTGTCCGTGGTACACCGCGTCAAAGCGAATCAGTGTGGTAAACAGCCGCCAGTCGGCCTCGGTCAGGTATTCCCCGGCCAGATAGCGCTGTGTGCCGAGCAGCCGCTCCAGATGATCCAGTTCGGCAAACACCTCATCAAACGCCTGCTCATAGGCGGCCTGCGACGTGGCAAAGCCTGCCCGGTACACGCCGTTGTTGACCGCCGGATAGATTCGCTCGTTGAGCGCATCGATCTGCTTGCGCAAGGGCTCGGGATACAGGTCCAGGCGATTGCCGGTCAGCCCGTCGAACGCCGAGTTGAAGATGCGAATGATCTCTGCCGACTCGTTGTTGACGATGCGCTGCTCGTGTTTATCCCACAGTACTGGCACTGTGACCCGGCCGCTGTTGTGCGGGTCGTCGCGGGTGTAGCGCTGGTGCAGGAAGTCCAGGTGCTCAAGCTTGTCGCCGGTCGAGCCCTTGCTCTGGTCGAAGGTCCAGCCATGCTCGCCCATTAGCCAGCTGACCACCGACACATCGATCAGGCTCTCGAGGCCCTTGAGCTTGCGAAAGATCAGGGTGCGGTGGGCCCAGGGACAGGCCAGCGACACATACAGGTGATAACGACCGGCCTCGGCGGCGGGCAGGGCGTTGCGCCGCTGCGCGCTTTCGCGCTGGAAGGCGCCGTCTTTGCTGCTTTCATACCACTGGTCGTGCCAGCGTCCGTCGATCAACAGGCCCATGCTGAGCTCCTTGGCGATTCGTTCTGATATAGAGCCCAGTGTACGGAGCTGGGTTCGAACGAATAGCGCAAAGTCCGGGCCTGTTTGATCGGCTCAGTCGATCAGTTGCGCTGATCCCAATAGCGTTGCGCCTGGGCGAAGGCTTCTTCGCGGCCTTGACCGAGGCCACGCAAGGCCAGGGCCATGGTCGCCACTACCGCCAGTTCGCCATAGCTGTGCTGCTCATCACCGCGCCACACGGCCAGTAACTGCTCAGGCTCCAGGCTCGCCGGTTTGACATGACGCTGGGCGGCCAGGGCCGGCCATTCTTCATCCCAATCAACGCCGTCGGCGGTGCCATACAGGTGGCTGCTGGTGTCCGGGTTGATCTCGATCTCGCCGCCATCACCCTTGACCACAATCGCCGTGTCGCCCAGCAGGCGGCTGGCCTCGCGGTGCACGGCCTGGTAGCCCGGGTGGAAGATGCTCTGCAGGCCGCAGCGGGCACTGAGCGGGTTGAGCACGCGGGCCAGGGAGTGAATCGGCGAGCGCAGGCCCAGGGTGTTGCGCAGGTCGATCATTCGTTGCAGGCGTGGTGCCCAGTCTTGCAGCGGGATGAACGCCAGCTTGTGGCTGTCCAGCGCTTCAGACACTGCATTCCAGTCCCGGCACAGCGGAATCTGCAGTAAATCCAGCAATTGCTCGGTGTATAGCCGCCCGGCCGTGTGTGCACCGCCGCCGTGCAGGAGGATGCGCACGCCATTGGCCGCCAGGCACTTGGCGGCCAGCAGGTACCAGGGCAGGTGGCGTTTTTTGCCGGCGTAGCTTGGCCAGTCGAGATCAACCTCAATCGGCGGTGCCTGCAGGCGCTGGCGCAGTGCTTCGGTAAAGCCGGCCAGCTCCTCGGGGCTCTCTTCCTTGTGGCGCAGCAGCATCAGAAAGGCGCCGAGCTGGGTTTCCTCGACTTTGCCATCGAGCAGCATGCCCATGGCCTCGCGGGCTTCCTCGCGGCTCAGGCCGCGGGCGCCGCGCTTGCCCTTGCCGAGGATGCGCACGAACTGGGCAAACGGGTGTTCGGCCGGGGTTTCGATGATCAGCGGGCTATGGTCGGTCATATGCAATTGGTCGGCTTCGGCAGGCCCGCAAGTTTCGCGGCGAGTTTGGCGGGGGTGCCCTTGAACAGGCGATTCAGGTGCAGGCTGTTGCCTTTGTCCGCGCCCAGCTTGAGCGCGCTGTACTTGATCAGCGGGCGGGTGGCCGGCGACAGCTGGAACTCCTGGTAGAAGTCGCGCAACAGGTTCAGCACTTCCCAGTGTTCTGCGGTCAGCTCCAGGTCTTCATGGGCGGCGAGGGCGCTGGCGACCTCCGCGGACCAGTCACCCAGCTCAAGCAGGTAGCCGTCTTTATCCAGGGCGATGCTGCGCTCGCCGACAGTCAGGGTATTCATAGCCAGCTGTTGACCTTGTCATAGTGCAGCGACAGTTCGACGAAGGCCGGGTAGTCGATGGCCTTGCCCAGCTCGCTGAGGGCGATGGCGCGGGCTTGCAGGTCTTCGTCCAGGGCGAACAGGCGCCCGTCCAGCTGGCTCGCCTGCAGGCTGCGCAGCGGCGCGCTGCCGGGCTGCAGGGCATACACTGCATCGCCACACAGCAACAAGCCGTCGGCGCTGCCGAGCAGGCGCAGGCAGCTGCTCAGGCGGTTATCGCCAAATGGCGAGTGGGAAATCACGTGCAAGGTGCTCATCAGAGGGTCACCACCTGGTCGAAACGGTCGATCAACGCCGCCAGCGCGGCGTCATCCAGCACCTGCACCGGCAGGCTCAGGGTGTCGGCGGCAAGGCCGCGCTCTTGCAGGCAGCTAGCGGCGGCGAACAGCTCCTCGACGCCAAACATCGGCAGCGCCTGCAGGTTGGCTGCGAGGTTCTTCTGCTGCAGCTGGGCCGGCTGCTGGCCGGGGGCGAGCTGGAACACGCCGTCATCGAGAAACAGCATACCCAGCGGCAAATCGAAGGCACCGCCGGCCAGGGCGATATCCAGCGCCTCACGGGCGGACGGCCCGGCCCAGGGGGCCTGGCGGCTGATAATCAGCAAGGACTTGGCCATTTCAATCGCCTCCAAAGCACATCAGCCGATCGGCGCCTTGCGCCGCTTCATGCAACTGGCCAAGCCCCGACAGCTCCCACGGCGCCGGCAGGTTGACCGCCGGGCGCTGGTAGCGCTGGGCCTCCTCGGCGTTGAGCACGCCACGGCGCAGGGCGGCGGCGATGCACACCACGGCATCGAGCTGCTGGGCGCTGACGAACGCGCGCCACTCAGCGGCCAGGTCCAGCTCATCCTGGGGAGTTACCACATTGCCCGAGGCACTGTGCACACCGTCCTGATAGAAAAACAGCCGGACAATCTCATGCCCGCCGGCAACCGCCGCCTGGGCAAAACGCAGGGCGCGGCGCGAGGAGGGCGCATGGGCCGGAGAAAAAACCGCAATGGCGAACTTCATGGAAGGCTCTTTCAGCAAATCTGCGGGAATGATAAAGCAAAAAGCCCGCTCCTGTTGGAGCGGGCTTGACCCGCGATGGGGGCAACCTCAATCTCAGGCCTTGTCTTTATGTTCCGGCAAGAACCAGTTCAGCACCAGGGCACAAATCCCCCCGGTGGCCACCCCCGACTCCAGCACATTACGCAGCGCCGACGGCATGTGCGCGAGGAACTCCGGCACCTGTGCCACGCCCAGGCCCAGCGCCAGCGACACGGCAATGATCAGCAGCGCGCGACGATCCAGGCTGATGCTGGCAAGGATATTGATCCCCGAAGCCGCCACCGCGCCGAACATCACCATCGCCGCACCCCCGAGCACCGGCTCAGGCACCGCCTGGATCACCCCGGCCACGCTCGGGAACAGGCCAAGAATCACCAGCATCGCCGCAATCCACACGCCAATATGACGGCTGGCAATGCCGGTCAGCTGAATCACGCCGTTATTCTGGGCGAAGATCGAGCTCGGGAAGGTATTGAACACCCCGGCCAGCAGCGAGTTGGCGCCGTTGACCAGCACCCCGCCCTTGATCCGCTGCATCCACAGCGGGCCTTCCACCGGCTGGCGCGAGACCTTGCTGGTCGCGGTCACATCACCAATGGCTTCCAGCGACGTCACCAGGTAAATCACCAGCATCGGAATGAACAGCGCCCAGGAGAAGCCCAGACCAAAGTGCAGCGGCACCGGCACCTGGAACAGCGCGGCTTCGTGCATACCGGTGAAGTTCAAGCGGCCCAGGTAGCCGGCCAGGGCATAGCCCACGGCCAGGGCGATGACGATGGCGCAGCTGCGCATCCACACCACCGGAATACGGTTGAGAATGACGATGATCGCCAGCACCACGCCCGACAGCAGCAGGTTCTCGCCGTTGGCGAAGGTACCGTTGCTCATCGCCGCAAAGCCGCCGCCCATGCTGATCAGGCCGACCTTGATCAGGGTCAGGCCGATCATCAGCACCACGATCCCGGTCACCAGCGGGGTGATCAGGCGTTTGACGAACGGCAGGATGCGCGAAATGCCCATTTCCACGAACGAACCGGCAATCACCACACCAAAAATCGCCGCCATCACGCCTTCGACCGGCGTGCCTTGCTTGACCATCAACGCGCCACCGGCGATCAACGGCCCGACAAAGTTGAAACTGGTGCCCTGCACAATCAACAGCCCGGCGCCGAACGGCCCGAAGCGGCGGCACTGTACAAAGGTAGCGATCCCGGAGATCACCAGCGACATCGACACAATCAGGTTGGTATCACGGGCCGAAACCCCCAGCGCCTGGCAGATCAGCAGGCCAGGGGTGACGATCGGCACAATGATCGCCAGCAGATGCTGCAACGCCGCCAGCATCGCAATCAGCGGCCGCGGCCGGTCTTCAAGGCCGAGGACCAGTTCATTGGCCTGCGCGGGTGCGCCGGGTCCTTGCTCGATTGAACTCATGGGAGTGCTGCCCCGGAATAAAAAAGGAGCGCATTCTACGGGGCCGCACCCGTTTACGGTAGTGCTCTATCCCTGTGGGTGCTGGCTTTTGCCAGCGATGCAAGGCAAAGCCATGCCAAATCCCACCCACAAAAAAGCCCGCCGAAGCGGGCTTTCTCTCAACACATCACACCACATTCAATCAGTCATCACGACCCATCAGGCCGAACAGCTGCAGCAGGCTGACGAACAGGTTGTAGATCGATACATACAGGCTGATGGTCGCCATGATGTAGTTACGCTCGCCACCGTGGATGATCGCGCTGGTCTGGAACAGGATGCACACCGACGAGAACAGCACGAAACCGGCGCTGATCGCCAGTTGCAGGCCGCTGATCTGGAAGAAGAAGCTGGCAACCACAGCACCCAGCAGGACGAAGAAGCCTGCAGTGATGAAACCGCTGAGGAAGCTCATGTCCTTGCGGGAGATCAGCACATAGGCCGACAGACCACCGAACACCAGCGCGGTCATGGCAAATGCCGAGCTGACCACCTCGGCGCCACCGGCCATGCCCAGGTAACGGTTGAGGATAGGGCCGAGCAAAAAGCCCATGAAACCGGTGAGGGCGAAGGTAGACACCAGGCCCCAGACCGAATCACGCAGCTTGTTGGTGAGGAAGAACAGGCCATAGAAGCCGATCAGCACCACGAAAATGTTCGGGTAGCCGACGCGCATCTGCTGCGCCACGTAGGCCATGATGCCACTGAAGGCGAGGGTGATAGCCAGCAACCCGTATGTGTTACGCAGGACGCGGCTGACCTCCTGCTGCTCGACCTGCTGGCCGTGATTGACGGCGTAATCCTGTTCGCGCATGGCGACACTCCTGTGGGTTTGAAACGTTCAGATGCAAAGATCATAACAGAGCCGCGCACAGCAGCCACATAGAGAGTTTGACAGCTTGTTTCATTTCGGTATTATGGCGCCCGCAATACGAGGAAGCGTGGCCGAGTGATTTAAGGCAACGGTCTTGAAAAACGTCGATGGGCAACTATCCTAGAGTTCTTATCTAAGGCAGCCAGTCGTAGCACCTTACGTAGCATCCTCCAGCAGCATCCGGGAAATTGGCAGAGTGGTTGAATGCACCGGTCTTGAAAACCGGCGTACGTTAATAGCGTACCCAGGGTTCGAATCCCTGGTTTCCCGCCAAACATCTGTGAAATCAAGGGCATCCGCTTAGGCTATGCCCTTTTTTTCGTCTGCGTCACCGACGATTGTTCATGGGAGCCTGGCCGTGATTATCGTTTTATAAGGCGCAGCGATTTTGTTGCCCTTTATAGTGCCAGTGCTTCTCAACAGGAAAAGGTCGTTGCGGTTTTTAGAGAGGAGCATTTGGCCAGCCTCGCTGTGAGCCGGTGAGCATTCACCAGCCCAAGCCCACCATCCGCTCTTGCCAGAAGAATTGATTGAAGGTGTGTTTGCACATGCTCAGTAGTGATGGTGAGTCCGGCGGTGTCGAACTTCCAAGGTTGCTGATCTGCCCCTGATAAGTAGGTTGAGAGAAGCTATTGCACGACGACGTATGCCGATCTCAATCAAGTGCTATGTAAAGTGATGCAGAATAGTGAACCTGCCGTATGGAGGATCAGATCGGTCTGGACAGCTGGCACGTGGCATTTTCCACTTATGCTTCCTCACTGGTTGTGGGTGAGTGCTTTACCGCTCCCTTTCAACCTGAGTAACCCTAGTCTTTTCTTCTTACTTAGGCGCCAGCACCTGAGTCTGTCATCTGTATTTTTTCTCCTTTGGAATATCCTTGGCCATCGCTTTGTGGGTGGAAAGATTTAGTCGGAGCATGATTTCACATGCCATATTTACTCCCTGACGCTGGTGTAGTGGTCTAATGAAACCGGACACCCTTTTAGGCGAGAATGCTCGCCATAGAGAGGTGTCAGATGACCAAATAACGCCGTACCTTTTCCGCTGAATTCAAACGCGAGGCTGCCGACCTCGTGCTCAAGCAAAACTACAGCTTCATCGAAGCCAGTCGTTCACTGAGTGTTGGTGAGTCGGCGCTGCGCCGCTGGGTCGACCAGCTTCAGCAAGAGCGCACCGGCGTCACGCCCCAGAGCAAGGCCCTGACACCAGAGCAGCAAAAAATCCAGGAGTTGGAAGCTCGGATTGCTCGCCTCGAGCGCGAGAAATCAATATTAAAAAAGGCTACCGCGCTCTTGATGTCGGAAGATCTCGAGCGTACGCGCTGATCAATCAGCTAAGCGTCCATGAGCCTGTTGACTGCTTGTGCGAGGCGTTTGAGGTCGCTCGTTCGGGGTACTACGCGCATCGTCTAAGGCGGCGAACACCAGATGTTGAGCGGCTCAGGCTGCGTAGCCGAGTGAGCGAGTTGTTCACCCAGGGCCGAAGTGCTCCCGGCAGTCGAAGCATCACGTTGAGGATGCAAGAAGAAGGTGAGCAAATTGGACGGTTTAAGGTACGCAGGCTGATGCGTGAGCTGGAGTTGGTCAGCAAGCAGCCAGGATCACACGCCTATAAAAAGGCGACAGTAGAGCGGCCGGATATCCCAAATATATTGAACCGAGAATTTGATGTCGAAGCGCCCAACCAAGTCTGGTGCGGCGACATCACCTACATCTGGGCACAGGGGAAATGGCACTACCTTGCGGTTGTCATGGATCTTTACGCTCGCCGAGTGGTGGGCTGGGCGTTATCAGAAAAGCCGGATGCAGACTTGGTGATCAAAGCGTTGGACGTGGCTTACGAGCAGCGTGGCAAGCCGCAAGGTCTGCTATTTCACTCAGACCAGGGATCGCAATATGGCAGCCACAACTTTCGCCAGCGGCTGTGGCGTTATCGCATGCGTCAGAGTATGAGCCGCCGAGGAAACTGCTGGGATAATGCGCCGATGGAGCGGGTTTTTCGCAGCTTGAAAACAGAGTGGATACCAACCACTGGCTACATGACCGGCCACCAGGCTCAGAGAGACATTAGCCAGTACCTGATGCATCACTACAACTGGATCCGACCTCATCAATTTAACGATGGATTGGCCCCAGCGAAAACGGAAGAAAAACTCAAAACCGTGTCCGGGATGAGTTGACCACTACAACCGTGCTCCTCAGTGATTTTCGGAGCGGCTGCCCTTCGGCCTTGGAAAGAGCGATACGCGCTCAAATAATCAGCTTAGCTCCCGCTAACCGCGCCCTTTGCCTGCGTTTGATCGCGAGAGAATACGGCCAGACTTACAAGGAAATTGTCGCGAGAGATCGGATGATTTCCCGGTATCCTGCTCACTGTTTTTCTGAAGGTTTCTGGCGGCAACCCTATGAAGGCGTGTTCCGTAGAGCGCGGTTTCTGCTGCAGTTCGAGGCCCTGGTTGAGTGCCTCCGCGACCGAGTCCCGCTTTCAGCTGCTGCCCACAGCGTGGTGTGGACTTCAGCGGGTTCCATTTCAGCTCATTGCTGTTCGACAGGATAAATCGCGTCCTCACACGGAAGAAGGTGCCTGATATGAGCTATCTGCAGGCTCCTGGAAGCCTTATTCACTACGACTGGTTCCAGGACGTGAAGAAGGCTAGTCATGCCAATTTCAGAAACGCCAAGTTCTACACAGTCACTGGCGACCCGGCGGTTCAGCCGTGTGCTTACGGATGGGAAACTGACTTTGACTACGCGGATTTGAGGGGAGTGGATCTTCGCGGTGCCTATCTGCGAGGTGCTACTTTCGTGGGGGCCAAGATGGACGGGGCTGATCTGCGTAACGCCAACATCAACGAATGCATATTCACTGGAGCGAGCGGGGCGTTCGTGAGCGGGGAAATTCTTTACCACAATTGGGACGTTGGCCTCAAGGGCGTCGTCCAGTGGCTGCCTGATGACGAAGAGTACCCAGACGTTTAGTATTTGATCGCGCTCGGGGGCAAATCCGAGCGCTTTCCTGTTCAAATGGATGAATACATGTGCTGTGGTCGCCAAGCCTTTCAGCTCCACCTTGGCCACTCATCGCACTAATCACGTCAATATATTGGTATTGTGAGTTTAAACCTCTGCAGTTGGTTGTAGAAGATGATGCTGGATCGACTAATACGGTGTAGTGATGAAGATGGAAGCAGGTTTTGATAAAAGAAAACTGTGGGCGTTACCTGCAGAGAGGTTCAATGATTGGCGGCGTAAGAATGACTACCCAATAATTTACGAGCGTATTTCTAAGTTTCTACCATTTTTTCAAGAATGGCAGAAAGATGCCGGGGTTACGCAGGAGCTCATGTTCGAGTTTGGAATTGGACGTTTTTTGGGATCTGAAGATCGATTGTCAGTATTTCACTATCATGGTGGTAATAGGCGTGCGTTTCTGACTGATGATTCAACAATCTTACACTTGCGAGACCCTCGTAATACCTACAAAGAAGACATCTATTTACCTTATTTCAAGTGGCTGCGCATGGAAAAAGGAGAAGAGAGGTTTGAGAAGGTGTCACGCGAGTTTAGGCTCAAACATTATCGTGGTGGAAAGCCTGTTTTTAATGGTGATTTTTTTCTACTTGATTTGAGCGTTCCTGAACTAAAGGGTGTGAGTGTTTCGGATAAATTATTGGATTTTGTGTGTTTGGATGAAACGCATTTCGATTCCATTCACAATAATACAAGAATCTACATATGGTACTCGACCGCAAAAAAATTGAAAGTAACTGGTGATTTATGGCATTTGAGTTTCTACGAGACCCAGATTAGTGATTTTGATGTTAATAATACACTCGTTTTAAATAATGGTGTTTTTGGAGGGTGGGAAATTGATTGTGAGTTTCTACGCTTAACTATCGCCAGAGGGGTGTTTCGAGACTCAAGAATTCGCTGTTCTAAATTGGATTACAATTTTGAGTTGTCGGAGGTTTCCGACGTTGGCTTTAGCTATGTTTGTTTGTCAGGTCGTTCTCGATGGGATGAGGTCAGGTTTAACAGGAAAGCCAAGCTCTTGTTTTCTGCTCAGGGGGATCATTTTAATGCCGGTCAGTATTTCTACAGGGAGAAGGTTTCGCAACTCAAGGCCCATGCATCTCCTTGGAGCGATTTAAAATTGAAGCATGGTCGCCCGAGATGGTCTGAGGCGTTAAGTTACGTGCTAAAAAGCTATTTTTCACTTGTTTATGAATTTTTTGCTTTTGTGACTTGGGGTTTTGGTGAAAGGCCGGGGCGCAGTCTATTGGCATCAATTGCTGTGATTTTGGTGTGTGCGATTACTTTCTATTGTGGGGCTGATTCTGTTACATCCGGGAAATTTGCAGACTCTCTTTATTTTAGTATGGTTACCTTTGTGACTTTAGGTTATGGCGATATTTCTCAAAAGGTAGCGATTTATAAGATTTTTAGTGCTGCTGAGGCGTTTCTTGGAATGGTCTTGATGGGGCTGTTCTTGGCTGGTTATGCGTCAAAGTCGAAGCAGTATTGAGTGCGCCTTGCGTTGCTTGGTGGTCTATATCGAAGCATCTCGGTCTGGCCGGCAGCTATAGAAGGGTATGCCCTGGAAGGTAGAACCTACCAGGGCAGGCGAGGTGAGATCAGATCCAGGTGGCTGGAATGAGTCCGTCGCCTTTCACGCTCCAAGATGCAGCAGAGCGGGTATTATCGACGCCTCCCCAAATATCTTTGCCCGCATGCTCCAGCACAATGATCTGGAGGTTGGACTTGGTACGTCTGATCGCTTCGCTCAGAACTTCGAAGATTCGGCGTGTTGCGATGAGATCCTCGGTTCTTGTTTTCCGCAAGGTGGTGATGTCTTCATCCAGGGCGTTGCTGCCAAGCTCGCTGCTTGGGAAGTAGACCTGGCTGGGTTGGTCGATAACCAAGAAGCTGAGCGGAGGCAGTTCAAGATTCTCCTCTCGAAGGAGGAACTCATGGATGCCCAGGAAGGCAGCTATATGGTAGCCCATCCAGTTAGCGCCGCTTCCTACTTCCCATAGGTAGTCGTGCTGCTCATAGTCTTTGTCAAAGCGGATCGTCAGGTCTTTACGGTCTAGCTTGAGCACGCAGTTTGCAGGTGCTTCAAGGTTGCCGAACTCATCCGCATAGTCGCCGATCAGCTCGCTGAGGGCTCCGTCCACGATTCGTTCTTTGGCTTGGCGGCTGCTCTTGTTCATGGCTTTGTCGTAGCCATCAATTTCACCTTCCAGCACACCGATGCGTTCGGTAATAGACTTATCGGCGGAGGTCTGTCCGATCTTTTTCAGAACCTCTGCGATACCGCCAGCCAGGTAGTAAATGTCACCAATGGCATTTCGCAATTTGTCGTCTTCGGCCAGGATCGAATTTTTTTCGCTACGTAAGTCATGGAGGTGTTTCTGGGCCTTAGACAGCTGGCGTTTCAGTCCAGCAATCTTGTTATCGATTACTGGGTTTTGCTCGAGAATTTCGGCGATCTGAGTAACCTTGTTAACCTTCGATTCGAGGTTGGTGATCACTGGTGTCAGCAATTGTCCATCCGAGCCGCATGCTACGCATTGACCATTAGACTGGAGGCTGTTCTTTAGCCATCCCAGACCAATTACATGCTTCTTGTCGTCTCTGATTGTTTCAACGAACTGTTTGCTATTGTCAGCAAGACTGTTGAAGCCAGCGATCTCGGCGGCAAGTTCGTCGACCAAGCGCTGCTGTTCGTTCTCTTTAGCCACGGCCATCTCGAAACGCTCGTTGGTATGGAGGCGCTTGGGTTCAATCAGCATGGCTTCAAGGCGACGCTCGTGACAGGCAGTGACCACCGTTTTAAGCGCTGCAACTTGCCGCTCCAGCGTTTCTGGGGTTGTGGTGAGGAGTCCATACTCGATGCATTTGTCTAAGGATCGACCTACCTCAAACCGCCAGTTGTTCTTGCTCTTTTCAATGACGGAAAGTTCTTTTTTAAGTCCATCAATTTCTTTTTGAGCTGCTTCTTTTCGTCGCTCATTGATAACGTACTCGGCGTCGACGATGCCTAGTGCATAAGGCATGGCCCTGGTCAGTTTTTCTTTATGCTGCCAAGTGTCTGCTTTGAAAAATAGAGTGTTGGGGTTTGCAACAATGTGTTGAGGGAGGAAGTTGAAAGCCGCCATGTCCCTGAAGGATGTGCGTGCATCCAGTTTACTTGGGACTTCCTCGTCTGAGTGCGGGAGGTCGCTGACGCGGGTTAAGGCGTTAAACTTAGCTTTGACAATAGCGCGGGTGGTTTTGACCGGCAGAATTTCAGGGATAACACCAGTGAACGGTTCGAAGTAATAGTCATTGGATGGTGAGCTATCTTTAGGGCCGCGACGTGCTAGCAGCCAGGTCTCGCCACGTAGTGAAATTTTTAAACCGAACCATTGAACCGAGTCACGAATTTTGCCTATTGGGATTTGGCATTTGCTCGATCCCATCGCGTAATCAATGATATGTAGAATCGAAGACTTACCAGTACGGCTCAGGCCATGGATGATGTTGACCTTGCCTTCTTCGAATTCAATGATCTGCAGCTCATTGTTTATGTTTTTTGGCCACAGAATTACCGAGTCAATGTGAAACTTCATGAGGGATTCCAAAGAGCAATTTGAGTAAGGTTGGTGTGTCGATATCTGAATACCAGTTCGCCAACCTGTTCACCGCTGTCACCATTTCGGAGGGTAGGGCCGATTTGGTTCCGTGCGGCCAACGCTCAAGAATGAATTTAATGATAGGAGCTTCGTTGGTGGCATGAGTGACCTCAATTATCCCTGAGGACACGGCTAAATTGAGACCCTGGAAAGTAACCGCAGTGTGTGAAGAAACACGCTTTTCCAAATCCACCTTGAGCTCAGGTGCTTCCCGTAATACGGTATTGAACCTTGTCCTGGCATTTCGCTTTTCAAGCGCCTTGCGACAGCTATCATTCCAAACAAACGGTAAAACCATCTGGAGTTTCAGAAGATCCAAGGGGAACTCAGAATCTTCAAGCTCATACTTTTGCGCAAATAGCGAAAGCAGAAAGCAGGCCAGGGTGCTGTTATGGATAATTCCCCTGTCGATGTACATTTCAGGCATCTGGAACCCCTAGTTTCATCCAATGAATCGGGTGTTTGGTGCCGTCGTCATTGACTTGGTGGTGATGAGTGCCATGGTAGAAATAGGGGTGCTTGGCCTTCAATCTACCCATTGAAACTTCGCAGTCATCGGGTGGGAGGATCCTGAGGTAGACTTTCTTATGATCTTTTGCGGAGAAGTCCTCTAATGGAAGGCTCTCTTCGTTGGAGTAGTGCTCGCGAACTCCATCCCATTCCTTAAAGAATTTCTCTTCAAGGGAGTCGAAGTCCTCATTGAGGACCTTGCCCAGTTTTAGGAGGCGTGATCGCTCGGAGTAGGTTGCCCAATAATGGCCGATCTCCTTCTCAATGGTTCGATCCATTATTCCTATCTCTCGCAGTTGCGCCATGAAAGGCAGCAAGAGATGCTCGTTTTCATGCATGAGCTTTTTGTAGTCCGTATTCTCCTGGCTTCGGGCAGACCAGTCATCAGCGGAGTACAGCTCGAATAGCAACTGCTTTCTGGTAAAGTAAGCGTCGGACGTCGTCCAGAACGGCTCTTTCTTTCTCCACACATCCAAGCAGTCATTGAAGAGACGTCCGGTCAAATTGTCCAGTATCAGATCTTGGTGCTTTTCAAGGTGAGACGGCAATTGCAATGCTGTGTAGATGGCTTCTTTTAGTTCGTCTGGCTGCATTTCGTGAACTAATTCAAAGTTAGCGATGACGTATCTCAGTGACTCGTCATCATAGCTAATCACTTCTGTGCCGATTACTTTTACTTCTTTTGTGAGTTTTTTGGCTTGGGCCTTCAAGGCCTCGAGGGCTTCATCAATCTCCTTGTCTGTTTTTGCATTCGACAGTTTTGTAGCGAGAGCAGTTTTTGTGACGGATCCATTGGTTATCAGCAGGAATTTTATTTCTGCATGTTCACTCTTTAAAGCGTCAAGCTTATTTAGCCAGTTCTTTAAAGAGTTCCATAGGTTCCTGCTGCTGTCTTGGACAGGGTTCTTATCGGTGCGGGTATGCTTGTCCTGTTCTAGGATGCAGAGAGTTTTATCTTTCTTCGGAATGATCTCTGCGACGTCATCCGTTGTCTCAATACCAAATAGTGCCTTTCGATGTGTACTATGAAAAATGCGGTATAGAGCTCTCTCGAACTGGAATCCATATCCGGCAATGCTTGCGCTAGCCTCTGTATTGTCCATTTTTCCTTCTCTTGGATAGTTCCACAAAGCGCTGCCTAGCACCGGCAAGCGCCCTGCTGAAATTTACCTTGATTGATGGCATTGCGCCATACTGAAAGGGGGGAGTTATGCTGTATATATGTACAGTTATTTTAAATTGCCTGGCCTATCAAGTTTCGTGAGGCATATGAGGCAGGAGACCGGGATGAGATCCCCCGCTCTCACTGGCAGATGAAGGCGTCAGCGCTCAGCGGCTTCATGCGCTTGCTTCGTTTGCTTCGCCTTCAAGTGCATTGCCCGGAGGTATAGTGACAGTCGAACCAGGAGCTTGGATGATGAACGTCTCCGTGGGGAAGAACTGTTGGAACTTGTACAGTGCGTTCTGAAGCAGCTCATCTCTGTTTGGATAGTCTCCGCTGTAGCGGCCTGATTTGGAGTTGATCTCCCAAGCCCCTTTACCGACCTTGTGCATCTCCCCAGCTATCCTAGCGGGTTGGAATGCAGTGATGCTGGGATGACCGCATTTTTCCAAGCGACCTTCGATCTTCACCTCGAGCTCTTTGCCGATGAGCAACGCTCCATCTTTCGCAACTGCCCAGATAAGGTACGTGGTCTTGCGAGAGGCGAATTTGCCATTCAGGTCAGCAATAGGTATGCGAGGCGCATCATAGAGTCGAACGGCGGTTGGGTTATTGAAAATATCCTGGCCCCGGATCTCTTGAGCCTTCAGGTAGAGAGGTGCTCTCAGGCCTCCATAGGTCTCGTCCAGGTAGGCGTCTATGGAGGCGTCCTCTTCGACGAGCCTGCGCATAAATGACGGGAAGAATTGACCATCCTTCGCTTTGAAGCTTGCTGCCGTGGGGTTCATTCGCAGCAGCTTCAGTATGCCCGTGCCGAGGATCAGGTTATCTGTAAATACGGCTGAAACCGCGTCCCCCTGGGGCACGTCAGTGGCATCAATGTACATTTTGAAGATCGGAAGGCCGTCAAAGAAGAACTGGGCTTCCCATTGGAAGCGGGCGAACCCCTTCGTCAGGAAATTAACCTTTTCCTTCTGCCACTGCTTAGTTTCTTCTGATGTAGGTATTAGTGAATTGTTGTCCTCTTCATCCTCTGGGCAAGCCTGAGCCATGGGCTCCACCTCATCTGGGCTTTCCAAGAATGCAGGCTCAGAGTTACCTGCTGGGTTTGCTGGGCCAGGCTTGAGGGACTCTGGAGTACACTCATTCTCAAGCACCTCCTGCGTGACGTCTTCGCAATCTCCCTGGCGCTCCACCTCGGTTCTGTAGTCTAGGTTCTGGTCTCTCACCTCCTGACGGATGTGAGAAATCTCCCTCAAGCGAATACGACAGGCGATGTGATCTGCGATGGGTTGTTCGTTCGGGAGCCATGCCTGCCAATCTTGGGCTACCTGCTTTCTGATTCGGTCGCAGGTCTCCAACGCAAAGTAGAAGGGTAGGCGAACCTTTTTATCCGTGGGTACGATGAGCACATCAGGTTCGATGAGCTCAACTGGATCGCTCCAGGTGCCATCCTCGTTCATCGTTTGAAGTGCCAATGCCCAAGACTCCCGCATTGGCTTGCGCTTCATCGAATAGCCAGCAGTGGGGATCAGCTTTGCTCGGACGTAGGGGCCAAGCCGGTCGTCATGGATGTACAGGATCTTTTCGTGATCCTGTTTGTAGCCAACGATGCAAATGGCATGGTTGCCTTCACGCGTTGGTCTTTTCTTGCTTGGCCCGCTCAATGAGTAAACATCCCCAATGAAAATCAGGGGCAACTGGCTATCGATGTGGCTCACCACCGTCTCGAAGAAGCGCTTCTCATCGGTACCACGAAGGTTTTCCTGATGATGCCTCAAGCCCTCAGCATCGATGGAGCGCAGCATCTGTTCGGCGTTCAGCTCTGTGTTGGGAAAGCTGTTCGACGAGCCGTTGCGGTCGTTCAGGGCGTTCATCGTGATCTCGCTACACGAATGAACGCTTCGAATGCTGTGCCACTGCAAGGCATGCAGCGCAGACCAAATTGCGGTCGTCGCACAGGCGGCAATGACCTTGTCTTGCTCTTGAAAGGCCAGGGACTCGACAGTCAGACTGATGCCAAACAGGTCGACCTTGTACTGACGGCTGAGCCTGCGCTTGCGCTTTTCATCCGTGGATTCGTCCTCCATCACCCTGAGGCAAGTCTTGCCAATGAAGGTTTTGGGGAGTGGCTTGATTACCATGAAGCCTAGGTAATTGGCTTGCAGTGTCTTCACCAAAGCATCGGCATTCGGGCCACCAGCAAGGATCTCAGAAACCATCCCGTGATCTAGGGGGCAGGCGAAGAAATGCATTCGGGCACATTTATGCCCATCGTTGCCATAACGCTTGGCGTAGTAACGCGAGAAATCTTCCAGGAAATCCTTGTCCACGTACTGAAATTCGAGCAGTACGTTTTTGGCACCGAGCCGGTTCAGGTAGTTGAAGATGTAACCTACCTGGGGTTTCGTCAGGATGTCCGGAAAATCGTAACCAAAGCATTCGCGCACCAGGTTGGTCATGGTGGATTGAGCGAATTGGGATACGAGATACGGAGTCATAGGCATAAAAAAAGCAGCCTTTCGGCTGCTTTCCTTGAAGTAGGGGTTAGAGGCTGCAGGTCTTCGCCAGCTGCTCGCGGGTCACTGCCTTGGCAGCGATACGGGTCTCGATTTCACGGTCGTAGATCTCCATTTGCCGGCGCGATTGCTCCAGGCGCTTAGAGACGTTTCGATCAGCGTCCACCTTGTTGGGGCTACGGGACAGGGAAATCAGTGCTTGCAGGCTCATGGCTATCTCGTCCAAAGGGCACGTCAGGTTCGCATTCAGGGAGCGAGGTTCGAAGTCATCATCGAACACATCTAACGGTCGATAGGGGTGGCTTCAGGTGTCAGGGAGCTGAAGCGACCGGCGATTCTACTGGTGATTGAACAAAAACTCATCACCAGAATTCACTTTCCTACGAACCACTCGACGAATGCAACAGATTTCATCGTTACGACATCGCAATCGAGCTTAAGGTTTGATCCAAATGATTCACGAGGTGAGTGAAGCACAGGCTTCAGCGTTCGCAAGCCCAGCGGGCTTCAACGTGAAGGTTATCGGCATTGATTCCCGGATCTGTAACCGAATCGCATCACCAATCTAGGAGAAATTCGCCGACAGAAGGTCGTCTGGTTTTCACCGCATGCGTTCTCGAAGGCCCCCGCGCATCGCCAGGATGACGTGGGTTCCATCTGAGTACATTTGTACTCCTGTATTTTGGATGAGGCCCGCATGCCGCCCGACCTTCAGGATCCGCTGAGGCTTCAGCAGCTAAGGGCGCGCCGACACTAGCTGCGCGATGCAGCAGTACCTCGCGCACCTCTTTCTGGACGTACCCATTGGCCCAAGGGTTCGTGTGGAGCCCTTACTCGTTGTTGTCCATCTCATAGTCATGGCCCTCACGCCTTGCGTCTTCAAGATCGTCCTCTGTATAGAGGTTGAAATTCTCAGCAGCTGTGTAGGTTGAGGTCTCGGTGAAAACGTTGCCCATTCCACATGCTGAAAGCTTGGAGAACCCGCTGATCTTCAGTCGACAAGCCACGCATTCAAACGTGGAAGGCAGCATGCTCTGACGCTGAATTACCTCGTCATCCCCGATTGACGTGTCGACTGTTCCAATCGGGTCACCGTTCAGCAGCCCAGGGGAGTGACAAGCCGGGCATTCCTCCCTGTGGCCGGATTGCCTGGCAGCCCATGTTGTTGCTTGCTCGGTTAGGGTTTTCCGATCCTTCTCGGCTATATTGCCCCACACCTTTGCATGCGCCTTTATATCCTGTTCGACCGCCCTTGCAGCTGCATCCTCCAGGGAGGCGATCATCTCCTGAGCCCTGACCGCGTTGGGAACCAGATCCTGCAATGGATGCCCCATCGATTGGAGGAGGACATTGCAGGCACGATAGAACCGAGGAAGCCACTCGGATGTGGCCGCTTCTAAGAATGCAGCTTCCCCGGTATGCAGCTCAATGTTTCGTCGTTCCACATGCTTGGAACAGAAGCCGGCGATCTCTTCAGTAAAGGAGGGCACCAGTTCCTTCAAGCGAACCAGCACTTCCTTTGTCCCAATCGATGTGGCGGAGAACTTTTTGCTCGTTGGCTCTCCGCCCAGGGCGAACATGATGTTTCGCCAGCTCTGTTGGTCGGCGAGAAGAACCGGGGAGATGTTGGACAGTGCTGCCCGGGCGAGAAACTCAAGGCTTAGTGAGGAGAACAGACCAAACCTCCAGTCGTCTGCTGGGAAGCGACCCATTTCCTCAGCGTATAGCTGTGCTTTAACGATCAGGGCCTCTTTAGACCAAGGAGACTCTTCAGGTGCTGTCATTTCAATCCCCGTAAGTTGGACAGGTAGATGCGTTCAATATGGCGGTTCAGTACACGATGCGGCACCTCAGATCGACCGTGAAGCATGTGCCAGTTGTCGATGATCAACGTGTCCCCTGGATCATGCATAGTGATTGCAATCTGGTCGAGATTGCTCCTGGCCTGTACAACATCAGCCAATGCTTCTGCTGCCTGATTAAGAGGCCTTAGAAAAAGGGAGTCCCATCTGAATCCAGTCCGACCGGCCTTGCGATATCGAACAGCAAGGGGGCAGATGGTTTGTGCTGGGTGCTTTCGACGGGGTACCACAATTGCCCGGTCAATGATCTGACCAGCATGGTCGGCAATGCATGACGACGGCAATAGATAGGTGATCACTGAAGGGTCGCCAGCCTGGCAACGAAGCATGAGGAAGCGGGGAGGGGTTCCCCAGTGAGCGTAATCCGTGTGAAGTGGAAAGCCTTTGAGTCCGTAAACGGAGCTGTAACTGTGAGGACTGGATTCGTCACTTTCACGCGGCTTCAGGGCCTGGACGTTAGCGAGCTTGTATGCGGCAGCAATTTTCTCCAGGTCGACTACAGAGCCGATGCTGCATGCCAGTTCAAAGGTTGAAGTCTCAGGCTGCCATTCCTTGAGAAAAAAATAGCCGTGACTATTCAACGCTGTAGAAATGGCGTCGTCTCGTAGCTGCCTCTGCAAACCCAACATGCTCAGATCCGAACCTTGCTCAGAGGATAGATTCATAAATGTAGTCTAGAACTATCGATGGAAGACATCGATGTCATGAGCTTGCTGCACTGGCAGGTTGAATGTGGCGAGCCAAGGAGTGAGAGGGCTGCTACTAGGCATCCAGTGGTCAGTGTATGTACAGGGCGTTGGGTGCGAGGATGGCTGGGAAAGGGCGCACGATTCCTGGCGATCCGAAGGACATCGACAGAGTGGCCAAGCATGAGGCTAATCAGTTCATGCCATCAGAGAGCGAATCAACCTAAGTCAAAAATAGATTTTTTCCGAACTATATTTTGCTGTTACCTTCAAATTTTGTATACGGCCAATTCCGGTCGGTGCTTGGATAACCTAGGAGGTGCTGCATGGCTTCAGAGCGTACTCAGGACAAGCTCTACTTTGAGGACTTGAAGGTGGGCATCACCTTCACGAGCAGCTCATACGAAATGAGTGCAGAACGCATTCTCGCCTTCGCAACTGAGTTCGATCCCCAGCCTTTCCACACCGATCCTGACGCAGCCAAAGACACCTTCTTCGCAGGGCTGGCCGCTAGCGGCTGGCATACCTCGGCGGTGACGATGCGCTTATCCGCAGCGGTTCTGTAGTGATCTGCCATGAACAAGCGATGGCCATCTACTGACCAGCCGCGCTCCGCTAGCTCATCGGTCACGTCAATGATACCCAGGTCGCCAAAGTAGCCAGTGGTTTCAGGATAATGAATACCTGCCAACGACACCTTGGCCACGCCGGACTACCGATCAAAATAGGAAAGGAAATGCCATCCACCGGTGGTACCTCCTGGATGGTGGAAATTGATGGCGGCTTTCCCTGTTATGTAGTGCTGATGCGAGACGCGTTTGAGGTCAAAGTCGAAGAGTGGCTTGTTCATGGGCAGGCTTGCCTCCACGTTTGAGCATTTGTTAATGCGTTTCGCGCCACTTCTTTATGTAAGCATCTTATAGATATGAGCGTTGAAGGAAGGGCGCTACTGCGTTCCCGAGTTTCGAGGATTGTAGTGGTCAACTAATTACGGACACCTCGATAGGTGGTTTCGATGCCGTCGCCCGTTCGATAAGGGTGATCGCGTCCGCTTAAAAATACGCGGACACTATCGCCCTTAGTGCTGGAGTTCGGAAGGTGAGTTCGCCGGACGCTTACCGTTGAAATGGGTCACTGTAGCGCGGACCCGGCCGGGCAGCCAAATGCAAAAAGCCCAGCGCGGGGCTGGGCTCGTTACCAGTGGTCGAAACGCTTTTATGCTAGCGAATTTCGTAAATCAAAACTGCTTGAGCTAGCTCAATGTCGCTGACTGTGCCCACTTCATTCTGAGTACGCAACACCTCGAATGCTGCCTCAAGGCTGACGCCTCGAATTAATCCATCACTCGCAACGAAAGCTGCAGCATCATTGCGAGCGGCGAGTATCTTTTGGTCGCCTCTCTTGGAGCTATTCCGGCTACTTTTTTGACTGTCTTCGGTGAGCGTAACGGGGAAAAGTGTCACAGCAAGACTCGATGAAACAATCGCTCCAAAAGTCGAGACGTCGACCGCCCTGCCATCACCAGCGATCACGGGAAAACTGCACGAAAAACCAAGCATAAGCACAACAATCAGTTTGCGCAAAAGTCCACTCCATGGAAGAGAGTCATCCTTTAGGGGCTGAATCTACCGTCTTCCTGGCCGGGCATCCAGTGTGGACCATCGCTAGAAGGGGAAGATTCGCCTCGTAGCATCACCCCGGGTTCGTTAGGATGGGCTGAGTTTCTATTTTTGCAAGGCAATGTGTAGATGTTCCAAGACTTAAAAAACAATTCCCCGCACAGCAACATGCTAAGCAAACTCCAGCCTGTTGCCTCGTCGATGCTTGCTCACCTGAGCGAATGCTATCCGTCTCTTCCAGAGGACTACAGCGCCTTCCTGAAGGAATTCGGAAGCGGAGCAGTAGGTGCGGATCAGCCGCTGTTCATTTTGTATGAGGGTCTGCTGGCACCGAATGAAATTTACGATGCTGAAAGCGCCACCGCGCTGAACGGGATTCTGTTGTTCGGTGATGACATGCAGGGCTACTGCGCAGGCTTTGATACCGACAACGCCTGGCAGGTAGTTGAGATTGATCCGCTCGATGGGCAGGCTCATGTAGTTGCCGCCAGTTTTCTGGAGTACCTGCGGGACATGTTGGATTAGCGGCAAGTCCACCGTTACCGTAGTCCTGTTCAAGCGCGAGCGTTGGCGAGAAGCCGATAGCGAACAAAGCGCATGCCATCCAAACAAACTTCCCCGTCCTGCTGAAACCCTAACCGAAGCATCCCCTGGACCCGCGTTCTGCTCGGCGCAAGCAAAACGGTAACTGATTCCAGCCCCATCTCCTGAAAGGCTCGCCGAACGATCTCAGCAAAAATCGCTTTGCCACAGCCCCAATAGTGCGTATGTAGAACCAGCGCCAGGTCTGCATCACCCTCGGTTAACTGCAGACCACCCCAGCCGGCAAACTTCTGATCCACCAAGAAAGCCCACGGGCCATAGCCATTGACCAGCCATTGCGACTCTTTCTCGGCGACCCACGCTGCGCATTTGGTTTCGTCAAAGTCGGGGCGGCCCAGGGGCATGTGGCGCAAGACCCGCGGGTTGTTGTTGAGGTCGATAATGTCGGTGCTGCTGATTTCACCAAGTCGCTTGAATTGCAGGTCCATGCTTTGCCTTTTCCGCAATGTTTGATGCGCGGGTTTGCACTCGCGCAGGCCAACCAATCTAGCCGGCTGGCTTGAAACTAGCAGCCCCTTTCGCAAGCTCAACCGCAGCAGTAATCGCTGCTCGCGCTTGCGGGCTGTTCTTCCAGCAGGTCGAGCCCAGTGCTGCCGAGGCCTGAGCCAATATGTCACTGACATCCGCCTTGCCCAGTTCTGCCAGCGATTCAATGCCCATTTGTTCAAGCCGGGTTATGACGGTTGGGCCGACGCCCTTGAGGGCGAGCAGTGCAGCGCGTTCGTTCGGTGAGAACGGCATTTGCGAAATCCTTTTCTGGGTAGTCTGGGGCATGTTCAGGTATAGAAACGCCGCAACTTGGCTTGAGTCGATGCACAGACCTGTACCCGAAACTTCGCATCGTCCGAATGCCAGCACAACGCGTAGCCACAGCAATTGGGCACGTGGTTGGCAATTTCATACGCCCGCCATTGCGTCATTGCCCGGCCATCCAGTGTCTCTGGCGTGTATTCAAGTAACCAGGCAACGGCATTGATGAACTGCCCATGGGAGAACACTGCAATATCCTGGGCAGGGTGCGCGGCAAGTTGTTCCAGGAATGCCTTCGCCCGAGCTGCGAAGTCCAAAAACGACTCCGCTCCGGCGCCATCCCTGAATGCCGGGTCTGATCTGGCCCAGTACGCTTCAACCCAGTTGCGACGTTGGGCCACTGTCGTGTCGGCACAGCGCGCAGGTTCTAGGTAGGTGAACTCTTGCACAGCCCAGGTTTCGAACGGCACGGCAGGAAAGGCGGTGGCCGTCGCCCTGGCGGTTGCCTGGGCTCGGAAGAAGGGCGAGGCAACAATTAATTGCGGCGCCTGGGTGAACGAATGGGCCACTCGCTGCGCTTGTTCGATTCCCTTTTGAGTAAGGGCAATGCTCGCATGATCGCGACTGGCTTGGCCTGCGTTGGCAGCGCTTTCGCCGTGGCGAATCAGCTTGATGTGCTTCATTGACGACCTGTCTTTTCAACGTGAGTGTTGATTGTCCTGTTACGCAGCATAACGGCAATCTGGTTTAAGATGGTGCATCATGGCTGACTGCCAGCAGCCACAAAACAAGGAGGTTTGACATGACCAACCCAAGTAAGAAGCCTTTCATCCTGGCCGGCGCGCCACTGATTGCCATGGGCTCGGGTTTCATTGCCGTGGGGTTATCCGGGCAACCTGCATTTGCTTACACCGGTCTGGGCTTGCTGTTACCCGGCATTGTATTGGTTGCGATCGAGTTCTATTCGAGACGTCGACGGGCTTGAGTGACCCGCAACAGCATTGTTTTCGAAGATAAGGATATCCGTGCAAAACCCACAACCGACCGATCCCGCCGAATGCCCTGCAACGGACCCGCCCGATACATTGATGAACTGGTCGATCAAGGCGCGCCTGATTGCGCCCAGGGACCTGCGCAATGGCATCCTGGCGATGACCATCGCGGTGCTCGGGGTGGCCGGTATGCTCAGTTGGCTGGGGGCCGACAAGTGGGTCTACGGTCTATGCGCCGTGATGTACGTTCTGATGCTGCTGTTATTAACGGTCAGAACCCACCTCTCATTCCAGCTCACCCGCGACGGCATAACCATCAGCAAGTACGTGCGCTCCGATCGCGCCGCCAGGATCACCATCGTCGTGGTTGTGGTAATCGAGGCGCTGGTGATGCTCTGGCTGGCGGTTGCAACCGGCACCTGGTGGTTGTTGCTGACGCCGCTGTTTATCGCTTACATCCTGTTCACTCGCGAGATGGTGCCACCTTCGCCCGAAGCCTGCGCTAAACATGAGCACGGCCCCGGGTGGGAGCAATATCGCTACCTGACCATCGACCGCAAGCGCCGCATCCTGGTCCCGCATATCAGTAACCTGTCCATCGGCTTCGAACTGCGCCTGCCCGACATAGCGATGTTCGAACAGTGCCTGGCGCTGTTGCGTGAGCTGTTACCTGCCGAGGTTGAGTATCTGGAGCGGGATTGGGAGTTTGCGTGATCTGCAGCGGGGCGGTTCAAACAGCCGCTCAAATGAACCCCTCAAAAAAACAATCCCCGAATACCGGGGATTATTTTTACGTGGCGCTAAGCAACTTATTTCTTCCCAGTTCCCTCCGGCAACGCATAAGCAATGATGTAGTCGCCCACATCCGGCGAATGGCTCATGCCGCCCGCCGAGATCACCACATATTGCCGGCCGGTGGCCGGCGACTGGTAGATCAACGGCGCCGCTACAGCACCGACCGGCAGGCGGGCTTTCCACACTTCTTTACCGGTGGCCGAATCGAGCGCGCGTAGGTAGTAATCCTGGGTGCCGGCAAAGAATACCAGGCCGGAGGCCGTCGAGGTCGGGCCGCCCAGGGTCGGCATGCCCAGCGGGATCGGCAGGTGGGTTTTGATCCCCAGCGGGCCGGTGTCCTGGGCGGTGCCCAGCGGTACCTGCCAGACCAGTTTCTGGGTGTTCAGGTCGATGGCACTCATGCTGCCAAACGGCGGGCTGTTGCACGGTACGCCCAGGGGGGATTGCAGAATGTCGATTTTCACCCCGCCATAAATGCCGGCAACTTGCGGGCGAATGGTGCCCATGAAGCCAGGTACCTCGTCGGTCGAGACTTTAAACTTCTTGGTGTTTTCCTTGGTGACCAGGGCCATGCGCAGCGGCACGCGCATGTCGTTGACGAACATCATGCCGGTGTTTTCGTCGATGGAAATGCCACCCCAGTTCATGCCGCCCAACAGGCCCGGCCATTCGATGTAGGGTTTTTCGGTTGGCGGGGTGAAGGGGCCGACGTAGACCGAGTCCTTGAACATGATGCGGCAGTACAGCTGGTCGAAGGTGCTCACGCCCCACATGGACTTTTCAGTCAGTGGCTCGGCACCAATCACCGGCATGCCCACCGAGTGCGGTTGAGTCGGTGCCAGGTGCTCGCCTTCTGCTGCTGGCGAAGTGGGCACCGGGCGCTCCTGCACTTCGGTGACCGGCTGGCCGGTGCGGCGGTCCAGTACGAAGATGTTGCCGGTCTTGGTGGTCTGGATCAGTACCGGGGTTTTTTCGCCCTTGGCATTGTTGATGTCATACAGCACCGGTTGCGATGGCAGGTCGTAGTCCCACACGTCGTGGTGAACGGTCTGGTAAACCCATTTGGCTTTACCGGTCGAAGCATCGACGGCGACCACGGCCGAGCCGTACTTCTCCTTGGCCTGGTTGCGATCGCCACCCCAATAGTCGGGCGGGCCGTTGCCGGTTGGCAGGTAGACCAGGTTCAGTTCCTTATCAAAGGTAGGAATGGTCCAGACGTTGGGGGTTTCCAGCGTGAACGCGTGATCGGCGGCGGTGGTATCCGCATCCTCAGGCGCGCCGATGTCCCAGGCCCACACCAGCGCACCGGTGAGTACGTCAAAGGCCCGCACCGCGCCGGAAGGTTCTTTGGCGACGATGTCGCGGACCCAGCCGCCGACTACAGTGAGGTGGCCCATGACCACAGGCAGGGAGGTCGGGTGATAGCGCTTGCTGTTCTCGGTCGGGCCCATGCCTTTTTTCAGGTCGACGAAGCCGTTGTCGCCAAAGTTCGGGCACAGGCTGCCAGTGTGCGCATCAAGGGCAAACAAGCGCGCATCGACAGACGACACCAGAATGCGCTGACGGCATTGTTGCTGATCGTTGTAGGAGGCTTTGACCTCAGCGCTCAGGCTGTCGTCCTTGTCGATGTCGTAATAGCCCACGCCGCGGCAGGTGACGTGCTCGGCACTGCTGGCGTGCGGGTCGAATTTCCAGATCGGCTTGCCGCTGTCGCCGTCGAGGGCGGTGATCAGGTTTTCCGGGGTGCACGAATACAGCACGTTGCCGATCTGCAGCGGAGTGTTTTCGTCGACACCGGCGCCATTGCCGGTAGTCCTGCGGCCGGTTCGGTAGATCCACGCCACTTGCAGGTCCTTGACGTTTTCCGGGGTGATCTGGCTGAACGGCGCAAAGCGCGTACCTGAGGCACTGCGGCCAAAGAATTCCCAGTTTTCAGGTGCTGAGGCGGGCACTTTAGGCGCCGGCGCGCCGGCGATGGCGACCGGGTTGGAGATTGAACCGTGCGGATAGAACGCAGCTACAAAGGTTGCGATCAACGCCGCAAACACGACAAAACCGCCGCCGTTAGCCAGGCGCCGGGTGTTTGCTGACGTACCCGGGAACGCGGCACCGACCCACAGGCTCAGGGTCAGGATAATCGCCGGAACCACCAGGCGCGGCAGCAGTTGCCAGTAACTTAACTGGCCCACTTCGTAAAATGCCCAGGCACAGGTTGCAAGGGCGATAACCACGGACAGGGTAATGCCACTGCGCTTGCGCCAGAAAAACAGTGCCGCCAGCAGTAAATAGGCAATACCGGCGATCAAGTAGTAAGTTGATCCCCCCAGCATCACCAGCTTGAGGCCGCCATATAGCAACGCCAGCGATATCACTAGAACCAGCAGGGAAAGCAGCACGCTCGCGGTCGTTGCAAACTTCCGGGTTTGCGTTCGAGGTTCATCCGTCATTTTTCATACGTTCCGTTATTAATAGGAATTGCACGCACGGTGTGCGCAAGGCTCAGGGGGAATAAAGTCGGCAGCATCAACGCGTGGTAGGCAGCGCTGGTCAGCTGGGAAGCGGGGTAGGGTGCTTGGCCTGGAAACTGATTTCAGTTTAGGCCGAGGGTGTTTGCGGATAAACGCCCGGGGCTGAAAAGCATTATTGGTGAAACAGTAACAATGCCGCTTGCAGCACAAGCAATAAGCGCCAATGGCAGTTATCATCCGCGCCGCAGTGTGTACTGCGGATGTCTTGGTCAAGGAGCAGGCTTGTAATGAGTCGAAGTACTGCATGGAAGCTGATGGTGGGTGCGGGTATCGGGCTATGTGCATTGCTCGCAGTGGCCCTGTTCAAGGACCCCAAGGTGGTGCTGGCACAGTTGCAGTTCCAGGGCAGTGCCCATCCTCGCGGTGACGCCGGGCAAGTGCACGAAGTTTACCGCCAGGCCGTCGAACAGTTGTTGGCTGCCCAGCACATCGATACGCAACGGCTACAGATCGAGCTTGATCCCCAGCACAGTGACACTCTCGTATTGCGCGGCCCTGAGCTTGCCCTGAGCGCCGCGCAACGCCAGGCCCTGGCCGGCCAGTTCGATACCATCCTGAAGGCGCGCAAGGCGGTGGTCTCCAGCGTGCAATTGCAGCTGGACTACAGTCAGGCCAAGCGCCTGAATGCAGCGGGGAGGGAAATCGGCCCGGCCCCTGCCAGCGTCGTCGCGATGGGGCGTAAGGTCATACCGCTGTGGTTCGACTTGCCCTACGAAACGAGCCTCGATACCCGCATCAGCGACAGCGAGCGCCGCCATGCCTTTGCCGGTAGCAGCACGGTCAAGGCCGAGGTGAGCTGCCAGCTCGACAGTTTCGTGCAGAGCGCCTTGCCGTTTGTCATTACCGGCTTCAAGGCCGATAGCGCGCAACTGGAAGGCGGCATGGACATTCTCACCCACGACAAGATGACCCTGCGTGTGCCTGCAAGCCTGTACTTTGACGACCGTGACCTGCGCGAGCGCCTCGAGGCAGGAGGGCTGAAGGTCAGCATGGGAAGCCAGATGTCCTACGGCAAGTTTCGCTCGACCTGGCTGACCATTGAGTTCGGATCACTCGGCGAGCACCCCTACCAGCCCTTCGACATGGCCGACGCCGGGCGCCAGGGCCTGCGCGAGATGTGTGGCGATTACGCGTATCAGGCCGGACGGCCGTTTTCGTTCTTTTATGGGGTAGGGCTGGACCGTGTGGTGAAGGTGAGCATGTCGCGATGAGATTGATGCAGCAAGGCAGCTATTACCGTTGCTGTCTTCAATGTACGGAGGGGATGTCTGGCCAATTGGCCAGTGCTAGGGCATTATCGTCGCCGCGTTTGACGGACGGAAGAAATCGATTGAAAGGCGCATTTGCGGACGTGGGGTA
Organism: Pseudomonas sp. 2835; assembly: GCF_050435905.1. Lineage (NCBI taxonomy): Bacteria > Pseudomonadati > Pseudomonadota > Gammaproteobacteria > Pseudomonadales > Pseudomonadaceae > Pseudomonas > Pseudomonas sp. 2835. Next base: position 214,343 of record NZ_JBNDLE010000006.1, on the reverse strand, counting down.
ACAGAGGCCACTTGGCCTTTGGTTCTGATTTTAAGTGGGGCAGGGTGATGTCAAAGGGAATTCCATATAGCCCACAGATCGATGGGTTACGAGCAATTGCAGTTCTACTGGTAGTTTTTGCCCATGTGGGTGTTTCATTTTTACAAGGCGGCTACATTGGTGTTGACGTATTCTTCGTTATCTCGGGGTATTTGATTACCAGTATTTTGCTGAAGGAGCAGGCGTCAGAAAGTTTTTCATTTTTTGAATTCTACAAGCGCAGGGCTAGAAGAATTTTGCCTGCCTTGCTGCTGGTGATTGTAAGCACTCTGTTGGTTGGGTATTTTATTTTGTTGCCCAGTGACTACAGTTTTCTTTCGCTGTCGGCAATAAGCGCTGTTTTATTTTCAGCAAACATTTTTTTTCTGGAGAGAGTCGCAAGGTTACTTTGCCGAGTCGGCGGATCAGCTGCCATTGCTGCATATCTGGTCGCTGTCGGTGGAAGAGCAGTTTTATTTTCTCTGGCCAGCGATACTGATTGTGGCACTGAGGTTCTGTAAAGGGCGCGTGCTGTGGTTGCCGGTGCTACTAATTATTCTGTCATTCGCGAGTGCGCAGTATGCGATTGCCAAGGGGTGGAGTGGGGTTTATTTTCTAATCTACTCTCGTGCCGGTGAATTGTTGTTAGGTGCTGCCCTGGCGATGCTCCGAGGCCCCCAAATCCAACCTGACCGGCTAAAGGCCAGCGTATTGTCCGGTGCGGGACTGGTACTGATTTTCGGTGCAGCATTAACATTAACCAAGAGTGCCGAGTTTCCTGGGATCAACGCCCTATGGCCTTGTCTCGGGGCCGCCTCGGTCATCGCTTCTTCATGGTACGGTCGTCACCCGCTCGGGCAGATTCTTGCCTGCAAACCGATGGTGTTCATCGGACTGATTTCGTACTCTGTGTATTTATGGCATTGGCCAATTTTGAGCTACCTGCGGTACTTGAGCGTTGACATTGATTTTGTGGTCGGTAGCAGTGTAGTGTTGCTTGCTATCGTTATGGCCTATCTCAGCTACAGGTGGGTTGAAACGCCGTTCAGAAACGTTTCTGCCTATACTAAGCGAGGATGGGGTGTGGCGGGCACGGCACTGGTGGTTGTTCTGGCTGGCCCACTAGTTATTTATGTAATGGGGGGTATCCCGCAGCGATTTCCTTATGCGGTAATGACCAAGGACGATCTTCTCAAGGAACGCGATCGCTATTGGGTAAGTTCGAAAAATTTGAGTGGCGAGGTTGCCGGGGCGAATAAAAAAGTCATGATTGTCGGTAACTCCCATGCGATTGATCTTCATTACGCGCTGCGTGAGAATGGCATACAGGCTAATACATTGCTCGTGCCGACAACCAATAAGTGTTTTGATTTTGGCTTCAATTCGCTAGCTGATAATTTCGATAATCTCTGTCGTGAGCGATTCAGTGCAGTGGTCGCCGCAGTAAAAAAATATGCGCCAGATGTTATTTATCTACATGATAACTGGTCGAGGGTTGATTTGCCTGAGCTGACCAAGGCGCTAGCGGCAATTCGAAGTGAGACGACCGTGCCGCTTTATGTTTTTGGTCCCAAAAACATATTTCGAGATAGTGCGCTTAATATTTCGCGCTTCGCATGGGAGCAGCGGATGACAACGCCTGCGCAGATTAATAGTTTTGCTCAACAATATAATTTTCAGCGCCAAATGGATTTTGACTCAAAGCTGAAGCTATTCTTTCAGGATGGCAACCTTACTCCTGGGGTTTCTTACGTCAGCATGATGGATGTTCAATGCGGGCAACCTCGGCGTTGCGAAATTGTCTCTGAAAAAACGGGTGACTTTCTTTACTTTGACAGTGAGCATCTCACCCTGCGGGGCGCCAAGGAAGTGGGGCAGTACTTGCGAAAGGAACGAGCTGACCTGTTCTGAGGTTTGTACTGCATGAATAATGGGCAGGAAAGATTGTGATAAGATCCTGAAACTCGGCGACAGAATAGAAAGCCCTGACTTCTCAGGGCTTTTTGTATGTTGGGGTCGATTCAACACTTCTTTATCACAGTCTCACCGAAAGGACTCAGCAAGCCCATGTACTTCACCCTGGAATTCTACAACGCCCTCACTTCGCAATTCTGGACGCCGGTCCTCGCCGCCGTGCTCACCTGGATTCTGCTCTGGTTCCGCAGCCAGTCCTACGACGGCACCGGTGCCTGGACCCTGGGTTTGATCGTGGTGCTGTGCGCGGTGGCGTTCTTCCCCAACGGCTACCACGCAATGTTCAACACCGGCCCGACCTTCTACACCCATGACCGCATCTACGCGCCTGACTACTCGGCAAAGTTCAGCGCCGATGTGCTGCTGACCCTCGCCGGTATGCTGGTGGGCATGCTTGCGCGCAAAATCGTTATCAGCCTGCGCTAATCGCGAAACTTCACCACCTGGTTGCACTTGGGGCACTCGATCAGCTTCTGGGTGAAGACCTCGTGGGGCAGGAAGCCGCGGTGCATCAACAGCCCTTCACCCGGCTTGTACAGGTGGTGCATGGAGGTGTTGCATTCCGGGCAGCGCACGAACAGCGCGGTGAAGAAGAACTGGCAGAGGCTGACGATGGCAAACACTGCGTAGGTCTCGAAGTATCGCGTCGCATCACGGTCGAACAGCACCCAGATCATGTAGAGGCCGCCGGTCCAGATCGTGATGTTGAGTTCGACCTGCATGAGGATGGCGAGAAAACGGTGCTTGAGAGGTTTCAAGAGGATCGTCCATTGATCGTTCAAAGGCGGGGCCGCGCGCGGGGATGCGCGGGCAGTACGGCGGCCATTGTACTTCGCCAGCGGCGAAAACGCCTGCTCCCGAGCGCAGCGCTCGGGAGCAGGGCGGCGTGCCTGGGGCTCAGCGGGTACCGAGCTTGCGCAGGTTGCCGGGGGTGAACTCGTCGGCGGCAAAGTTGCTGGCGTTGAGCTTGGCCGGCTTTTGCTCGTCGAGCAGGCGATCGACCAGGTAGGAACCGGCGATCAGGTCGTGGTAGATCCCCAGGCGCGCGTGGAAGCGCTGGATCTCATAGGCATACACCGAGGTCTGCATGTTGGTGCGCCACAACTGGCCACGGGCGTCGAAGTTGTCGGCCAGGGTTGCCGCCCAGCTGTCTTCATCGATGTAGATCAGGCGCTTGGCATAGATGTGCCGGGCGGATGGCTTAAGGGTTGCCTGCAGCACCCACACCCGGTGTTTTTCATAGCGCATCAGCTCCGGGTTGATGTGGCCGCTGGTGGAGAGGATCTGCGCGGTGTTCACCTCGGGGCTGTCGATCTTGTAGTTGTTGTAGGGGATGTAGATTTCTTTCTTGCCGACGATGCTCCAGTCGTAGCGGTCGGTGGCACCGTTGAACAGGCGGTCTTCATCGTAGACGCGAAAGCCGCCGGCACCGGTGGGCGAATCGTAGCCCACGGTCGGCGCCCGGCGTACCCGGCGCTGGCCCGGGGTGTATTGCCAGGCCTGGCGTGGCTGGGCGGCGGCGTTGATGAATTCGTGGCCGACGATGATCTCGCCTTTCTTGCGCACCGGCTCAAGGGTGGTGAGCAAAAAGTCGGTGAACACGCCGTTGACGCTTTGCGCGCTCTGCTTGGGGTCGGACCACAGCGAGTAGATCTTGTAGTTGACCTTCTCCAGGGCCTTGTTGTTGTCGGCATACACCACCACCTGCTGGTAGTTGGCCTCTTCGGTGACCGCCCGTGCCTGCATGTTGTGGTTGAGGATCAGCTCGTTGCCGTTCTTCGGGATCGGGAACGGCGAGGCGCCGAAGGCGTTGAGGGCATCGTTGCCGTCGGCGCTGAGCGTGGCGTTCAGTGCGTTGCGCTTGAGCGCATCTTCGCTGGCCTGGTCGACCCTGAAGTCCCGATGGCTGGGGTAGACCGGGATCTTGAACGAGTTGGGGTAGCGCTTGAACAGCGCCTTCTGGCCGTCGGTGAGGTTGGCGGCGTATTGCTCGACGTTCTGCGCGGTAATGGTGAACAGCGGTTTTTCGTCGGCGTATGGGTCGGGGTAGGGCGTGCCTGGGCCGGCGAATTTCAGATGCGCCGGCAGCCCGCGCCATTTGCCGGTCCAGGCCGGAATGCTGCCATCGGCGTTGCCGGCGCGCTCGGCGCCGACCGGGGTCAGGTCCTGGCCCAGGCGCGCGGCATCGTTATTGCTGACATTGGCGTGGGCCAGGCTTGCGCCGAGCAGGGCGGCCGCCAGGGTGGTGCGCAACCAGGGATGCGTGAGAGTAGACATGCGGTGCTCCTCCATCAGGGGCTTCAGAAGCGGTACTTGAAGTTGAGGGCGACGTTGTCGCGATCGGCCAGGGGCGAGTTGTTGGCGTTGCCCAGGTAGGCGTTGTAGAGCGCTTCGACGGTGAAGTTGCCGAGGTAGCGCCAGGTGGTGCCAATGCTTGCGCGCTCATCGCCTTGTCCGGCATTGATCGAGCCGGTCAGGGCGCTGTCGTGCTGGGCGGCGCTGCTGTAGGTGACCGGTACCGACATGTCCCAGCCGCTGAACACGTCGTTGTAATCGAAGGTCGCCTGCACCGTGTAGCCCCAGGCGTCGCGATCCAGCACCAGGCTGTCGGTGCCCGGCAGGGTCAGGCCGGGGGCCAGGGTCAGCGGGGTCGAGGCGTCGTTGTCGAGCACGGTGTTGTAGACCAGCTCGCCGACCAGGGTGGTGTTGTCGGCAAAGGCGGTGGGGCCGACCACGTGGATCATCGACACCTGGGCCTGCAGGGTTTGCGCCCGCACCGGGCTTGAAAAACCGTTGTCGACCATCACCGGTGCGCCGTCGCGGTAGCTGACTTCACCAGCGATGCTGGTGTCACCGAGCACGGTGCCGAAGCTTGCGCCGTACTGGTCGATGTTGTCGAAGTAGCGCACGCGGTAGTGGCCCAGGTCAGTCTGGAAATCCAGCGACGGGTTCTTGTCGTGGTAGCGCGAGTAATAGATCCCGAACTCGGTATTGTTCAGCGACTCGGCGGTGTAGCGCAGGGCCACGCCATACTGGCCGCTGTCACTGGGCTCGTCGTCCTTGAGGCGGGTAACGAAGCCTGAGGCATCGCTGAAGCCGCCGCGGTCGATCAGGTCGGTGCTGGAAAAATAGCTGCCGACCCCGAACAGGTCGGTCTTCTCCCACTTGTACTGGTAGTAGGCTTGCAGCTCCAGGGCCTCGGTCAGGCTGAATTGGCCGAACACCTGGCCGACCGGCAGCAGCACTTCCTTGACCTCGACCCCGGGGGTGGTGGCCTTGGTCGCATCGACCGGGCTCTGGGCCGCAGAGATGCCCGGGTAGAACAGGCTTTCACCCCAGCTCACCACCTGGTCGCCGACCCGCAGGTTGAGGTTGTGGCCGCTAACGTCCCAGCTGCCGTAGGCGTAGGCATCGAGCAGGCGCAGGTCGTCTCGGTGCTGGTCGATGGTGTCCTGGGAGAAGCGGTCGGCGCGCCGGCAGTTGCCGCTGGCCAGGCAGTTGGAGGCACCCGTGCTGTTGTCGTTGCCCTGGTCGTAGACGTTGTCGTAGAAGCCCGCGGCGCGCACGAACAGGCCGTAGTTGTCCTGCCACTTGAGGTTGGCCTCGGTGAGAAAACCCACGCGGTTGTTGATCAGGCTGCCGCGGTCGAAGGCGTTGTCGCCATCGTTGCCGTCGGCGTTGGCCACCAGCTTGTGGTCGCGGCCCTCGGTACGCCAGGCCAGGCTGTAGGTGAGGGTGGTGTCCCAGTCGATGCTCAGGTCATCGTTGGCCTGGAAGGTCAGGGCGCTGGCCGGGGTGCCCAGACCGCCGGCCAGCATCAGCATCCCCAGGCGCACGCAGGTATTGAGTGAAGGTGGGGCGATTGTTGTTTTTATCATGTCGTCCTCATGCCGCGGTCAGACCTGCCCGACCGCTGTATTCAAGGTGGGAGGTGAAGCTGGAGGCGACTATGGAATCCCCGTGGCGGCGCAACATCGTCCAAGCGGACTAAGCGATGCCGCCGAGTGTGCCGGGCGCTGGCGCTAGTCCCATCGGACGATGTTGGCCGGCGCCTGGCACCGAACAATCAGCCGGCCAATGCCCGCGGCCGATGGCCGGCGCGGCCTGTTGTCCATTGCCCTTTACAAGGTGAGCACATGAACGAAGCCGGGATCGACTGGGACCACTGTTGCGACGTACTGGTGATCGGCTCGGGGGCCGGCGGCATGACCGCCGCCCTGCGCGCCCATGACCTGGGGCTCAAGGCCCTGGTGATCGAGAAAAGTAGCGAATACGGCGGTACCTCGGCGGTGTCCGGCGGCGGTATCTGGATCCCCAACAACCCGCGCATCAGCGCCCTGGGCGGGCACGACTCGGCCGAGGAAGCCATCGCCTACCTCAAGGCTGTCACCCAGGGCGAGATCGACGACGGGCGCATCGAAACCTACGTCGAGCAGGGCCGGCGGATGCTCGAATACATCGAACAACACTCGCGGGTGCGTTTCGAGGCGCAGCCGCAGTACGCCGATTACTACCCCGAAGTGCCGGGCGGCAAGCCCGGTTACCGTTCCATGGACCCCTTGCCGTTCGACGCGGCGCAACTGGGCGACGAGTTCCTGAACATGCGCGCACCGTCACCCGGCACGCTGATGATGGGCCGCATGGCCATGACCATGAAAGAAGCCCAGGTGTTGCTGTGTCGCGGCAAGGGCTGGCTACGCCTGACCTTGCGGGTGATGTGGCGCTACTGGCGCGACCGCACGGGCCGCAAGCTGTCGAAACGTGATCGCTTCCTGACCCTGGGCAACGCCCTGGTCGGCGCCTTGCGCTGCTCGTTGCTCGACCGTCAGGTGCCGTTGTGGCTCGACTGCGCGCTGGAGCAACTGCTGATCGTCGACGGGCGCATCGGCGGCGCCCAGGTGCGCCGTGACGGCAAGCTGCTGCGAATCAAGGCGCGTCACGGGGTGATCATCGCCGCCGGCGGCTTCGAGCGTAACCAGGCGATGCGCGACCAGTACCACCCGCAGCCCTCGCAAGCGCGCTGGAGCGCAACGCCGCCGCACAACACCGGCGACGGCATTCGCGCAGGCCAGACCGTGGGTGCGCGCACCGCGCTGATGGAGCACAGCTGGTGGGCGCCGACCACCCATGTGCAGGGCGAAGAGAAGCAGCGCGCACTGTTTGTCGAACGCACCTTGCCGGGGTGCGTGCTGGTCAACGCCGCAGGCCAGCGCTTCGTCAACGAAGCGGCGCCGTACACCGACATCGTCTATGCCATGTACGCCCACAACCGCGAAGGCGCCAGCAGCGTGCCGTGCTGGATGGTCTTCGACGCCAGCTTCCGGCGTAAATACCCCTGTGGCGCGCTGTTGCCGGGCTATGCCCAGCGCGACTGGCAACTGCCCCGGCACCTGCGTGACTACTTCCACAAGGCCAACAGTCTTGAAGCCCTGGCGAGCAGCATCGGTGTCGATGCCGCAGGCCTGGCGCGTACGGTGCAGCGCTTCAATGCCATGGCCAGCCTGGGTCGCGACGAGGATTTTGCCAAGGGCGAGTCATTGTTCGACCGCTATTACGGCGACCCTGGCGTGCAGCCCAACCCGTGCCTGGCGCCGCTGCTGCAGGCACCGTTCTACGCGGTGCGGGTCGATGCCGGTGACATTGGCACCAAGGGCGGCCTGCTCACCGATGTGCATGCGCGGGTGCTGCACGAGGACGGCCAACCGATCCTCGGCCTGTATGCCATCGGCAACAGCGCCGCATCGATGATGGGCCGCACCTATCCCGGGGCGGGGGCGACCCTCGGCCCGGCCATGACCTTCGGCTACCTGGCCGCCAACCATATCGGCGCCCTAGCCAATAATCACCAGGCCCAGGCGGCGCTGGTTTCTTGAGGAAGCATTCCATGAGTACACAACACAGGCAGGTTGCCGTGGTCACCGGCGCCAGCCGTGGTGTCGGCCAGGGTATTGCCCTGGCCCTCGGTGCCGCCGGCATGATCGTGTATGTCACCGGCCGGGCCCGCGGGCAGGGTGGTTCACGTTTGTATGGCCACGCCCTGGACGGCGACCTGCAGGCCACCGCCGAGGCCATCAGCGCCGTCGGCGGACAGGGCATCGCGGTGACCTGCGATCATGCCGACGATGCTCAGGTGCAGGCGCTGTTCGCCCGGGTGGAGCGCGAATGCGGGCACCTGGATCTGCTGGTCAACAACGCGGCGTTCATCCATGACCGTTTGATCGAGCCGGGGCCGTTCTGGGCCAAGCCGCTGGAGCTTGCGCGTATCCTCGATGTCGGCCTGCGTTCGGCCTACGTCGCCAGTTACCATGGCGCGCCGTTGTTACTGCGCAGCCGCCAGGGGCTGGTGTGTTTCACTTCTTCGTTCGGCGCTGGCTGCTACATGCACGGGCCGGCCTATGGCGCGCAAAAGGCCGGTTGCGACAAGCTGGCTGCCGACATGGCCATCGATTTCGAAGGCCAGGGCGTGGCGGCGGTGTCGCTGTGGCTCGGCCCGCAACTGACCGAGCGCACGCGGATTGCCGGCGAGCAGCATGGTGAGCAGTACAAGGCGTTTCTTGCCGATGCCGAAACCCCGCAGTTCAATGGACGGGTGATCCATGCGCTGCTCAACGATCCGCAGTTGATGCGCTATTCCGGGCAAACCCTGATCACTGCCGAGATAGCCGCTGGGTATGGCATCAGCGAAGCGGGCGGGCGCCAGCCACCTTCGCATCGTGGCTTGCTCGGCGACCCGCGCCAACAGCATCCGGCGCGGGTGATCTGAGCGGCGGGTTACGACCCCTGAGGGGGCTTGACCCGCGATGAGGCCAGTCCAGCCCGCAAATCAATATTGCCTGAACTACGTCCGCTGCGTGCTTGATTGCCGGCAAGCCCCTCATCCCTTTATCCATTGCTGAGCTTTAGCAATCCTGCGCCTATCATCAGCCATGCAAAGCCAACAATAGATAACCAGGAAGAGATGATCATCTTACGCTTGAGAGGGGCCGGGAATTCTTGCAGTTCACCTGGGTCGAACAGCCCTTTGCGGACGCAGAACCCGGGATAAAGCATGGCGCCGCTGACTGTGTTTACCAGATGCCAACGTGACCTCAAGCTGGCGTTGCCAAAATTGGTAGTTCGATTTTGAAGCCGCCAGCTGTTTGGTAGTGCCGAGAGCATGACATTGAAGTCACGGCCGCAGGTGATCTGGATACTCATCGCTAAACCGATGAACGCAAGCGTGAACGGAGAAATCATGAAAGCGACAGCCCACCATGAATACCAGAACCCGCTCATGGCCTTGTTAGTCCAAAAATCACATCCCCCACCCATTCTCCTCCCATTCCAACACCTGCAGCGCCAGCCAACGATCCTCCTCCGACCAGGACAATCCCGCAAACAGCTCCCCCAACGCCTGCTGTCACGGCTGCCACCGTGCCACACGTTAGAAATGCTGCGAGGCTTCCAGCTCGTGCGCCGTAAATACCTCCAAGCAAACCGCCAGTTAAACTACCGGTTTGTGTGTAACGGATGCGCTTACAAGATTCCGTCTCCCCAACCCGACAAGCATCGCGCACCGTCAACCACGACGCCGTCCCACCCAGGCCAATCCCGACATACCCACCATACTTGAGGTATTTGGCCGTCTTCGCCACCTGCTCCAGATGCGTCGCATACCCCGGAATCTGCCCGGCCCCGCCGGCACGGTTCCAGTGGTGTACCAGGCTGCGGGTCGAAATGCCCAGGTCCTTGCGCAAGCTGTCGTAGCTGCCAAGATTCAGCTGCTTGTTCAAAAAGGCACTCTTGAGCTGCGCGTCGAGCTGCAAGTACAGCCGCTGGCGGGCATTGAAAAAGTCCGGGCTGTTCAAGCGGCCGTTGCGGCTGAACTCACGCTGGTGCAGTTGCTCGATGCTGCGCAAGGTTGCTTCGACCTGGCGCAAGCCCTTTTCCAGCATGTCCTTGCCCACGCCCATGGCCTGGCTCGCCCCGGCGGACAGCCCGGCAATCTCGGCCTGATGGCGCATCATGAAATTGGCTTCCTCAACACTCAGCGCAGCCAGGCTTTCGCGCACCTGCGCGGCGGCCGTCATCAGTTCGGCCTCTTCGCGGGTGCAGGCGCTGGTGATGTCCGGGTCACCGATGACGAAGATTTCCCCGGCTTTAAAGCCTGTGGCAAAGGTTGGGTTTAGCCGCTGCAATCGAGCGATCAGTTGAGGCCCTTGTTGCGCTGTCAGCAGGGCCAGCACCTGGGTGCCGGTCATGCTCTGCGGCACGATGTAGAAGCCTGGCTGCAAGGTGGAACTGGTGGCGGTTATCGCCGGAGCAGGGGATAAAACGGAAGAGGGCGTCCTTGTCATGTGCAGGTTCCTTGGGCAAAGAGGCCCGGAACCTAGCACTGGCATTCACGCCTTGGCGCACCGCCGAACGGATTCGGAAGCGTCCCACAGTAAAATCGGATTCATCGCCCTATGGGACTGGCAACGCATCAGGTGGTGTCTGCATTACGACTCCTTCTGGCTCGATCGCCGGCCTTGCCGGCGATGGGCTGCGCAGCAGCCCTCACACCCAGCCGCGCAACACCTGCTTGGCCACTTTTCCGGTGGCGTTGAGCGGCAAGGCATCGAGCACTTGCACCCGCCGCGGCACCTTGTAATTGGCCATCTGCGCACGGCACCAGGTATTGAACTGCGCCACGTCGATCACCTGTCCAGGCACCGCCAGCAAGAAGGCCATGGCCACTTCCCCCAGGCGCTCATCGGCAATGCCAATCACAGCAGCCTGGGCCACCCCGGGGTACTGCAGCAAGGTCTGTTCGATCTCCGCCGGGTACACGTTGAAGCCACCGGTGATGAACATGTCCTTGAGGCGGTCGGTGATGCGCAGGTAACCCTGTTCATCCAGCACGCCAATGTCGCCGGTGTGCAGCCAGCCGTCGGCATCCACCGCTTCCAGGCTTGCCTGCGGGTCGTTGAGGTAGCCGTGCATCAGGTTGTAGCCGCGGATCAACACCTCGCCAGGCACGTTGGCCGGTACGCTGGCGCCGCTGCTGTTGACGCAGCGGATCTCGACCCCGGGCATGGCCCGGCCGCTGGTGCTGGCGACCCGCTCGGCGCTGTCGCCGGGGCGGCAGATGCTGGCAAAGCCGCAGGCTTCGGTCAGGCCATAGGCGGTGACGATGGTGGCAAAGCCCAGCTCCTCGCGCATGCGCCCGATCATCTCCACCGGAATCGCGGCGGCGCCAGTGACGGCGATGCGCAAGGAGCTCAGGTCGTACTCCCGGCGTTGCGGGTGGGCCAGCAGCGTCTGATACAGGGTCGGCGGCCCGGGCAGGATGTTGATGCGCTCGCGCTGCACGCAGTCGAGCAGCGCCTGCACCTCGAACACCTGCTGCGCGATGATGGTGCAGCCGCGCATCAGCGCCGCCAGCCAGCCAGCCTTGTAGCCAAAGGAATGGAAGAACGGGTTGACGATCAGGTAGCGATCGCCCCGGCGCAGGCCGACGATCTCGCTCCAGTCGCGCACCACCTGCAGGTTCTGGCCGTGGGCGGTCATCACGCCCTTGGGCTTGCCGGAGGTGCCGGAGGTAAACAACAGGTCGGACAGGGTCTGCGGCCCGACCTGCTGCTCACGGGCCTGCAACAACGCCTGCGGCACCTGCTCGGCGAGGGCCATGAACGCCTCCCAGGCCAGGCCGCCGTGGGGTGGCTCTGCCGGGCGCAGGCTGATCACCTGGCGCAGCGTCGGCAGGGCTTGGTCGGCGAGCATGGCCGGGTAGTCGATATCCAGAAAGTGGCTGATGCAAAACAACACGCAGGTGCCGCTCTCGCGCAGGATGTGCCCGGCCTCGCTGCCTTTCATCCGTGTGTTCAGCGGTACCAGGGTGGCGCCGATGCTCTGCAGGGCGCTGGCGGCAACGATCCATTCCCACAGGTTGGGCGCCCACACCGCGACCCGGTCGGCCACTTGCACGTCCAGGGCCAGCAGGGCGCGGGCGGCCTGTTGGCGCAACCGGTCGAGCTGGCGGTAGCTGATGCGCTGCCCGCCGTCTTCGATGGCCGGGCTGTCGGCGTATTGCCGGGCGGCGTTGGCGAACAGTTGGGCGATGGTCTGAGCGTTTTCGACAGGCAGCATGATGCCTCCTCAGGCTGAGGATGAATGAGCAGGGAAAGCGCCGGGCAGGCTGCCCGGCACCGCGGGTCAGGCGCTAGGCGGGGCGAAGCGGCGGCCAGCGGAGAAACCGCCGTCCACGGCAATCATCTGGCCGCTGACGAACGACGCTTCATCGGAGGCAAGAAACAACGCGACGTTGGCCACTTCGTCCGGCTGCCCGGAACGGTTGAGCATGTGCTGCGAAGCGAAGAAGGCGTGGAATGCCTGCTGTTCGCGGACCATGCTGGTCATCGGCGTTTCGATCAGGCCCGGGCACAGGCCGTTGACGCGGATGTTGGCGTAGCCGTAGTCGATGGCCATCGAGCGCGTCAGCTGGTTGATGCCGCCCTTGGAGACGTTGTAGGCAACGTTGCCGTCGCAGCCCTGCAGGCCGAAGATCGAGCCGATGTTGATGATCGAGCCGCTACGCTGGGCCTCCATCTGCGCCAGCACGTGCTTGCTGGTGAGCATGCTGCCGGTGAGGTTGATGTCCAGCACCCGCTGCCAGTTGGCGGTACTGGTCTGGGTCACGCTGCCCTGGTCGGCGACGCCGGCGGCATTGACCAGCACATCGATACGCCCGAAGCGGCTGATGACTTCGCTCATCACCTGCTGCACACGGGTTTCATCGCGCACATCCAGGCTCATGAACAGGCCGGGGAAGTCCGCCGGCGCCTGGCCAATGTCCAGGCCGACGACCTCGGCGCCCTCGGCAATGAAGCGGCGCACGCACGCCAGGCCGATACCCGATGCGCCGCCGGTAACCACGGCGACCTTGTTGTGCAAACGAGCCATAACTGAACCTCTGTCTTATTGTTGTGGGGCTGCTGGCGCCGAGTCTAACCGCAGTCGGGGCCGCAGTGATCGTCCGATGAGACTAGCGGGCACCGGCCCTCAGCCGGGGAAGCGCAAGCGCACCCGCGCGCCCAGTGGCCGGCTCTGGCAGGCCAGGGTCCAGCCTTCTTGCAACTCGCGGGTGCTGAGCACATCGTTGCGCGAAAGATGCGTTTCACCCTCGAGCACGGTGCACATGCAGGCCCCGCAAAAGCCTTCTTCGCAGGAAGAGGGAACGTCCAGGCCCGCCGCCCGGCAGCTTTGCAGCAGGGTATCGCCGGGCTGGCAGCGGATTTCGTGTTGCTCGCCGTCGAGCTCGACCAGCAGCAGCTCACAGGCCGAGTCGCTGCTGGCCGCGCGGGCAACGGCTTCTTGCGCGGCAAGTTGATCCGGGTCGGGCGGCGAGACGAAGCGCTCGACATGGATGCTCGCGGCAGCTTCGCCCAGGGCCAGCAGGCTGCGCTCGACAGTGTCCATGAACGGCCCCGGGCCGCAGATGAAGTAATCGCCGCCACGCATTTCGCCGACCAGTTGCGGCACCTGGGCGTCGCGCAAAAAGCCTTGCAGCGAATCGAGCAGGTGGATCACCTGCAGGCGCTGCGGGTGCTCCTGGCTCAGCTGGCGCAGCTCGTCGCGAAAGATCACCGAGGCTTCGTCGCGGTTGGCATACACCAGCCGGATCGGCCGCTCGCTGCTGTGCAGTGCCGACTTGAGGATCGAGATCACCGGGGTGATGCCCGAGCCGCCGCCGAACAGCACCAGCGGCCGCGCCGGGTCGCAGGCCTGGTTCTCATCCAGGCAGAAGTGCCCGGCCGGTGGCAGCACTTCGAGCCAGTCACCGACCTGCACCTGCTGGTTCATCCAGTTCGATACCCGCCCGCCGGCAACCCGCTTGATGGTCACCTTGGGCCGGGCATCGCACAGCGGCGAACTGGCCATGGAGTAGCAGCGGGTCAGCAGTTTGCCGGCACAGGGCACGCGAAAGCTCAGGAACTGCCCCGGCTTGTAGCGAAAGCGCTCGCGCAGCTGCGCCGGCACCTCCAGCACCAGCGAGCGCGCATCGGCGGTTTCGTCGATCACCGCGCAAACCTGCAGCCGATAGCTGCCGCTGGCCGACACCAGCGTGTCCTGCCCAAGCGCTTGCATGCCCATGTTCATCCTCGCCTCAAATGCCGCTGATCAATTGCGCGTTGTCCACCCGCAGCTCGGCGCCGTTGACGAAGTTCGACTCGTCGCTGGCCAGAAACAGCACCACGTTGGCGATATCGCGCGGCGCGCACATGCGGTTCATCGGGTCCTGGTCGAGCAGCGCCTGGTCGATCGGCTGGCCACCGGCCAGTGCCTGGGTCATCGGCGTGTTGACCCCGTCCGGGTGCACGCTGTTGCAGCGGATGCGATAACCCTGCTGCTTGCAGTGCAGGGCGATGGAGCGGGTCATCGCCGCCACCGCACCCTTGGAGGCCGAATAGGCGCAGAACATCGGCATGGCGCCCAGGGCGGCCACCGACGACATGTTGACGATCGAGCCACCGCCGCTGTCCTTCATGGCTTCAATGGCGTATTTGCAGCCAAGGAAATAGCCGTCGCCGTTGATCTTCTGGACCTTCTGCCAGGTTTCCAGCGAGGTGTCCTCGATGGTGCCGGCCACCAGGATGGCGGCGTTGTTGACCAGTACATCGAGGCGCCCGAAGTGTTCCAGGGTGGTCTTGATCACCTGCTGCCAGTCGCTTTCGCTGGCAATGTCGTGGCGGATGAACAGGGCGTTGCTGCCGATCTGCGCGGCGACTTCGCGACCGGCCTGTTCATTGAGGTCGGTAAGCACCACCCGGGCGCCCTGGCTGGCCAGCAGCAGGGCGTCCTCGCGGCCGATGCCGCTGGCAGCACCGGTGACGATGCAGACTTTGCCTTCTACACGTTGCATGGTTGTTCTCCTGATGGTGCGGGGTTGCGGGCGGCGTGCGCGGCGATATGCGCCGCGGCGCGCCGCCCGGAATAAATGCAGTCGGCCAATGACAGGCCGGAGACATACAGGTTGGAGGCGACACCCACGGCATTGCGCCCGGCGCTGTACAGCCCGGCGATAGCCACACCGTGCGGGTCGAGCACCGCGCCGCTGCGCTCGTCGACGCGCAGGCCGCCCAGGGTCAGGGCCGGGCAGGGGAACAGGCGGCTGTCGTAAGACAGATCGAGGGCATACCAGGGCCCGCTGTCCAGCGGGCAGAGCATCGCCGCCGACTTGCCCAGCGGGTCGGTAATTTCGCCACGGGCCGCACGGCTGTACTGCACCACGCTCTGTCGCAGGTTGCCGGCGGGCAAGGCGCAGCGTTCGGCCAGCTGTTCCAGGCTGTTGCCGCGTTTGGCGTTGAACAGCAGGTTGAGCAGCACCGGCAAGCGCTGGAAGTTCCACACCTTGCCCGGGCCGACCTGCTTGAGCGCCTGGCGGACCAGGGCGCGGTTGAGAATCAGGATGGCCTTGCCGCTCTGTTCTTCGACCATGGCGTGGCCGAGGGTGGCGCCGTACACCTCTTCGTTGCAGTAGCGCAGGCCCTGGCCGTTGACGATCATGCCGCGGGCCCAGGCCAGCGGCGGGTTGATAAAGCGCCAGGCGCTGATCCTGTCCATCCGCGCCTGGCTGGCGCCTGCGCTCTGGCCCAGCAGCAGGCCGCTGCCATCGCAGGCGCTGCTGCCCAGCGGCAGGCCGGCCAGGTACTGCGGCGCGTGCCGGGCCACTAGCTCGCGGTTGAAGATAAAACCGCCACAGCTGAGCAGCAGGCCTTTTTCGGCGCGGATCAAAGTGCGTACGGCATGGCGCTGCTCGATCTGCCGCAGGCGCTTGCGCAGCACCTCGGCCAGCGCCGGGGCGTACATCTGCAGGGCGCTGGTCCAGTGCGCGAGGCGAGCGTGACGGCGGGCGGCGCGGCTATCGGCAGGCAGTTGCCAGGCCACCACACCGAGTACCCGGTCGTGGTTGTCCATTACCAACTGGCGCACTTCACACTGGCTGCGCAGGCGCACGCCGAGCTTCAGGGCGCTGGCGCGCAGCGGCGCAAACAGGCTGGCACCGGACATGCCCGGGCCTTTAGCGCGGTGGCCGCGAGGGGCGGGGGTGGCTTGCGCGGCGTAGGCCGGCACCGCTTCGTTGCCCGAGTAGTAGAGGTAGTAACGGTCGCTGGGGTAAGAGGTTTTCTGTGGCGGCACGCTGGCTTCGAAGGCCACGCCATGGCGCTCCAGCCAGGCCAGTTGCTCGGCACTGCGCTGGCAGAAGTCGCGCAGGGTGTCGGCCGATACCGCCTCGCCGACTTCCTGGCGTAAATAGTTGAACATCGCCTCGCTGCTGTCCGGGTAGCCGGCGCGCTGCTGGTAGGGCGTGCCGCCACCGGCGTAGACCACGCCACCGCTGAGCGCCGTGGCGCCGCCACCGGCGAAGCGGTCCAGGGCCAGCACGCTGAGTCCGCTGCTGGCGGCTTCGATGGCAGCGCAGACCCCGGCGCCGCCAAAGCCGACCACCACCAACTCGGCCTCGGCGTGCCAGTGCAACTGTCCGGCATGCTCCACCCGCAGCGGCGCCAATGCGCTCAGGCTGTTCATGGCCCGGCCTCAGCCCGCTGCCGCGATCATGCGCGCAGGCGCTGCCGTGGTGGTGTAGCTGCCATCCAGGTACACCAGCGGGGTGATGCTGGCGCTGGTGCGGATGCGCAGGATGCGGCCAATGAAAATGGTGTGGGTGCCATAGGTCATGCGTCCGTCCTGGCGACAGAGGATCGACGACTGCGCGTCGGCCAGAAACGGAATGCCTTCTTCGCTGGTCTGCCAATCGCCGCGCTCGAAGCGCGCCTCGCCCTTGATCGCGCCGCTGCACAGGTGCGCCAGGTCCTGCTGCTCAACGCCGAGGATGTTCACGCAAAAGTCGGCACCGTCCGCCAGGGCAGCATGCGGTGAGGCGCTGGTGTTCACGCAGATCAGCAGCGAAGGCGGCTCGGTGCTCAGCGAGTCGACCGCGGTGGCGGCCATGGCGAAGCGCTGGGTGCCGTTGCTGGTACTGATGATGGTCACGGACTTGGCCAGGCGGCGCATGGCCTGGAGCATGTCGGCTTTGAGAGTGTTGTTGTTCATCGCACGGCCTCTGGTTGGCTTGGAGTGCGATGAATTCTTGCAATCGGTGCAAGGCCCAACATCGTCCGAGGGGACTAGGGTTTGTACGGAAAGTGCCTGCGCGACGATCATGCTGCGTTGAAAACAGGCTCGGAATGCTCATTTACAACTCGTAAATTCCGCTTCCTCGCCTGTTTTCGCCTTGCCTGATCGCCGCTCGGCGACTTTTCGTACAAACCCAAGTCGAGCCACGCCGGCGCGGCATGGTCCGTTTGAGGGATGTTGGCCGCCGGGCGCCTTGCTTGAATGCCGGGGCAGAGGCCGGTTGCGCCTCTGCTGCACGCGCGCCCCGGCGGACGGGGTGATCAGAGGAGAACAACAACATGCTCAATCACGACCTGATACGCCAGCGTCTGGCCCAGCGCGCCCGCGAGCTGGTGCCGATCCTGCGTGAACGTGCCGCCCATGCCGCGCAACGTGGCCAGCTGCCGGAAGAAACCCTGCGCGATTTCCACGAAGCCGGGTTTTTCCGCATCCTCCAGCCGGCGCGCTGGCAAGGCTACGAGCTGCAGCCGCGGGACTTTTTCGAGGTGCAGATGACCCTGGCCGAAGGCTGCATGTCTTCGGCCTGGGTGCTGGGGGTGGTGGCCATCCACAACTGGCAACTGGCGCTGTTCGACGACCGCGCCGCCGAGGATGTCTGGGGCCAGGATTCCAGCGTGCTGATTTCGTCGTCCTATATGCCGGTGGGCAAGGTCGAGCGGGTCGAGGGCGGCTTCAGGCTCAGCGGCCGCTGGGGCTTTTCGTCGGGCAGCAAGCATTGCCAGTGGGCCTTTCTTGGCGCCCTGGTGCCGCCGCAAGAGGCGGGCGGGGCGCCGGACTATCGGACCTTCCTGGTGCCGCGCAGCGACTACCAGATCATCGACAACTGGAATGTCATGGGCCTTGAGGCGACCGGCTCCCACGATATCCAGGTGAGCGATGCCTTCGTCCCGGAGTACCGCACCCACCGCGCTGCCGACGGCTTCATGCAGTACAGCCCGGGCAACGCGGTCAACAGTGCGCCGTTGTTCCGCCTGCCGTTCGGGCAGATCTTCGTGCGCGCGGTGTCGTCTTCGGCCATTGGTGCCCTGCAGGGCGCGATCGATCTGTTCGTCGAGCACAACCGCAGCCGCGTCGGCGTCAATGACGGGCGCAAGATGCTCCAGGACCCGGCGGCGCAAACCGCCCTGGCCAATGCCATGGTCTGCGTCGACGAGTGCCGCACGGTGCTGCTGCGCAACTTCGATTTCATGCTCAAGGCCGCCGAGGCCGGCGACGCCCTGGCCATGCAGGCGCGGGTGAAAATGCGCTACGACTCGGCGCTGGTCGCCGACAAGTGCGCCAAGGCGGTGGCCGAGCTGATGTTCAATAGCGGCGCCTCGACGATTTTCCGCAGCCACGCCATCAACCGCGCCTTTCGCGACATTCATACCGGCCGCGCCCACGTTGCCAACAACCCGGCCAAGTACGCCTGGAACCTGGGCGGCGTGAGCATGGGCCAGGACAGCAGCGACTTCTTCCTCTGACGCGCCTAATCACAGAAACCGGCTAGTCCGTTTGCGGGATTCGAGCGGCGCGGCGATCCCCGAGCATGGTGGCAAGGCGCGGGTCCCTGGCGCCGACCGAGCCGTTAACAAGAACAAGGATCAAGCATGAAATTCTCATTGATTTACGAAGCACAGACGGTGGACTCCAGCCGCGAAGGCGACCGCAAGATCTTCGATGACACCGTCGAGCAGGCGGTGCTGGCCGACCAGCTCGGCTTCGACACCTTCTGGTGCGTGGAGCACACCGCACTGAGCAACTACTCGCACATGTCGGCGCCGGAAACCATGCTCGCTTTTGTCGCCGGCAAGACCGAGCGCATCGGCATTGGCCATGGCGTGGTGTGCCTGCCGCCGGCGATGAACCACCCGGTCAAGGTCGCCGAGCGCATCGCCACCCTCGACCTGCTGTCCAAGGGCCGGGTGCATTTCGGCGTGGGCAAGGGCGGTACCCAGCAGGAGGCCGGCACCTTCGGCTACGACCTGGCGACCCTGCAGCCGCAGATCGATGAAGCCATGTACCTGATCCCGAAGATCTTCGTCCAGGACGAGATCGAGCACCACGGTGACTTCGTGCAGATCCCCAAGCGGCCGATCCATCCCAAGCCGTACCAGGACCCGCACCCGCCGATGTACCTGGCCTGCACCAACACCGAATCGCTGAAGAACGCCGGCGGGCGTGGCATGGGCGCGCTGGTGCTGGGTTTCGGCGGCCCGGAGGAAATCGCCAAGAAGGTCGAGGTGTACCACCAGGCCTGGGACAACCGTGACGCCAAGCATCAGGTCGGCTTTCGCCCCAACCGCCACATTGCCGCGCTGTGCCCGGCCATCGTCCTCGACGACAACGAACTGGCGCGGCGCATCGGCATCCGTGGCCAGCGCTACTTCATGGAATCGCTGGGCTACTGGTACGGCGGCGGCGAGCGGCCGGACCCGGAAAAGTGGAAAGACGACACCTACGTCGACGGCAACGGCCAGGCGGTGATCAAGTCGCGCTTTGCCTCCGAGGAAGTCAGCGTCGACTTCTCCGACCCGACCATGGCGATGATGAACCCCAACCATGCCTACGGCACGGTCGAGGACTGCATCGGGTACGTGCAACGCCTGATTGATGCCGGCGCCGACGAGATCCTGTTCATCTGCCAGATGGGCACGGTGCCGCAATGGGCGCAGCTGGAGACCCTGCGCAACATCGGCGAGAAGGTGATTCCGCATTTTCGCAAGCAGTGAGGTGAAAGCACCGCGGGTCAAGCCTGCTCCCACAGACCCGCGAAATTCACCCGATAGCGCTAGTCCCAACAGACGATGCCCGGCCTTGTGCAGCGGGCTTGAATAGCGCTCAACACGTCGATCAACGCGAGGACAACAAGCATGGATATCCGCGGCCTGGGTTATGTCACCCTGCTGTCCACCGACCTGGCGCAATGGCGTCATTACGCAACCCAGGTGCTGGGCATGATGGTGGCCGGTGAGGGCGCTGACAGCGCCCGGCTGTACCTGAAAATGGACGATCGCCCGTACCGCCTCCTGGTGCTGCACAGCGATCAGGACAGCTTCGGCGCCTGTGGCTGGGAGCTGGCCGGCGAGGCCGCCTTCGAGCAGGCGATTGCCGAGCTGCAGCAGGCCGATATCGCCGTCGAGCGCGGCAATGCCGCCCAGGCCGAGCTGCGCAAGGTCCAGGCCGTGGCGCAGTTCTGCGACCCGGACGGCAACCGCCACGAGCTGTTCTGGGGCCCGCGCCAGGATTTCGCCCGGTTTGTCTCGCCGGTGGCGGTCAAGGGTTTTGTCACCAACGAGCTGGGCATGGGCCACGTGGTGCTGCCGGCGCCAACCTTTGAGCGCTGCCGCGATTTTTATCAGCGGGTCATGGGCTTTGGCCTATCGGACCTGATGAAAGTGCGCTTCACCCCTGACCCGGCCGAGCCGGAAAAACGCATTCATTTTCTCCACTGCAACAATGGCCGTCACCACTCCCTGGCGATCTTCGAATGCCCGGTGCCCCATGGCTGCGTGCACATGATGGTCGAGGTCGACGGCCTAGACGAGGTCGGCCGCGCCCTGGACCGCATGCACGCCAACGGCATCAAACTCTCGGCCACCCTCGGCCAGCACACCAACGACCAGATGGTCTCGTTCTACATGAAAACCCCTTCAGGCTTTGACCTGGAGTACGGCTGTGACGGCCTGGTGGTCGACTGGAACCAGCACACCCCCTTCGAAAGCACGGTGGTCAGCCACTGGGGCCACGACTTCAGTGTCGGCCGCCCATGAGGACAACGATGATGGACAAACAAATGACCACGGCGCAGATGGTCGGCCAGCTGCGCGACGGCATGACCCTCGGCATCGGTGGCTGGGGCCCGCGGCGCAAGCCCATGGCGCTGATCCGCGAGATCCTGCGGTCCGACCTCAAGGACCTGACCGTGGTCGCCTACGGCGGTGCCGACGTCGGCATGCTTTGCGCCGCGGGCAAGGTGAAGAAGCTGGTGTTCGCCTTCGTCTCACTCGATTTCATTCCGCTTGAGCCGTACTTTCGCAAAGCCCGCCAGGACGCTGCCATCGAGGTGATGGAAATCGACGAAGGCATGCTCCTGCTCGGCCTGCGCGCGGCGGCCATGGGCGTGCCGTTCATTCCCACGGCGGTTGGCCTGGGCACCGATGTGCTGCGCCACAACCCGCAGATCAAGCTGGTGGCCTCGCCCTATGCCGACGGCAAGGACTGGGTGGCGATGCCGGCGCTCACCCTCGACGCGGCGCTGATTCATGTCGACCGTGCCGATGCCCGCGGGGTCTGCCAGATCAGCGGCCCCGACCATTACATGGACGACCTGTTCGTGCGCGCCGCCCGCCACAGCTACGTGACCTGCGATCAGCTGGTCGACAGCGACTACTTCCACAGTGCGCCGGAGCGCGCGCACCAGGTGTTCTGGGAGCGCAACCTGACCACTGCCGTGGCCCATGTGCCGGGCGGTGCGCACCCCTCGTCGTGCGCGCCGCTGTACGGCTTCGATGTGCCGCACTTCAAGGCCTACACCGCCTCGGCCCAGGCCGAAGAGGGCTGGCAGGCCTATGTCGAGCAATTTGTCGCCTGCTCCCACGAGCAGTACCTGGAACAGGTCGGTGGCCTGGCCGCCATCCGCCAGCTTCCCCTGCCGGTTTTCTAAGCGAGTTCCCTATGACCACGCCAGCTACGACGTACAGCCTCGCCGAACTGATGATCTGCGCCGCCTCCGAGGCCTGGCGCGACGACGGTGAAGTCCTGGCCACCGGCATCGGGGTGATCCCGCGCCTGGCCGCCTCCCTGAGCATGCTGACCAGCAACCCGCAACTGCTGATGACCGATTCCGAAGCCTACATGGTCGCGGAGCCGGTGCCCCTCGGCGCACGCAACGGCTATCAACCCAAGCGCGACAGCTGGATGGGCTTTGCGCGGATTTTCGACAACGTCTGGGGCGGCAAGCGCCATGCCCTGGTCGGCCCGATCCAGATCGACCGCTTCGGCCAGGCCAACCTCTCGTGCATCGGCGACTACGCCCGGCCCAAGGCGCAGATGCTCGGGGTGCGCGGCCTGCCGGGCAACTCGATCAGCCATGCCAACTCGTTCTTCGTGCCCAGCCACAACCGCCGGGTGTTCGTCGAAGGCGAGGTCGATATGGTCTCCTCGATCGGCTACAACCCCGCGCGCCTGGCCCGAGGCTGGGCGCTGGATGAGGTGGATATCCGCCTGATCGTCACCGACCTGTGCGTCCTCGATTTCCAGGGGCCGCAGCACCAGGTACGGATCCGCTCGCTGCACCCGGGAGTGAGCGTCGACGAGGTGCAGGACAACACCGGTTTCGCCTTGCAGGTGGACGCCGAATGCCCGGTCACCGCCGCGCCGAGTGAGGCGCAGTTGCAGCTGATCCGGCGCCTCGATCCGCACAACCTGCGCGCCAGCCAGTTGAAAGACAACCCCGCCGGCCAGCGCAACTTGCGTTGAGCCAGGCCCGGGCAGTACGCCTTGCCGGAGTAGCAATCGATGAGCGAACAGAACAATAACAACCAGGCCGAGGTGGTGCTGTACGAGGTCCGTGGCGCGGTGGCCATGGTCACCATGAACCGCCCGGAATACCACAATGCACAGAACTCGCGCATGACCTACGCGCTGGACGCGGCGTTTCGCCGGGCCTGCGCCGACGACGCGGTCAAGGTCATCGTGCTGTGCGGGGCCGGCCGGCATTTCTCGGCCGGCCACGATATCGGCACCCCGGAGCGCGACGTCAACCAGAGCTTCGAGCGCGTCAGCCTGTGGTACGACCACGTCGACAAACCGGGCGGCGAGTTTCTCTATGCCCGCGAGCAGGAGGTGTACCTGGGCATGTGCCGGCGCTGGCGCGAGATGCCCAAGCCGACCATCGCCATGGTCCAGGGCGCGTGCATTGCCGGCGGCCTGATGCTGGCCTGGGTCTGCGACCTGATCGTCGCCAGCGAGGATGCCTACTTCACTGATCCGGTGGTGCGCATGGGCATCCCCGGGGTCGAATACTTTGCCCACGTGCATGAGCTCAACCCGCGGATCGCCAAGGAATTCCTGTTCATGGGTACACCGATGCCGGCGCCGCGCGCCTACCTGATGGGCATGGTCAACCGGGTGGTGGCGCGCGAGGCCCTGGAGCAGGAAACCCTGGCCATCGCCGAGCGCATCGCGCAGATGCCGCGCCTGGGCCTGCAGTTGAGCAAGCAGGCGGTGAACAACGCCGAGGATTTGATGGGCAAGCGCGCGACCATGGACATGGTCTTCGGCTTGCATCACTTCGCTCACGCCCATAACGAGCTGGTGTCCGGCGACCGCCTGGGCGGTTACGACGCCCGCGCCATGGCCAGTGCCCAGCGCAAGCCGGAGGGGGCGTAAGCATGACGGTCTGCCTGCAAACACCGCTCACCGAACTGCTGGGTTGTCGCTACCCGATCATCCAGACCGCCATGGGCTGGGTCGCCGAACCGCGCCTGGTGGCGGCCACCGGTAACGCTGGCGGCTTCGGTTTTCTTGCCGGCGCGACCATCGAGCCGGCGCGCATGGAGGCGGCGATCGTCGAGACCCGGCGCCTTAGCGACCAGCCGTTCGGGGTCAATTTTCACATGTACCAGGCCAACGCCGCCGACATCGTCGAGCTGGTGCTACGGCACAAGGTCAAGGCGGTGAGTTACAGCCGTTCGCCGGGCAAGCAGATGATTGCCCGGCTTAAAGATGCCGGCGTGGTCTGCATCCCCACGGTTGGCGCCCTCAAGCATGCGCAGAAGGCGGTGGAAATGGGCGCCGACGCGGTGACCATCCAGGGCGGCGAGGGCGGCGGGCATACCGGCTCGGTGCCGACTTCGCTGCTGCTCGGCCAGGTGGTCGAGGCGCTCAAGGTACCGGTGGTCGCCGCTGGCGGCTTCAAGGACGGTCAGGGCCTGGTCGCCGCCCTGGCCTATGGCGCCGCTGGCATTGCCATGGGCACACGCTTTTTGATGAGCGCCGAAAGCCCTGTGCCGAGTGCGACCCTGGCCCGCTACCTGGCGGTCAAGGACCCGGCGGCGGTGATCGTCAGCCGCGCCATCGACGGCATGCCGCAACGGATGATCCGCAACGAATTGCTCGATGCGCTGGAAGCCAGCGGCGGCCTCAAGCGCTGGTTGCTGGCGCTCAAGAGTGGCCTGGCCTACCGCCGCCACAGCGGTACCAGCCTGGCGCAGTTGCTCGCCAGCGCGCTGAAGATGCGCAGCAGCGGCGAGCTGAGCGCGGCGCAGGCACTGATGGCCGCCAACGCGCCGATGGTGATCCAGAAAGCCATGGTCGATGGCCTGCCCGCCGAGGGCGTACTGCCGGCCGGGCAAGTGGCCGCGAACATTCACAGCCTGCCCAGCTGCGCCGAACTGATCGAGCAGATCGTTCGTGACGCGCAAGCGCGCCTGGGCGAACTGAGCCGCCGTATTTCATGAAGGGGAAGGGCATGAGCACATTTAGCGTCAGTATCGACAGCGGCATTGCCGAACTGGTCTTCGACCGGCCACCGGTGAATGCCTTCGACTGTCAGGGCTGGGCGGCAATCGCCAACGCCATCGAAGCGCTGGGTAACGATGCGCAGGTCAGGGTGATTGTCATCCGCGCCGAAGGCCGTGGTTTTTGCGCCGGGGTCGACATCAAGGAACTGGCCGCCGACGGCAACCTGATCGTCGCGGTCAACAAGGGCAACTACGACAGCTTCAAGGCCATCCACCGCAACCCGAAACCGGTGATCGTTGCCGTGCACGGCTTTGTCCTTGGTGGCGGCATCGGTATCTGCGGCGCCGCCGACATCGTTGTCGCCGCCGACTGCGCGCGCTTTGGCGTGCCCGAGGTGGACCGCGGCGCGATGGGCGGCGGTGCCCACCTGCAGCGCCTGTTCCCGGTGCAGAAGGTCCGTCACATGTACTTCACCGGCGAAATGATCGATGCCGCCGAAGCCTACCGCCTGGGCGCCGTCGAGCGGGTGGTGAGCCGCGCAACGTTGCGCGACACCGCGCTGCAGATCGCCCGCAGCATTGCCGCCAAGAGCCCGGCGATGATCGCCCTGGCCAAGGAGGCGCTCAACGGCATCGAGGACGGCAACCTCGAAGACAAATACCGCTGGGAGCAGGGCTTCACCCTCGAAGCCTACCGCACCCAGGATTCCCAGGAAGCGCGTGACTCGTTCGTCGAGAAGCGCGATGCCCACTTCAACGGCTGAAGGTACTGCGATGGACCTGACTTACACACCGGCCCAACAGGCCTTGCGTGCCGAGGCCCGGGCCTGGCTCGCGGCCAACGTACCGGCGCAAGCGCTGCAATCGTTCGACACCGAGCTCGGTTTTGCCCAGCACCGGGCCTGGGAGGCCCGCCTCAACGAAGGCCGTTGGGGCATGGTCACCTGGCCGACCGAACTCGGAGGACGCGGTTGCGACCTGATCGAATGGCTGATTTTCGAAGAAGAATACTACCGCGCCGGGGCGCCGGCACGGGTCAACCAGAACGGTATCTTTTTACTCGGCCCGACCCTGATGGAATACGGCAGCGAAGCGCAGAAAGCGCGCTTTCTGCCGCGCATGGCCACCGGCCAGGACATCTGGGCCCAGGGCTGGTCGGAGCCGGGCGCAGGTTCCGACATGGCGGCGATCCGTTCCAGGGCCGAGCGGGTTGGCGACCACTATGTGATCAACGGCCAGAAAACCTGGTCGACCCGTGCGGTCTGGGCCGACTGGGTGTTCGGCATCTTTCGCACCGACCCCGATTCCCAGCGCCACCACGGCCTGACCTTCATCCTGGTGCCGCTCGACAGCCCCGGCATCAGCGTGCGGCCGATTGCGCAGCTCAACGGCTTGCCGGGCTTTGCCGAGATCTTCTTCGACGACGTCAAGGTGCCGGTAGAGAACGCCCTGGGCGGCGAGGGCATGGGCTGGCACGTGGCGATGTCCACCGCAGGTTTCGAGCGCGGCCTGATGCTGCGCTCGCCCGCGCGCTTTCAGGAAACCGCCCGGCGCCTAGTGCAGTTGTACCTGGACAACCGTGAAGCTGCCGACCGCGACCCGGCGATTGCCGAGGCGGTGATGCGCGCCTGGCTGGACGCCGAGGCCTACACCCTGGCGACCTACATGAGCGCTTCGAAACTGGGCAAGGGCGGCAAGATCGGCCCGGAGTCCTCGACCAACAAGATCTTCTGGTCGGAGCTCGACCAGCGCATGCACGAAACCGCCCTGAGCATCCTCGGCCTGCGCGCCGAACTGCTGCCCGAGGCGCCGGCCGCCGGCGATGTCGGCCAGTGGCTGGACGGCTTCCTGTTTGCCCAGGCCGGGCCGATCTATGCCGGCACCAACGAGATCCAGCGCAACATCATCGCCGAGCGCATGCTCGGCATGCCCCGCGCCTGAGGAGCAGACCATGGATTTTAGTTTCAGCAGCGATCAATTGCTGTTCCAGGACAACGTGCGCAGTTTTTTGCTCAACGAAGTGCCCCCGGAACGCCTGCGTGAACTGTGGCAAAGCGACAGCGGGCGCTGCGATGCGCTGTGGGGGCAACTGGTGGACCTGGGCCTGAGCGCCATCACCGTGCCGGAAACCTGCGGTGGCATGGGCATGAACGCGCTGGATTTCATCCTTCTGGCCCAGGAGTGTGGCTACGCCGGGCTGCCCGAACCGCTGGTAGAGACCATGCTGGTGGGCGTGCCGCTGCTCGCGGGTGTCGACGCGCCGCGCTGCCAGCATTGGCTGGCGCAGGTTGCCGAGGGCCAGGCGTGCCTGGCGGTGGCCGAACCGGGCAACCCGCTGGTCAGCGACGCGCATGTGGCCGGGCTGCTGTTGCTGGCCCATGGCGACGAGGTGCATGCCGTTGAGCGCAGCGCGCTCAGCCTGACCCGCAATGTGTCGGTCGACCCCAGCCGCCAGCTGTTCCAGGTGCAGTGGACGCCGAGTGCGTCCACTTGCGTTGCCAGCGCTGAGCAAGGGCGGCAGCTGTGGGCTGATGCCTTCAACCGCGGCGCCCTGGGCAATGCCGCGCAACTGCTGGGGCTGGCCAAGCGCATGGTCGACCTGGCAGTGGACTACAGCTTCGAGCGCAAGCAGTTCGGCAAGCCGGTGGGCGCGTTCCAGGCGGTCAAACACCTGATGGCCAACGTCGCGGTGCACATCGAGTTCGCCAAGGGCCCGCTGTACCGCGCCGCCCATGCCGTCGCCCACAACCTGCCGGGCCAGGCCGTACAAGTGTCGCACGCCAAGCTTGCCTGCGCCGAAGCAGCGGCGCTGGCGGCGAAGAACGCCATCCAGGTGCATGGCGCCATGGGTTACACCTGGGAGGTCGACCTGCAGCTGTTCATGAAGCGCGCCTGGGCCCTGGACAAATGCTGGGGCGACCGCGGCCTGCACAAGGCGCGGGTGCGCGCCGCGCTGTTCGATAGTGGCCTGGCGATTGGCGCCGGCAGCACCTTCTGATCCTGTTTCCTGTTGAGGTAGAGCATGCCTGAAGCCTATATCGTCGACGCCCTGCGTACCCCCACCGGGCGGCGCAAGGGCGGCCTGAGCCAGATCCACGCCGCCGACCTGGGCGCCCATGTACTGCGCGCGCTGGTCGAGCGCAACAGCATCCCTGAAGACGACTACGACGACGTGATCTTCGGCTGCGTCGACACCATCGGCCCGCTGGCCGGCGACATCGCCCGTACCAGCTGGCTGGCGGCGGGCTTGTCGCAAGGCGTGCCCGGCACCACCATCGACCGCCAGTGCGGCTCGTCCCAGCAGGCCGTGCACTTTGCCGCCCAGGCGGTGATGAGCGGCACCCAGGACGTGGTAATCGCCGGTGGCGTGCAGACCATGACCCAGATCCCGATTTCCTCGGCCATGACCGCCGCCGAACCCCTGGGTTTCACCGACCCGTTCAGCGGTTCGGCAGGCTGGGTGCGGCGTTACGGCGCGCAGCCACCGACCCAGTTCCGTGCGGCGCAGATGATTGCCGAACACTGGCGGCTGAGCCGCGCCGAGCTGGAAGCCTATGCGCTGGAGTCCCATCGGCGGGCCCTGCATGCCATCGACAAGGGCTACTTCGAGCGCGAGACCGTGCCGCTGGCAGGGGTCGAGCACGACGAAACCCCGCGCCACACCAGCCTGGCGAAAATGGCCGAGTTGGAATACCTGTTTGGCTGCGAGCGGGTCACGGCGGCGGTGTCGAGCCAGACCTGCGACGCCGCCAGCGCCTTGCTGATCGTCTCCGAGGCGGCCTTGAAGCGCTATGGCCTGACGCCGCGGGCGCGCATCCATCACCTCAGCGTGCGCGGCGACGACCCGGTATGGATGCTCACCGCACCGATCCCGGCCACTGCCCATGCGCTCAAGCGTGCCGGCATGACCCTGGCCGACATCGACCGGGTGGAAATCAACGAAGCCTTTGCTTCGGTGGCCATGGCCTGGCTCAAGGAGACCGGCTACCCCCATGCGCAGACCAACGTCAACGGCGGCGCCATCGCCCTCGGCCACCCGCTGGGCGCCACCGGCACGCGGCTGATGTGCAGCCTGCTTCATGAGCTGGAGCGCAGCGGCGGGCGCTATGGCCTGCAGACCATGTGCGAAGGCGGCGGCCAGGCCAACGTGACCATTATCGAGCGCCTTTAAGCGCCAGCAACCACACAGGGGAGAGCGACAATGCACAGCTGCGAGAACCGCGTAGTGATCATCACCGGCGCCGGCGGCGGGCTCGGCCGCGCCTATGCCCAGGCCTTTGCCAGCGAAGGCGCAAAAGTGCTGGTCAATGACATCAACCGCGATGCGGCCCAGGCCGTGGTCGAGCAGATCCAGGCGGCAGGCGGCGTGGCCGTGGCCAACAGCGACGACATCACCCGCTATGACGACGCCGGGCTGATCGTGCGCCAGGCCATCGAAACCTTTGGTGGCCTGGATGTGCTGGTCAACAATGCCGGCATCTGCCGCGACCGCATGTTCGCCAGCCTCACCGAGGCCGACTGGGATGCGGTGATGGCCGTGCACCTCAAGGGCCACTTCTGCCTGGCCAGCCATGCCGTGCGCTACTGGCGCGAGCAGGCCAAGGGCGGCGCCAGGCTCAGCGCGCGGATCATCAACACCAGCTCCGGCGCCGGTTTGCAGGGCTCGATTGGCCAGGCCAACTATGCCGCGGCCAAGGGCGGGATCGCCTCGCTGACCCTGGTGCAGGCGGCGGAGCTTGGGCGCTACGGCATCACCGCCAACGCCCTGGCCCCGGCGGCGCGTACCGGCATGACCGAAGCGGTGTTTGCCGAGGTGATGAAGCGCCCGGAGCAGGGCTTTGACTACTTTGCCCCGGAGAACGTCGCGCCGCTGGTGGTGTGGCTGGGGTCGGCGGCGTCCCAGGCGGTGACTGGGCAGATGTTCGAAGTCGAGGGCGGCAAGTTGTCGATTGCCGACGGCTGGCGGCGCGGGCCGCAGGTGGACAACCAGGGCCGCTGGGCGCTGGCTGAAGTGGGTGCGGCGGTGCAGCAACTGCTGGCCGAGGCGCTGCCGGCGCAGAAAGTCTATGGCAGTTGATTGAGGTTGTGCGCCGCTGAGGCGGGCCGCGCCATCCGCGAGGGGGGCGCGGCTTTTTTGCATTGATATGTTGGCTGTACTGGCCTCATCGCCAGCAAGGCCCCACATTCCTGCGTACACAAATCAACAGTGGGAGCCGGCCTTGCCGGCGATCAAGCGCGCAGCGGCCGCACCCCAGGCACATCGGCCATCCGGACTAGGCGAGGCAAACGATTCTGCCGCCCACGCTTCTGGCCACACTCGCCGGTACTTCCGCCAGACGAGTAAAAGGCGCCGCGATGGAATTTGCATTCAGCGACGAGCAGGAAATGATCCGTACTTCGGCCGAGGGCTTTCTCGCCGATGTCTCCAACTGCGCCGCCGTGCGCGCGGCCATGGTCAGCGACAAAGGCTATGACCCGGCCCTCTGGCAACGCCTGTGCACCGAGATGTACTGGCCGGCGATCCACATCCCCGAAGCCTACGGCGGCCTGGGCCTGGGCTTTGTCGAGCTGAACATCCTGCTCGAACAGATGGGCCGGCGGCTGTTCTGTTCACCGTTTTTCGCCACCGCCTGCCTGGCCACACCGGCCTTGCTGCTGGCCGGCAATCAGGCACAGAAAAGCACCTGGCTTGCGCCCATCGCCGAGGGCCGTCTCACCGCCACCCTGGCCTTCACCCGCGGCAGCGGTTGGGGCGCGGAGGATATCCAGGCCAGCGCCAGCGCCAGCGCCGAAGGCGAGGGCTTTGTCGTCGATGGCTTGTTCGGCCAGGTGATCGATGGCGACAGTGCCGGGCTGTTGATCGTCGCCGCGCGCACGCCCGGCAGCACCGGTGAATCGGGGGTCAGCCTGTTCGCCGTCGAAGCCGACCGTGACGGTATCGAGCGCCAGTGGCTGCCGACCATGGACCAGACCCGGCGCCTGGCGCGCCTTGAGTTCAACCGCGTGTACCTGGGCCCCGAGGCGCTGCTGGGCGAGGTCGGCAACGCCTGGCCGACCTTGCACAAGGTGCTGCAACTGGCCTGCATCGGGCTTGGTGCAGAGCAGGTCGGCGGCGCCCAGCAGGTGCTCGACCTGAGCGTTGCCTACATGCAGGAACGCCAGCAGTTCGGCCGCCCGATCGCCAGCTTCCAGGCGCTCAAGCACCGCGCCGCCGACATGATGCTGCAGGTCGAATGCGCGCGCTCGGCCAGCTACTACGCCGCCTGTGTCGCCCAGGAAGTGCTTGACCCTGACGGCGACCCGCAGGTGGCCGCCGAGCTGCCGCTGGCCGCCGCCCTGGCCAAGGCGCAGTGCTCGCACAGCTATTTTCACTGTGCGGCGGAGTCGATCCAGCTGCACGGCGGCGTCGGCTTTACCTGGGAGTACGACCCGCACCTGTATTTCAAGCGTGCCCGCGCCAGCGAGAGCTACCTCGGCGCGCCGGCCTGGCATCTGCAGCAGATCGCCACGCTGATCATCGGAGAACAGCCATGAAGCTCAGTTTCAGTGAACAGGACGAGCGCTTTCGTCAGGAGGTCGCCGACTGGCTGGCCGCCAACCTCTGCGGTGAGTTCGAGCCCCTGCGCTTTCGCGGCGGCCCGGGTGATGAGCACATGTTCCCGCAGCAGCGCAAAGCCTGGGAGCGCAAGCTGGCCGAGGGCCGCTGGACCTGCGTCGGCTGGGCGCCGGAGCATGGCGGCCGGGGCCTGTCGATCAGCCAGCAGGTGATCTTCCACGAAGAATACGCCCGTGCTGGCGGCCCCGGGCGCATGGGCCATATCGGCGAAGGCCTGGCCGGGCCGACCATCGCCGCCTTCGGCAACGATGAGCAAAAACGCCGCCTGCTGCCTGGTATCGTCAGCGGCACGCAGTTCTGGTGCCAGGGTTACTCGGAACCCGGCGCAGGCTCCGATCTTGCCAGCGTCAAGACCCGCGCCAGCCTCGAGGGCGGCAGCTGGGTAATCAACGGCCAGAAGGTCTGGACTTCGCTGGCCCACGAGTCGGACTGGTGCTTCGTGATCGCCCGCACCGAGCCAGGCAGCGTCGGCCATCGCGGCCTGTCGTTCCTGCTGGTGCCGATGGCCCAGGCTGGCATCAGCGTGCGGCCGATCGAGCAGATGACCGGCACTTCGGAATTCAACGAAGTGTTCTTCGACAATGCCCGCACCGACGCCGCCAACCTCATCGGCGAGCCGGGCGATGGCTGGAAGATCGCCATGGCCTTGCTTGGCTTTGAGCGCGGGGTTTCGACCCTCGGCCAGCAGATGCAGTTTGCCAACGAACTGAACGAGATCATCGCCATCGCCAAGGCCAATGGCGCAGCCCGCGACCCGCTCTTGCGCCAGCGTCTGGCCGAGGCCTGGTGCGGCTTGCGGATCATGCGCTACAACTCGTTGCGCATGCTCTCCGGCGCCCAGGACGGCGCGCTGCGCAAGGAGGCGACCATTTACAAGCTGTTCTGGTCCAGCTGGCACGCCAACCTCGGCAAGCTGGCCATGGACGTGCTCGGCCCCGACGCCGAACTGCTCGAGGCCGCGCCCTACCAGCTGACCCGGCTGCAATCGCTGTACCTGTTCAGCCGCGCCGACACCCTGTACGGCGGCAGCAACGAGATCCAGCGCAACATCATTGCCGAGCGCGCCCTGGGCATGCCCAAAGAACCGCGCCTGCGTCCCTGACCCAAGGAGTTAGTCGATGTCTACCCCCAACTATGTAGCGGGCCATGGCCTGTTGCGCGGCAAGTCCGTGCTGATCACTGCGGCGGCAGGTTCCGGGATCGGTTTTTCCGCTGCCTTGCGCGCCGCCGAAGAGGGCTGCCGGGCCTTGATGATCAGTGATATCCACGAAGGCCGGTTGGTTGAAGCCGTGGCAAAGATTCGCCAGGCCACCGGGCTTGCCGAGGTTTTCGGCGTGCTCTGCAACGTCACCGACGAAGCCCAGGTGCAGCACCTGGTGAGCTGCGCCGAGCGCGACCTGCAGGGCATCGATGTACTGATCAACAACGCCGGCCTCGGTGGTTCGCGGGCGCTGGTGGAAATGCCCGACGAAGAATGGCAGCGGGTCCTCGACGTCACCCTCACCGGCACCATGCGCATGACCCGCGCCATGCTGCCCAAGATGATGGCCCGGCGCGCCGGGGTGATCGTCAACAACGCCTCGGTGCTCGGCTGGCGGGCCCAGAAGGAGCAGTCGCACTACGCCGCAGCCAAGGCCGGGGTCATGGCCCTGACCCGTTGCGCGGCGGTCGAGGCGGCCAGCCATAACATCCGCATCAATGCGGTCAGCCCGAGCATTGCCCTGCATGATTTTCTCGCCCGCTCCGCGCCCCAGGCGGTGCTGGAACAACTGGCGGCCAACGAAGCCTTCGGCCGCGCCGCTGAAGTCTGGGAGGTGGCCAACGTGATGATGTTCCTGGCCAGCGACTACAGCTCGTACATGACCGGCGAAGTGCTGTCGGTTTCCAGTCAGAGGGCCTGAGTATGACGCGCCTATTCGACACCCCGCACGCGCTGCATGACGCCGTCGGTGAAGTCCTGGGGGTCAGCGACTGGTTGCTCATCGACCAGGCGCGCATCGACCTGTTCGCCGAGGCCAGTGGCGATCACCAGTGGATTCATGTCGACCCGCAACGCGCCGCCAGCGGCCCGTTCGGCGCCTGCATCGCCCACGGCTACCTGAGCCTGGCCCTGGTCAACCTGTTCCTGCCGCAGATCGTCGAGGTGCGCGGCATCGCCATGGGCGTCAACTACGGCTGTGAGCGCGTGCGGTTTCCCAGCGTGGTGCCGGTGGGGGCGCGGGTGCGCGGCAACGCCCAGCTGATCAGCGCCGAGCAGGTCAAAGGCGGCGTGCAGGCGGTGATCCGCGTCAGCGTCGAGATCGAGGGCCAGCAGCGCCCGGGTTGCGTGGTCGACACCATCAGCCGTTATTACCCCGCCTGAGTCCAGGCATCGGAGCATGTGAACATGAATGAAGCCGTTATCGTTTCAACCGCGCGCACGCCGATCGGCAAGGCCTTTCGCGGTGCCTTCAACGACACCGAAGCGCCGGCCCTCGGCGGCCATGTCGTGCGCGAGGCCTTGCGGCGCGCGGGGCTTGAGGGTGATCAGGTCGATGATGTCATCATCGGCGCCGCCGCCCAGCAGGGCACCCAGGCCTACAACCTGGGGCGCTTGTGCGCGCTTGCCGGCGGCCTGCCGCCGTCGGTGGCCGGGATGGCCGTGGAGCGCCAGTGCGCCTCGGGGCTGATGAGCATTGCCCTGGCGGCCAAGGGCATTATCTGCAACGAAATCGACATCGCTGTTGCCGGCGGCCTGGAGTCGATCTCGCTGGTGCAGAACAAGCACAAGAACCTCTACCGCAACCAGTCCAGCGCCGTGCTTGAACGCGACCCGCAGGCGTACATCCCGATGATCGAAACCGGCGAGATCGTCGCCCAGCGCTATGGCGTGACTCGCCACGAGCAGGATGCCTACGCCCTGCAAAGCCAGTTGCGCACTGCCCAGGCGCAAGCCGCGGGCTTGTTCGACCTGGAGCTGGCGCCGCTGAGCACGCGCAAGGCAATCGTCGACAAGGCCAGCGGCGAGACCCGCTACGAGACCGTGACCCTGCTGCACGACGAATGCAATCGCGCCGACACCAGCCTGGCCAGCCTCGCTGCGCTGGAGCCGGTGTGGCAGGGCGGGCAGTGGACCGAGGCCGGGCGTTTCATCACCGCCGGCAACGCCTCGCAGCTGTCTGACGGCGCTTCGGCCTCGGTGTTGATGAACGCCAAGCTCGCCGAACAGCGCGGCCTGGCGCCGCTGGGCATCTATCGCGGCCTGGCGGTGGCCGGTTGCAATGCCGACGAGATGGGCATCGGCCCGGTCTACGCGATTCCCAAACTGCTCAAGCGCCACGGCCTGAAAGTCGAGGACATCGGCCTGTGGGAACTCAACGAAGCCTTCGCCAGCCAGGTCCTGTACTGCCGCGATACCTTGGGCATCGACAACCAGCGCCTGAACGTCAATGGCGGGGCGATTGCCATCGGCCATCCGTTTGGCATGTCGGGGGCGCGCATGGTTGGCCACGCCTTGATCGAGGGCAAGCGCCGCGGCGTACGTTACGTGGTGGTGAGCATGTGTATTGGCGGCGGCATGGGTGCCGCTGCACTGTTTGAGGTGGCTTGAGCATGAACCGCTTTGATGAGCACGGCCGGATCCAGACCATGCAAGCCTACTGGAGCGAGATCAACCTCAGCGTGCGCGAGCCGCAGTAGGGCTCAGGCAAGGCCCACCCCGTCGGGGTGCGGCCTTGCCGAGGGGCAGTGCTTATTGCGACTTTGCCGCGTCGAGGAACGCCGGGCGTTCGCCACCGCCATGCACGGCAATGTCGGCGCCACTGACATAACGGGCCAGCGACGAGGCCAGGTACAAGCAACTGTCGCCTATGTCTTCGGGGCTGGCCAGGCGTTGCAGCGGGATGGTCGCGGCCACCTCGGCCAGGTCGCTTTCATCGCCGTAGTGCAGGGCCGCCTGCTCGGTGAGGATCAGCCCGGCGGTGACGGCGTTGACCCGTACCTTGGGCGCCCATTCCACCGCCAGCGAGCGGCTCAGGTTGAGCAAGCCGGCCTTGGCCGCGCCGTAGGCGGCGGTGCCGGGGGAAGGGCGGGTGGCGCTGACGCTGCAGATGTTGATGATGCTGCCGCCGCCCGCCTGCGCCTGCATGATGCGGTTGGCCAGCTGGCTGAGGTTCAGCGGCGCCAGCAGGTTGAGGCGGATGATCGATTCGCTGAAGCGCGGCGAGGCGCTGGCGGCTTCGGCATAGGGCGCGCCACCAGCGTTGTTGACCAGTACATCGAGGCGCCCGAAGCGCTCGGTTATAGCCGCCATCATCTGCTGTGCCTGCTCGATGTCGCGCACATCGCAGGCCAGGAACAGCGCCTCGCGCCCGCCACTGGCCGGCAATGTCGCAGGCGCCTGGCGCCCACAAATCACCACCTCGGCACCGCATTCAAGAAAGCGCCGGCTGATGCCGCGGCCCACACCCTTGCCACCACCGGTGACCAATACCACCTTGCCGCGAAAATCCATTGGGTCGTGCATGCCTGCCTCGTGTTCGCCACAGTTATGCAGTCGATGCTAGGCAGCGCACGGGCAGGGGCCAACGTCCGAAGGGACTAGTAGTCCTGACGGACGATGTTGGCGCCCTGGCCGCTCTGAATAATCCCGGTACAACAACAAGCCGGGAGGACACCTCATGGGCGCATCCGCGCAAGGGCACGTGGTAACGCTGGCCGATGGTCTGCAGCTGCATTACCAGGACGTTGGCACGGGCGAGGCGGTGGTGTTCATCCACGGCAGCGGCCCGGGTGCCAGCGGGCACAGCAACTTCAAACAGAATTACCCGGCATTCGCCGCAGCCGGCTACCGGGCGATCGTCCCCGACCTGCCCGGCTACGGCGCTTCGAGCAAGCCGCAAACGGTCTACAGCCTGGACTTTTTCGTCAGCGCCCTCAGCGGCCTGCTCGATGCCCTGGATATCCAGCGCTGCGTGCTGGTCGGCAATTCCCTGGGCGGCGCCATCGCCATCAAGCTGGCGCTGGACCAGCCTGGCCGGGTCAGCCGCCTGGTGCTCATGGCCCCCGGTGGGCTCATGGACAAGGAGCAGTACTACCTGCAAATGGAAGGCATCCAGAAGATGGGCGCGGCCTTTGCCAACGGCGAGCTCAACGATGCCGCCGGCATGCGCCGCCTGCTCAGCCTGCAACTGTTCGACCCGGCGCTGATCAGCGATGAAACCGTGGCCGAGCGCGTGGCGGTGGTGGGCCAGCAACCGGCCTGCGTGCTGACCAGCATGCAGGTGCCGAACCTGACCTCGCGCTTGCCTGAACTGCAGTGCCCGATCCTTGGCTTTTGGGGCATCAACGACAAGTTCTGCCCGGCCTCCGGGGCGCAGACCATGCTTGCAGCCTGCAGGCGGATCCGCTTTGTGCTGCTCAGCGAATGCGGGCACTGGGTGATGGTCGAGCACCGCGAGCTGTTCAACCGTGAATGCCTGGCGTTCCTTGGGGAGGCACGGGCATGAGCGAGCAATTGCGTCGCCAGTATGGCGAAGAGCTGTATCAGGCCCTGTGCAGCGCCAGCACCCTGGCGCCGTTGAGCGAGCGCTGGGGGAACATCAGCATCGAGGATGCCTACCATATCTCGCTCTACAGCATCGAGCGGCGGGTGGCGGCGGGTGACCGCATTGTCGGCAAGAAGATCGGCGTCACCTCGGCGGCGGTGCAGCGCATGCTCAATGTGCACCAGCCGGATTTCGGTTTTATCACCGAGCAGATGGCCTTTGCCGATGGCGCGCAGATTTCCCTCGGCGCCAACCGCCTGATCCAGCCGCGCGCCGAAGGCGAGATCGCTTTCAAGCTCAAGCATGACCTGGTCGGCCCCGGCGTCACCGAGGCCGATGTGCTGGCCGCCACCGAGTACGTGATGCCGTGTTTCGAGATCGTCGATTCGCGCATCCAGGACTGGCGCATCCGCATCCAGGACACCGTCGCCGACAACGCTTCCTGCGGGGTTTTCGTGCTCGGCGACAGCCAGGTCGATCCGCGCCGGCTCAACCTGCCGAACCTGCGCATGCAGGTGTTCAAGAACGGCGAGCTGATCAGCGAGGGCCTTGGCTCGGCGGTGCAGGGCAACCCGCTGACCGCGGTGGCCTGGCTGGCCAATACCCTGGGCGCCTTTGGCATCCCGTTCAAGGCCGGGGAAATCATTCTTTCCGGCTCGCTGGTGCCGCTGGAGCCTGCCCAGGCCGGCGACCAGTTTGCCCTGACCATCGACGGCCTGGGCAGCGCCCGGGTGTCGTTCTGTGCGTGACGTGCGAGGTTCAAGCGAATGAGCAAAAAACTGAAAGCGGCGATTATCGGGCCGGGCAACATCGGCACCGACTTGCTGATGAAAATGTGCCGCTCCGAGTGGATCGAACCGGTGTGGATGGTCGGCGTCGACCCGCAGTCCGAAGGCCTCAAGCGTGCCCGCGAGCTGGGGGTGAAGACCACCGCCGACGGCCTGGACGGATTATTGCCACATGTGCTCGACGACGATATCCGCATCGCCTTCGATGCCACCTCGGCCTATGTGCATGCGCATAACAGCCGCAAGCTCAACGAGTTGGGAGTGATCATGGTCGACCTCACGCCGGCGGCCATCGGCCCGTTCTGCGTGCCGCCGGTCAACCTCAAGCAGCACGCGGCGAGCCTGGCGATGAACGTCAACATGGTCACCTGCGGCGGCCAGGCGACCATCCCCATGGTCGCGGCGGTGTCGCGCATCCAGTCGGTGGCCTATGGCGAAATCGTCGCCACGGTGTCGTCCGGCTCGGTGGGCCCGGGCACCCGGCAGAACATCGACGAGTTCACCCGCACCACCGCCGGTGCGGTTGAGCAGATCGGCGGTGCCCGGCGCGGCAAGGCGATCATCGTCATCAACCCGGCCGAACCGCCGCTGATGATGCGCGACACCATCCACTGCCTGACCGACGAAGAGCCCGACCGCGAGGCCATCCGTGCCTCGGTGCTGAGCATGGTCAAGGAGGTGCAGCGCTACGTGCCCGGCTACACGCTGATCAACGGGCCGATTTTCGATGGCCGCAAGGTGTCGATCTTCATCGAGGTCGAAGGCCTCGGCGACTTCCTGCCCAAGTCCGCCGGCAACCTCGACATCATGACCGCTGCCGGTTTGCGCACCGCCGAGATGTTTGCCGAAGAAGCCCACAAGGGCACCCTGCAACTGCCCGTCCGTTGAGTGGAGAACTGCCATGAATCTGCAAGGTAAGAGCGTCCGTCTGCACGACATGAGCCTGCGCGACGGGATGCACGCCAAGCGTCACCAGATCAGCCTGGAACAAATGGTCGCGGTGGCCAGCGGCCTGGATGCCGCCGGCGTGCCGCTGATTGAAATCACCCACGGCGATGGCCTGGGTGGCGCGTCGCTGAACTACGGCTTTGCCGCCCACAGCGATGAGGAATACTTCGCCGCGGTAATTCCCACCCTCAAGCAAGCCAAAGTATCGGCCTTGCTGCTGCCGGGGATCGGCACCCTCGATCACCTGAAAATGGCCCATGAACATGGGGTTTCGACCATTCGCGTGGCCACCCACTGCACCGAGGCGGATGTTTCCGGCCAGCACATCGGCATGGCGGCGAAGATGGGCCTGGACACTGTCGGTTTTCTGATGATGGCGCACAGGGTGAGCGCACAAAAACTGCTCGAACAGGCACGGCTGATGGAAAGCTACGGCGCCAACTGCATCTACTGCACCGATTCGGCGGGCTACATGCTGCCGACTGAAGTCAGCGAGAAGATTGGCGTATTGCGTGCAGGTTTAAGCGCCGGCACCGAAGTCGGTTTTCATGGCCATCACAACCTGGGCATGGCGATTGCCAACTCGCTGGCGGCCATCGAGGCCGGCGCCGTGCGCATCGACGGTTCGGTGGCCGGGCTGGGGGCGGGAGCGGGCAACACGCCGCTGGAAGTGTTCGTCGCCGTGCTGGAGCGCATGGGCGTGAGCAGCGGCGTTGACCTGTACCGGATCATGGACGTCGCCGAGGACCAGGTGGTGCCGATGATGGACCAGCCGATTCGCCTCGACCGTGATGCCCTGACCCTGGGCTACGCCGGGGTGTACAGCTCGTTCCTGCTGTTTGCCAAGCGTGCCGAGCTCAAGTACGGCATTGCCGCCCGCGACCTGCTGGTGGAGCTGGGGCGGCGCGGTACGGTGGGCGGTCAGGAGGATATGATCGAAGACCTGGCCCTGACAATGTCGCGGGCGCGTGGGGTGATGCCGACCTGAGATGGGCGCAGGCTTCATCGCGGGTCCTGCGCACTCCTGTGGGAGCGGGCTCGACCCGCGATCGAGCGCGCAGCGGTCGTAATTCAGATAACTCCTTATTGTGCAGGCTGCACCGGCCTCATCGCGGGTCAAGCCCGCTCCCACAGGCTCCCATGGCCATGAACAACGCGGCAATCGCCCGGGCCTCATGCAACTCGCCACTGGCCACCCGTTCCGGGATCTGCGCCAGCGGCACCTTGATGCATTCCAGCGGCTCGGGCTCGTCACCTTCCAGAGCACAGGGGCTCAGGTCCTGGGCCAGCACCACCCGATATCGGTGACACAAATGCCCCGGCGCCAGGGTCAGTTCACCCAGTTCGGTCAGCCGCGCTGCACGCAGGCCGACTTCTTCGCACAGTTCGCGCTGCGCCGCCTGCAGGTAGCTTTCATCCGCCTCGGCACCGCCCTTGGGCAGGCCGAGGATGGTGCCCTCTACGCCTACGGCGTACTCGCGCACCATCAGCACATGCTCGGGATCAGGCATCGCCACCAGCATCACCGAGCGATAGCCGGTGCCGCGCAAGCGTTCGTAGATGCGCCGCTGGCCGTTGCTGAACTGCAGGTGCAGGGCTTCGATCTGGAAGTGGCTGCTTTGAGCCAGCAGTTCGGTCTTGAGGATGGTCGGACAGTTGCGCATGTGCAGGCCCCTGGCGGCGGGTGGATACCTGCACTGTGCGCTGTGCCCGGCAACCCGCCATCGTCCAAGCGGACGATGGCGCAGGCTTCAGCCCAGGGTTGCCACGCTGCGCAGAATCAAGCGCACGAGCATGGTCTGGCGGGTCACGCCGGTCTTGGAAAAGGTCGAACGCAGGTGCGCCCGCGAGGTGTTGCGGCTGATGCCCAGTTCTTCCGAGGCCTCGTCCAGGGTCAGGCCGTTGGCCAGGAGCATGGCCAGCTGGGTTTCAGCTGGGGTGAAATCGAACAGCGCCCGGACGATCTCCTGCGGCGCCGAGGATTGCTGCTCCGGGTCGCTGATGAAGATCACCACGGTCGGGCATTGCTTGCCTTCGCTCCAGGTCGACAGCGGTACCGAGCGCACGATGATGCCAAGGTCGGCGCGCCCGGAGGGGCGTTGCACGCGCATGGCCTCGACCACCGAGGGGTTGCTGCTTTTTTGAGACAGCAGCGATTGCTTGACCAGGCGGCGGAACTCCTGAGTGTCGCGCGCGGTGCCGACCTGCAGGCCGTCGTTGACCAGCTTGATGCCGTCCTTTTCCTGGATCAGCCGCTCGGCAACCTGGTTGGTCTGCAGCACCTTGCCGGTTTCGTCGAGGATGATGGTGCCCACCGCCATCTGGTCGACGGCGCCGGCGTAAAGGTTGCGTTCGGTCTCGATACGGTTGAGCTGCATGTGCAGCTTGATCGAGCGCTCCAGGTGCGGGATGAAGCGCGCCAGCAGGGTTTTTTCTTCATCGCCGAAGGCCTGCTCATCACGCCCGCGGCTGATGCGGATGCGGCATTGGGCGCCATCGCAGGTGTTGATGTCGGCACCGAGGATATGGAACACGTCTACCGGCTCGAGGAAGTTCTTGTAGAACTCCGATTGCAGCAACTCGTCGTTGGAGACGTAGCTGGCGAGGGTGACCACCTCACGGTTGGGCAGGTCGACGAAGGGGTCGAGGGCAAAGAAATGCTTGTTATAGGAGGCGGTGGTTTCGCTCGAACTGCCGTTGGTGTTGACCATCAGGCCGTCGACGTGGGCGCTGGGCGGGCGCAGGATGAAGGTGACGTATTTGCTGTGCAGCTGCAGGTTGAGCTGGTTGAGGAAGGTGACCCAGGGAATGTTCTCCATTGGCCCTTGATAGAGGTGACCGAGCAAGTCGCTGAACGACTCTAGGGTGAGGCACGGCTGCATAGGGAACTACCATTTTTTATTATTAGCGTTGGCGATGGCAGAGAATAATCGTCGTCGACGCGTGCACGCAACGCTCCGTGCACGCATCCGGACAGGCGTAACGAACGCCTGTCCACAGCGTTCGGCAAGGCTCAGGCACGCTCGCCGTCAAGGACCACGAAACGCTTGTTGTCACGGGTTTCGGCGGGCAGCAGATCGACATCGGTATAGAACTGTTCGTACCAGCGCCGCAGCTGGTACACCGGGCCGTCGCCGTCGCACAGCAGCGGGTTGTCGACCCGGGTCTTGCTGTGCCAGATCGCCACGTCTTCGTAGAAGGCGGCCTGGGCCTGCTGTACATACGCCTTGGCCATGGCCTGGTTCTGCTCCTCGCTCAGGCCGGGGATCTTCTTGACCAATACGCCATAGCGCAGGGTGAAGCTATTGAGGTCGATCGGCACATGGCAGTTGAGCAGGATCGAGTGGATCGGCTGGCCGTTCATCGCCCCGGTCATTTCGGTGATCTGGTAGGCCGGGCCGAAGTAGGTGGCCACCGTGCTCAGCTCGCTGTCGCCAGACAGCCGCTCGCTGCGGGCGCGCATGATCTGGGTGGCCAGGTGGCCTTCGAAGACGTTGCTGAACTCGGCCACCGGCGCGCCATGGACCGTGCCGAAGTGCGCCATGTCGGCGACGTTGTCGATCAGCTCGCGGCAGTTGGTGTCGATCTGCAATTCGGCCACTTCCCAGGCGGCCCACTCATCACTGAAGCAGGCGTCGATGCGCGGGATCGCCTGCGCGGCAATCGGCGGGTTGCCTTGCGGGTCGTTCCAGACGAACAGCAGCTGGTTTTCTTCCATGATCGGCCAGCGCTTGACCTTGGCCCGCGGCGGAATGCGCTTGGCGTAGGGAATGTCGTCGCACACGCCATCGGCGCCCCAGCGCCAACTGTGGAACGGGCAGCGGATCGAGTTGCCTTCGATGCAGCCGGTGCTCAGGTCGGCGCCCATGTGCGGGCAGAAACCGTCGAGAATGTTCACCTGGCCGTCTTCACCCTGGAACGCCACCAGGCGGGTGCCAAACACGTCCAGGCGGTGGGCCTTGCCGTCGCGGTAGTGCGCGGCCAGGCCCAGGCAGTGCCAACCACGGGCGTAACGGTCTTCCAGCAGCTTGGCTTCAATGCGGTGCAGGGTGCTCATCTTATTGTTCTCCGGGGTATCACGGGGTGTGCTGTGCGAGTGATTCTGCCGCCCCTGTACCAGCAGGCATCGTCTGAACGGACGATGGCCGGCCGCTGGCTGACAGCTCTACTGGTGCAATCAAGCCAGCAGCGGGAGAACGCAATGAGCAACGAGCAGGGGCGGGTGGCGGTGATTACCGGCGCCGCCAGCGGGATCGGCCGGGGCCTGGCCGAGCATGCGGCAGGGCTGGGCATGCACCTGGTGCTGGCCGATGTCGATGGCCCGGGTCTGCAGGCGCTGTGCGCGCAGTTGCAAGGCCAGGGCGTGCAGGCCATCGCCCAGCTGACCGATGTCAGTGATGAGGCCCAGGTCGAACGCCTGCGCGATGTCGCCCTGGCACATTTTCAGCGGGTCGACCTGCTGTTCAACAATGCCGGGGTGATGCAGACCGGCTACAGCTGGCAGATCAGCCACGAACAATGGCAGCGCATGCTCGCCATCAACCTGCAGGGGGTGATCAACGGCATCCGCAGCTTTGTGCCGCTGATGCTCGAGCAGGACCACCCGGCCCAGGTGATCAACACCGCGTCGCTCGCCGGCTTGCTCAGCAGCCCGTTGATGGCGCCCTACAACGTCACCAAGCAAGCGGTGGTGGCGTTGTCCGAAACCCTCAAGTACGAGCTGGACATGCTCGGCGCGCAGGTGTCGGTGTCGGTACTCTGCCCGGGGCCGGTGGCCAGTGACATCATGGCCTCCAACCAGTCCCGCGAGCAGGCCGACGCCACCTTCAGCGCCGTGCTCGACGAGCACATTCGTCAGGGCATGACGCCCCGCGAGCTGGCCGCCCAGGTATTCGTCGCGCTGGCCGAGCGACGCTTCTGGATCTTCCCACACAAAGACTTCAAGCCCGCCCTGGAGCTGCGCCTGCGCAGCATCCTTGAAGAAACCAACCCGCAATTCCAGATGATCGCTGAAGGAGATGCCCATGCCGCTCGATAAACAGATCGTCGCCGTGCTCGAACAGTTCAGCGCCCAGGGTGAGCCCGACTACGACCGGCTTGATGCCCCCCAGTACCGCCAGTATGCCGACCACCTGTTGCCGCCGATCCCTGGCGCGCAGATG
Organism: Pseudomonas sp. 2835; assembly: GCF_050435905.1. Classification (NCBI taxonomy): domain Bacteria; kingdom Pseudomonadati; phylum Pseudomonadota; class Gammaproteobacteria; order Pseudomonadales; family Pseudomonadaceae; genus Pseudomonas; species Pseudomonas sp. 2835. Next base: position 170,708 of record NZ_JBNDLE010000006.1, on the reverse strand, counting down.
GCCGAGGTGCGTGAACTGCGCGTGGCCGGTGCCGCTGGCGAACTGGATGCCCGGCTGTACCGGCCGCTGGCGCAGGACAACCTGGCGCTGCTGGTGTTCTTTCATGGTGGCGGCTTTGTCATCGGCACCCTCGATACCCATGACCATCTGTGCCGGGCGCTGGCCCGTGCAACCGGCGCGGTGGTGGTCTCGGTGGCCTACCGGCTGGCACCGGAGGCACGCTTCCCGGCGGCGCCGCTCGATTGCTACGCCGCTACCTGCTGGCTGGTCGAGCACGCCGCCAGCCTGGGCGTCGATGGCAGCCGCCTGGCCGTGGCCGGCGACAGCGCCGGGGCCAACCTGGCAATTGCCGTCAGCCGTCTGGCTGCAGAGCAGCAGGGCCCGCAGATTCGCTACCAGTGCCTGTTCTACCCGGTCACCGATGGCCGCTGCGACACCCCGTCGTACCAGACGTATGGCGAAGGCTATCTGTTGTCGCGGGCGATGATGGCCTGGTTCTGGCGCAACTATCTGCAACGCCCCGAACAGGTCGAGGCGCCACTGGCCTCGCCGCTGCTTGCCGAGTCGCTGGAGGGTTTACCCGCCACCACCCTGATCACCGCCGAGTACGACCCGCTGCGCGACGAAGGCGAAGCCTTTGCCCGGCGTTTGCAACAGGCAGGTGTGGCCACCCGCCTGGAGCGCTGCGAGGGCATGGTGCATGGCTTTATCAGCATGACGGCGTTTGTCGAGCGCGCCGCCTTGGCCCTGGCCGGGGCCGCGGCCGACCTGCGCCGGGCGCTGGGCTGAATGGCGGCGGCCTAGTCCGTTTGGACGAAGCAGGTTGTCGCAGCAGTTTCTAGTCTTGAGCGCACAACGTCTTTTCCTCACCTGTGGTGGAATGGCCATGAAAACAACAAGAACAATTTGCCTTGCCTTGACCGTCTGCGCCTTTGGCGCTGTCTACAGCGCCTTGCTGACCCGCCCGCTGCCGGTGCCGGTGACCATGGCCTATTACTGCCAGCCCGGCTTCCAGCCGTGCTACATCCCGGTGCCGAGCGTCGCCAGGTTGATGCCTTAGGCCTTGTTGCCCAGGGCCAGCAGCGCCCGCTCGCGGCTCAGAGGCTGGAGGACCCCGGGCGAGCCGCTGATGTGCACGTACAGGTAGTGCTGGCCTTGGTCATCGCGCAGTATCCGGTGCACCTGGGTCATCTCCGGGTGATACTGGCGCTGGGTGCGGTCGAGCAGCACTTCGTGGTGATCGATGTGCAGGCGGCGCAGCGCCGCTTCGAATTCGCTGTCGACGGCCTCGCGCAGCTTGCGCATGCGGCGTATCGACAGATAGCCAAGGCCGAAGGTCAGCGCGAAGAAGAACAGCGCCTGTAACAGTGATTTGTAGTGCTCCATCCTGGATTTGATTAGCCCTTGATTCTTGTAGTGGACGGCGCTTGTTTGAGGTCTGAGCGCCGCCTGTGGGCGTTAAAGGCTCATGTCGAAGGCATGGATTCGGTAGGGCAGCTCCATGTCCGGGTATCGCCGTCTTTCTCACCCAGTGCCATGATTTCCAGGCAGCCCGGGTAAGCTGGTTGCTTATCGGCAGGCCCTTCAATGTAGGTGATGGCCTTGGGTGGGTTTTGCAGTTGCTGCTGGCATTGCTGGACCTCGCTGGCAAAGCTTTCAAGGGCAGCGGAAGGGGGCTGAGTCGTGATCATGCCGGCTACGGTTTGCCAGTATTCCGAGGCTGCGTAGCCACTTGCTCGGCAGTGAGAAAGCGGAGAAACAATTGAACCAACTCCGTCGCCTTCGACTTTAAGTGCTTGCATCTTCTGGTGTTGCGCAGGGAGGGCAGGGCCAACCGGAAGCGCTTCCATGGCCTTGATCTCAGCGACATAAGCCTGAGCTTTGGTCAAGTAAGCGGCGGCGCTTTCGCGCTGCTGGTTGTACTGGCTTATTTCGTTGGCGTTGGTGCCGGTGACCTTGTACTCAGGTTCGTTGTTGCAGCCCGCCAGGAGAGCAGAGGCGCCAAGGGTGATGATTGCGGTGCGTGTGGTGAACTTCATGTTCTTCAGTTATCTCGCTTCAGGGTCGTTTGCTTGACCTGACAGTGGAGCACAATGGCTGTCCCTGCCAGTTTTTGTCGCACAGTACTCGAGTTTGACGTCGAATACTGTTGCCTCAGTCCAGGTCCTGCGCCGAATGCCGCTCGGGCACCTGGCTGGCTTCATCGCCCCAGGTGCGGTTGACCCGCAGGCCGCGGACGACCGCCGGGCGCTCGGCAATGGCTTGCGCCCAGCGTTGTACGTGGGTGTAGTCCTGCACGCTGAGGAACTCGCCGGCCGAATACAGCCTGCCCAGCGCCAGTTGGCCGTACCAGGACCACACGGCGATATCGGCGATGGTGTAGCGGTCGCCAGCCAGGTACTCGCTTTCAGCCAGGCGCCGATCAAGCACGTCCAGCTGGCGTTTGGTTTCCATGGTGAAGCGGTTGATCGGGTATTCGAATTTTTCTGGCGCGTAGGCATAGAAGTGGCCGAAGCCGCCGCCCAGGTAGGGCGCTGCGCCCATCTGCCAGAACAGCCAGTTCAGGGTCTCGGTACGACCCGCTGGGTCGGATGGCAGGAACGCGGCGAATTTTTCTGCAAGGTAGAGCAGGATTGAACCCGACTCGAACACCCGCACCGGCGGTTGCACGCTGCGGTCGAGCAGGGCGGGGATCTTCGAGTTGGGGTTGACCTCGACGAAACCGCTGGAGAACTGCTCACCCTCGCTGATGCGAATCAGCCAGGCGTCGTACTCGGCGCCGGCATGCCCGAGGGCCAGCAGCTCTTCGAGGAGGATGGTGACCTTGACGCCATTGGGCGTGGCCAGGGAGTACAGTTGCAGCGGCTGCTTGCCCAGCGGCAGGGCCTTGTCGTGGGTCGGGCCAGCCACCGGGCGGTTGATGTTGGCGAACTCGCCGCCCGACGGCGCGTCGTGCTGCCAGACCCGAGGCGGGACGTAGGGTGCCTTGCTCATGCGATGAACCTCCTGGTGTGCTCGAGGGGCTCATGTTCGGGCCTGGCGCAAACGCTTGTCAAACCCGGCGGCGGCTCATGCCGGCATGTTCTTGCTGACGCAATGTATGCCGCCGCCGCCCGCGGCAATCGGGTCGATGTTGACCTGCTCGATGGTCCGCCCCGGGTACAGCTTGGCCAGCAGCTGCTTGCAGTGCTGGTCAGCTTTCGGGTCGCCAAACTGTGGGGCGATCACCGCGCCGTTGATCGGCAGGTAGTTGATGTAGCCGGCGGCAAACTCCGGGTTGTCGCGGGTAAAGCGGTTGCTGCGCAGTTTGCTTGGCGGCGGCAGCAGGTGCACGGTCAAGCGGCGGCCGTCGGCGTCGGTGGCCTGCTTGAGGATTTCCAGGTGCTTGCGGGTGACCCGGTAATCGTAAGCGTCCGGGTCGTTGTCGAGGTTGGCGATCACCACCCCCGGCTCGACGAAGCGCGCGTAGAAGTCGACGTGGGCATCGGTGATGTCCTGGCCCTTGATGCCCGGCAGCCAGATGATCTTGCGCAGGCCAAGGTTGGCTTTAAGCTCGGCCTCGACATCGCTGTGGCTCCAGTCGGGGTTGCGGTTGGCATTGACCCAGCAGCTTTCGGTGATGATCGCCGTGCCGTGGCCGTCCACTTCGATGCCGCCGCCTTCGCCAGTCAGCTCGCTTTGCAGGTAGGGCACGTTCAGGGTTTCGCTCAGCGTTGCCGCCACGCGGCTGTCGTTGCGGTGGCGTTGCTTGTTGCCCCAGCCGTTGAAGTTGAAGTCCATCAGCGCGCTGTTGCCATCGTCGTCGATGACGAAGCAGCCGCCATAGTCGCGGATCCAGATGTCGTCCAGCGCCATGGGCAGGAACTCGATGTTATTGCTGCCACATTGCTCGCGCGCCTCGGCCAGGTCTTCGGGGCGGCAGAGTACGCTGACCGGCTGGTAGCGGGCGATGGTCCGGGCCAGTTGCGCGATGCAGCTGTTGACCGCGTCCGCCTGGTCTTCCCAGACATTTTCGGCGGCGGCAAACGCCAGGAAGATCCGCCGCTGGGGCTGGTCTTCTTCGGGCATGAACCAGCGTTGGTCAGCGGCCATGGCCAGGCGCAACGGGCCCAGGCCCAGGCCGGCAATGCCGGCGGCGACTGACAGATGCTTGAGAAAGGTACGACGGGGTGTCATCGGTGTGGCTCTCGTAGTTGCGGCTCAATGGGCCGAGGAAGTCTTGAGGGTGGTCCAGGTACGCATGCGCGCGCGCATGTCTTTCTGGGTAATGTCCTTGCCCGGGATCAGCCGCGCGTAGGTTTCGTCGCTGACATAGATGTCCGGGTTGTCACGCATCTGCGGCTCGACCAGTGGCCGAGCCTTGGCGCTGGAGGTGGGGTAGCCGGTGAACGAACTGATGGCGGCCATCTGCTGCGGCTGCATGACGAAGTTGATAAAAGCGTAGGCGTATTCCGGGTGGGCGGCGTCGGCAGGAATGGCCATGCTGTCCATCCAGATGGTCGTGCCTTCCACCGGGATGTGGTAGCGGAACTCGACCTTTTTACCGGCGGCATCGGCGGTGCGCTGGGCCTGGATCATGTCGCCGCTATAGCCGAGGGAAATGCAGGTATCACCATTGACCAGCTGGGTCACCGGCTGCGACTGGAACTTGCGGATGTACGGCTTGATCGCCCCGAGCATCTGGCGGGCGGCGAGCAAGTCGTCGGCCTTGCCGCTGCGCGGGTCCTTGCCCAGGTAGTGCAGCACCACCGCCAGCACTTCGTCGGGGGAGTCGATCATCGAGATACCGCAGTCGGCCAGCAGCGCGGCGTTCTCTGGCTTGAACAGCAAGTCGAGGCTGTTGACCGGGGCATTGGCGATGCGCTGCTCGATGGCCGCGCGGTTGTAGGTCAGGCCGATGCTGCCCCAGGTGTAGGGCACGGTGCTCTCGCGCGAGTTGGGGTAGCGCTGGTGCAGGCGCTGCAGGCCGGGCTCGATGTCTGCCAGGTGTTCGAGCTTGGCCGGGTCGAGCTTTTGCAGGGCGCCGGCGCGGGCCAGGCGTTCGGCGACTGTGTCGCCGGGGAAGATCAGGTCGTAGCCGCTGTTGCCCGAGAGCAGCTTGGCTTCCAGGGTTTCGCTGCTGTCCATGACGTCATAAATGACCTTGATGCCGGTCTGGGCGGTGAAGTCCTTGAGGGTGTCCTCGGCAAAGTAGTCGGCCCAGTTGTACAGGCGCAGCACTTTGTCTTCGGCGCTGGCCAGGCTGCAGCCCAGGGCCAGGGAAAGGGCGAGCAGGGTTTTCAGGCTGTTCATGCGCCGTGCCTCCAGGTGCTGTGCGGGTGACGGCCGTCCAGGCTCAACAGGGTGGCGTACATTTCCGGCCGGCGGTCGCGGTAGATACCCCAGGTCAGGCGCTCTTCGCGCATGTGCGCGAGGTCCAGTTCGGCCAGCAGCACGCAAGGGTTGTCGCGATCGGCTTCGGCCAGCAGCCGGCCCTTGTGGTCGGTGATAAACGACGAACCATAGAAGCGCATGTGCAGCTCGGCATCGCTTTGCGCTACTTCAACGCCGGTGCGGTTGGCGGTGATCACCGGGAGGATGTTGGCGGCGGCGTGGCCGCGCTGGGTCAGCTGCCAATGGTCGCGCGAATCCAGCGCCGCAGCGCCGGGTTCGGAGCCGATGGCGGTGGGAAACAAGAGGATTTCTGCACCTTGCAAGGCCAGGCAGCGGGCGGTCTCGGGGAACCACTGGTCCCAGCAGATGCCCACGCCGAGGCGCCCGACCGCGGTGTCCCAGACCTTGAAACCGGTATCGCCGGGGCTGAAGTATTCCTTTTCCTGGTAGCCGATGGCGTTGGGGATGTGGGTCTTGCGGTAGACACCGAGCAAGCGCCCGTCGGCATCGGCCACGGTCAGCGAATTGAAGTAGGCATTGCCGGCCTGCTCGAACCAGCTCAGCGGCAGCACCACGTTCAATTCCGCCGCCAGCGCGGCAAAGCGCTGCAACAGCGGGCTGTGCTCGTAAGGTTGGGCTAGGGCCAGGTGCTCGTGGCATTGCTCGATGCAGAAGTAGGGCGTGGCGAACAGCTCTGGCAGCAGGATCAGCCTGGCCCCGGCCGCAGCCGCCTCGCGCACCAGTCGCTCGGCGCTATCGAGGTTGTCTTCAAGGTTCCAGCTGCAGGCCAACTGCAGGCTGGCGACGCTCAGCACGCTCATGGCTTGGCTCCGGTCAGGGGCCAGGCCGGTTGCTGCTGGGTGATGCAATGCACGCCGCCACCGCCATGGGCCAGCTGGTTGATTTGCACCGGTACCACGCTGCGGCCGGGGAAGGCCTGCTGCAGGGTGGCGGCGGCCTGCTGGTCGGCGTCGATGCCGTAGGCGGGCATGATCACCGCGTCGTTACACAGGTAGAAGTTGGTGTAGGAGGCGCAGAACACTTCGGCATCGGTATCGACCGCAGCGGAGGCTTCGTACAGGTCGATCAGCTCGAAACTGCGGCCACGGGCGTCGGTCGCCAGTTCCAGGGCGCGGCGGTTTTCTTTCGCCACCTGGGCGTAGACCGAGGTTTTGTCGTGGGTCGCATCGACCAGCAGCACGCCGGGCCGGGCGAACGCGCAGACGCCGTCGACGTGGCCATCGGTCATGTCGCCGGTGACGTAGTCCGGGTCGCCCGGCAGCCAGATGACCTTGTTCACCCCCAGCAGGCGCACAAAGATTTCCTCCATGTCCTGCTTGCCCAGGCCCGGGTTGCGGTTGGGGTTGAGCAGGACCGATTCGGTGGTGATCAGCGTGCCGTCGCCATCGACATGAATGGCGCCGCCTTCATTGGCCAGAAAACTGCCGAAGCACGGCAGGCCCAGGTCATTGAGCACACGCCGGGCCAGGCCTTCGTCAAGGTCATGGGCCGACTTGCCGCCCCAGGCATTGAAGCGCCAGCTGACCCCGGCCAGACCTTGCTGCGGGTGGCAGATGAAGCTTGGGCCGGAGTCGCGGCACCAGCTGTCGTTGACGGCGATTTCGATCAGCTCGATGTTGGCCCCGCACAGCGCCCGGGCCTGGCTGACGGCGCTGGGGTCGACGACCATCTTCACCGGCTCGAAGCGGGCGATGGCGTTGGCGACGCGGGCAAAATCGACTTGCACGTCTGCCAGGGTCACGCCCCAGGTTGATTCCCACAGGGCCTGGTTGTGCGGCCAGACCATCCAGGTGGCAGTGTGGCGGGCCCACTCGGCGGGCATGAACCAGCCGTTGGTGTTGGCGCTGTCGTTGTGCATCGCAATAACCTTCAGTTAAGTAATTGTTTTCAGCAGGAGTTGCTGGGTGTCCATGCTATAACTGGGCTTTGCACCTGAACAAACGATGGATTTTGCCGATATATGATTAGCTGGGCTTATCAATCATGCTGAAACACTGGCCACCTCTGAACACTCTGCGCGGCTTTGAAGCGGCGGCGCGCCTGGGCAGTTTTCACAAGGCCGCCGAAGAGCTGCACCTGACCCAGTCGGCGATCAGCCAGCAGATCCGCAGCCTGGAAAACTACCTGGAGCAACCGTTGTTCTTTCGCGAAGGGCGCAGCGTGTCGCTTACCGATGCCGGCCACGACCTGCTCAGCACCACCCAGGTGATGCTGCAGCAACTGACCGTCGGCATCCGTCGCCTGGAGCAGTACCGCAAGCCCAACCAACTGGTGGTCAACACCACCCCGGCATTCGCCCGGCACTGGCTGGTGCCGCACCTGGGCGACTTTCATCGGCGGCACCCGGAGGTGGACCTGTGGCTGTTCACCAGCGATGAAATCCCCGACATGACCACCCAGACCATCGACGTCGCCGTGCGCGACGACATCAGCGCCCAGGCCGATTGCGGGTTTCGGGTGTTGTTGCAGGATCGGTTGTATCCGGCCTGTCATCCTGGTGTGCTTGAGCTTGCCGCCGATGTCCGAACTACGCTTCATGGCGAACGTGAAATGGACTGGAGCTACTGGAACACTCAAGGTGGTGCTGCGGTTGGGCAGCAACTGCATGGCCTTAACTTTTCAGACCCGGGGCAATTACTGGACGCAGCCTGTCAGGGGTTGGGGATCGCGTTAGTAAGTGAACTGCTGGCTGAACGCGCACGGCAAGAGGGCGTATTGGTTGCACTGACAACCCAGGCGATTCGCGGTCCCAAATGGGCGTGGCTGGTACATCGCAACAGTGAAGCAGATGTACTGACACAACGCTTCTGCCGATGGCTCGAACACAAGTTGGTCGACTGAGCTAAGTGGTCAGGGGAGCCCCTTCTGTAAGGATTGAATAGAAGGAGATCAGTAGTGCTGAAGGATCGTCTGAAACAAGCACTTGAACTGAAATGTCGAGGCAAACGGTATGCGTTGGCCGTTGAAATAGGAGTGCATCCTAGCTCAGTCAGCCGATGGCTTCAGGGAGGGCCGATAACAGTAGAAAACCTGGTGCAAATCGCCACCGCGCTCGACATTTCACTGGATTGGCTGGTGTTGGGCAGAGACGGGGGATGTTCAAAGGCTGATGCGCTGAGTTCGGTTGAGGGGCGCTTGCTCGCTGAACTCAGGTTGATGAGCCCAGCTTCTATCGAGTACCTGGCGGGTTTTGTCGAGTCATTGTCTCAAGGGGGCCAAGCGCGTTCAGCCGGCCCCGCCAGGGAGGCTATCTAGATCAGGATGCCAATATGTTTGAGCAGTACGATCAGGTTGTTGCTGGAAAACCTGGGTGAGAACGACGACTGTGAGTTCTCTACACCAGAACTTTGCATACCCGCGGCGTAATATCGATTTTGCAGGGCGTCGTAAACCAGCCAGGGACTACCACTGCTTCCCTGTTCCATGGTATTGACGGCCTTTAGTACCACTTCAGTTCCCTGGACCCTGGTTTCCAAGAGTTCGCCGTCGCTTTGCCACAGTAACGAGCCATTGAAATCGTAACCATTCGCCGGCTTTGCGGGGTAGCCGGGGTCATAGTAGAAATTGAAGGGGGGCTGGGTGGGCTGATAGTCAAAGACTGCATGCAATGACGGTGTCGATACGGGAACGGGGGTGTCCGGAATAATCGCCCCTAGGTCCCAGTACTCCCGCAGGCCGGTCTGATTGATCCATCCGTTCAGGGTACTTGCGTGGTGGGCCGTGAAAACTTGCCCATAGTCCCCGGCTGAGTATTGGCGCATGACATAGAAATCACTGGACCAGTGGCCCTTGTCAAAAACGACATGCCCCGAAGTCAGAATGGCCTTGCCGCTATTGGCCTCGACGATCCAACCGCTGGCGACATAATCCTGCCCCAGGTTGCGGTAGAAAATCTTGCACATGGCGTCATATGGCGGGCGGGAAATATCCGGTGGAACAAAGGTGCGTGCGAACACTGAGGGTAACGGCTCGGCTTCGCCGAGTAGGTCAGCGCTGGGCGCGGGCAGGCCTCGCTCAATCGCGTTTTTCCGGCGAAGCTCGGTCCAGTCGGGGGTATTGAGTAATTGTTGTCGGGGGGCGTCGACTGGTCTTGAGGGGTCAGTCACGTCAGCCACTTGCCAGTTTTTGCGGTCAATGGTCATCCCTGTCACTCCTTTGTTAGAGGGCGCCCCGCAGGGGCGCCGGTGAGGCGAATTACTTCAGGAAGCAGAGTTTCACCCCAGGATCCTCAGGCGAAGTCGAAGACCTAGACCAATCATCAACGGATTTCTTATCCAGGTTGGCCAGCGACGATGCATAGGTCTTGATCTGGTCAGGCAATACCAGGTATGTCGTCATGCGAACTTCATAGTCCTGCTCTTGTACATCCGATTTACCATTCTGCTGATGGAACATATGTAGAGAGGTGTAATAAATATAGAGTTTCGGGTTGTGTGGGTCGCTCATGTCCAGGGTGGATTGGCTGAACAGATTTTTCCATTGTTCCGAGCTTTTTTGACCAAACACTGATTTGGCCATGTCGGTGATCGACTTCTTGATTTTGTCTAGATCTTGTGTGCCCAAGCTGCTGTACAAATTGCTGATTTGATCAATGAGCAGGTTGTAGTCTTTGCTATGGAAGACCTGCTTTGTACTTTCGTTCGAGTTGAGATGGACAAAGGGGCAGTTATCCATTTCATTGATGTACTGGCTAAAGGCTGCAGCCAGTTTATCCGGGGAGGTATTGGCCGGGTGGAAGTCGGCCCGAATCTGCACATGGTTCATGATGCTGGCCAGCGCCGTCGGCAGGTTTTGCGCATCCGTATAGATGGCAATGCCGGAGGCTTGGGGGTCTGTACTGTCGTACCCCAGAAATACGCCTCGGGCGGTTGCTGCAGATTGATCGGTATCACCCGGAGTTTTAAGGTCGTAAGAGGATGCGCCGCTGCTTACCCAATTTTGCACAATGTTGCGAATATTAATATTGCTCATGTCCATCTCCTTATGAAGTGTGCACCCTGAAAGGTGCAACTGAACTGTCGCAGGGTAACTTTCTATGAGCAATGAGTGTGCAATGCGCGACGCGCAATTTGTGCATGAAGGTGTTGCGTAGGGCGCAAGTTTATAGTCTAGGTTTCTCTTTAGTACTCAGGTTTTATTGATGGCCAATAGCGAGTGCGCTGATAATGCAGGCCGAGCCATCAGTGTCGGAAGTGCTATTGCTGTAATCGACTTGGTTGTAGACGCCGCCATGGAAGTTGAAGGTGCGGCTGTTCCAGCTGGCATCCATCTGCAACGGGCCACTGCTGGCGGTGCTGCCATTGCAGGTGGCGGCGAGGGTCACCACGCCCGCAGCGGTCACATCGAGGATGATCTCGAACGCGGCGCCCAGCGGCACATTGGCCAGCAGGGTGACGCTGGCCGGGGCGCTCTGGTTGTAGCTGCGGCGAAAACCATAAGTGAGCTTGCCCTTGTTCCAGAACACCTTGACCGCCGGGCTGTCGTCGTCTTTGACGTGCAACTGGGAGATCACCACCTTCTGCGCCGAGTTGACCTTGCTCAGGGTCATGGTCTGGTGGTTGTGGTGTTTGCTGGCGCTGGTGAGTGACCAGTAGGAGGGTTCTTTCCATTCGCAGCGGGTGCGGTGGGTGCTCTTGCTTGAGGCGCCTTTGGTTGGGGCGGTGAAGCGGACCGAGCCGTCGTCGAGCCGGGCGATGATTTTCGGCAGTTGCGCCAGGGCCTGGGCGCCGGTCAGCTCCAGGGCGGTGGGGTCGCTGGTGGACTTGGGTACCGGGGTGGTGATTGTCAGGCGATCGATGTTGACGCTCATGGGTTTCTCCTTTGGTTTTCGGTGTGGGCCCTCTCTGAAATAGATGTGGGCTTGAGCTAATATTTAGCTTCAAGCTAAAGTTTCGTCAATGGCTAAGTGGATTATTGGACCTGTGAGAGCTGGCTTGCCAGCGATGAGGCCGGTACAGCCAGCACAGCAGGTGGTGTCTGGATTGCGAGCGCTGCGCGCTCGATCGCTGGCAAGGCCAGCTCCCACAGGCTTCGCGTACACCGAACCATTGTAGGAGCCGGCGTTGCCGGCGATGAGGCCAGTGCAGCCAGCACAAGAGGTGCTGACTGGATTACGAGCGCTGGCAAGGCCAGCTCCCACAGGTTTGGCGTACACCGAACCATTGCGTGGAGCCGGCGTTGCCGGCGATGAAGCCAGTGCAGCCAGCACATCAGGTGCTGACTGGATTACGAGCGCTGGCAAGGCCAGTTCCCACAGGTTTGGCGTACACCGAACCATTGTAGGAGCCGGCGTTGCCGGCGATGAGGCCGGTACAGCCAGCACAAGAGGTGCTGACTGGATTACGATCGCTGGCAAGTCCAGCCCACAGGTTTGGCGTACACCGAACTATTGTAGGAGCCGGCGTTGCCGGCGATGAGGCCAGTGCAGCCAGCACAAGAGGTGCTGACTGGTTTACGAGCGCTGGCAAGGCCGGTTCCCACAGTCGCTTAGAGAAACCAGCGATACTCCCGCGCACTCACTTCATGCATGAACGCCAGGTGGTCCTGGCGCTTGTTCTCGCAATAGACCATGACGAACTCACTGCCCAGCCGCTCATTGACCACCGGGTGATGACGCATCGCCGCCACCGCTGCGAGCATGTCCTTGGGAAAGTCGATGCCGCTGCTGCGGTCTTCGTTGAGTGGCGCAATCGGCTCTTTGCCTGCCTCCAAACCGTGTTCCATGCCACTTAAAATCGCTGCCAGCACCAGGTACGGGTTGGCATCGGCGCCGGCCAGGCGGTGTTCGATGCGCAGGTTGCGCGGGTCCGATTCGGGGATGCGGATGCATGCGTCGCGGTCTTCAAAGCCCCAGCTGGCGCGGCTCGCGGCGTTGACCATGGCACCGTAGCGGCGCATCGCGTTGTGGTTGGCGGCAAAGATCGGCATGCACTGCGGCAGCAACTCCAGGCAACCAGCCACGGCATGGCGCAGCGGCCGCTGGTTGTCGGCGGCCAGCAGGTTGTTGCCCTGTTGGTCGTAGAGGCTGACATGCACGTGCATGCCGCTGCCCGGCGCGTCGAGGTAGGGCTTGCTCATGAAGCTGGCACGCATGCCGTGCTTGAGCGCCACGCCACGGGTGCTGCGGGCGAACAGCGCGGCCCAGTCGGCGGCGCGCAGGCCGTCGTCGCAGTGACCGAAGTTGATTTCGAACTGCCCCGGGCCCAGTTCTGCGGTAATCACGTTGGCGTCCACGCCTTGCTCGTTGGCGGCCTCGACCATGTCCCGCAGCACGTCGGAGTAACGCGACAGGCGCTCGATGTGCATGTTCGGCTGGTCATCGGCATCGCCGCTGAACGGGTCGCGGGGGAACTGCGGCAGGCCGTCTTTGAGCGCGCGGTCGAACAGGTAGAACTCAAGCTCAAAGGCTACCACCGGGCAAATGCCGCGCCGCTCCAGGCGCTGCAGCACCCGGGCGAGCACTTCACGAGGCTCGAATTCGATCGGCGCGGCGGTGCCGTCAGAGCTGATCAGCATCTGCCCCAGCGGCTGGTTCTCCCAGCGCACCGGCTTGAGGGTGCCGGGGATCAGCCGCCGTGGCGCGTCCGGGTCGCCGTCGTTGAAGCAGTAGTCGCCGATCGGGTACAGGCCACCCTGAACACCCAGCAGCACGCAGTTCTGCGGCAGTTTCAGGGCACTGCCGGCAGCGACTTTTTCGAGCATGTCGATCGGGTAGCGCTTGCCATAAAAATGCCCGGGGATGTCCAGGCTGATGAGGTCGACATAACGCACCTGAGGATGCTCGGCGCGGAACGCGCGTACTTCACTCAGCAGATCAGGGCAGTCTTTTATTGTTGTCATCACGTGCGATCCTGCGCTTGGTTTCAACGGAATACCCAGAGCACCCGGGTACTGTGTTCGGTCAGGTTGGCGTAGCGGAACTGACTGTGCGGCGGCAGCTGGAAGCTGTCGTTGGCCTGCAGGGTGACCGGCTTCCGGGCGTCATCGAGCCAGAGGCTCAACTCGCCTTCAAGGACAAACCCGCCTTGCTCGGAGCTGTCGTCCAGGTGCCCGTCACCGCTGCTGGCGCCCGGCGCCAGGTGGCTTTCGAGCATCGAGAAACCACCGTTGAGCTTGGGCGAGACCAGCACGTCGGTGACCCCGGCGGCGTAGTACAGGGTGCGCCGTTCGCCGGGGCGGGTGACCCAGTCGACTTGCCGCGGCTTGCTCAGGTTGTAGAAGTAGGTGGTCGGCACGCACAGGGTTTCGCTGATGGCGGTGAGGTCGGCCACGGTCGGCCGCGACAGGCCGCGCTCGACCTGGGACAAAAAGCCCACCGAGCGGTCGATGCGTTCGGCAAGCTCGCCAAGGGTCAGGTTGCGGTGCTTGCGCAGGTCGCGGATAAGGATCGCCAGGCTTTCGATTTCTTCCTGCATGTCCATAAAGGGGTTCTCTCAAATAGTGTCGCGCAGGCGGTACCAGGCTTTGCCGGCAGCCTCCAGTGGTGCGGCGAGCAGGTCGCCACCGGGGAAGCGGCCGTTGTCGATGGCCTGGTACAACGCCAGCAAATCGTGGTTGCCAAGGATCGCATCACTCACCGCGCGGGCACCGGCCAGCGTCGGTAGCACGCCATGCCCGGAAAAGCCCTGCAGCCAGTAGCGCTGGCCCTGGCCGCCGATGTCCGGGGTGCGGCGCAGGCTGCAATCGATATGCCCGCCCCAGGCGTAGTCGATCGCCACGCCCTGCAGCTGCGGGAAGGCCCGTTCCAGCACCGGGCGGGTGGCGGCGGCAACGTCCTTGGGAATGCCGCCCAGGTAGGTGCAACCGCCGCCGAACAGCAGGCGCTGGTCCGGGGTCAGGCGGAAGTAGTCGGGGACGAACTGGTTGTCGATTACGCAGCTGTTGTGCGGCAGCAGCGAACGGGCCAGGGCCGGGTCCAGGGGCGCGGTGGCCACCTGGTAGGAGCCCACCGGCAGCAGGCGCTGCGACAGCGGGCGGTCAAGCTGGTCGATGTAGGCGTTGCAGGCCAGCACCAGTACATCGCTGCGGATTTCGCCTTTATCTGTACGGGCGACAAAGCCTGCTGGAGTATCGCGGTAGCTGAGCACCCGGCTTTGTTCGAAGATCCGCCCGCCGGCCGCTTCGATGGCGCTGGCCAGGCCCTGGGCCAGCTTCAGCGGGTTGAGGTGGGCGCCTTCGGCATCGTACAGCGCGGCCTGGTAGCGCGGGCTGCCGATCCATTCGGGCAATTCGTCGCGCTCGATCACCCGCAACTGGTCATAGCCCCATTTAGTTTCGGCTTCGTGCCTGGCGTCGTGGAGCATGGCTACCCGTCGCGGTAGCACCGCCGCCCACAGGCTGCCACGCTGGTAATCGACGGCAAAACCGTGGCGCTCGGGCAATTCACGCAGTTCGCTGGCGGCCCAGCGCATGCTCTGCCACAGACGCCGTGCGCGCTCCTGACCCAGGGCCTTTTCCAGCGGCGCCATGTCGCACGACCAGCCCAGCAACGCCTGCCCGCCGTTGCGCCCGGACGCCGCCCAGGCCACCCGGCTGGCTTCCACCAGGGTCACTCGCTTGCCGGCCAGGGCCAGGCGCAGGGCGGTGTGCAGGCCGCTGAAACCGGCGCCGATAATCAGCACCTCGGTGTCCAGGCGTTCTTGCAGGGTAGGGCGCAGAGGGATGGCGGCGGGGTAGGTCTGGGCGTAGTAGCTGGCGACATGCTGGGCAGATTGCTTGAACACGACGGACCTCATGAATTTTTATTGGTATTTTTTCATGAAAAACTACCAGATAAATTTCACGAGGCCAAGCGAAGCCCAGCGGTGAACAGCGCGCAGGCTCTAGACCGCAGGTTTGTGATGGTGCCGGGGGGCTTCGATCTCGTCAGCCAGGCGTGGGCTGTAGCTGCGGGTGGGGATGCCGGTGAGGCGTTCGAACATCAGCGCGAACTTGACGTCCAGCGCCCGCTTGCCGGTCATGTAGGCATTGAGGGTGGTGACGCTGACCCCCATCTCGGCGGCCATGCGCCGCTGCGACACCCGCTCTGCCTGGCGTTGCCCGGCCTTGAGTGCGGCAAATGCCTTGCGCAGTGCCAGCAGCTCTTCTTCTTCCCACACCCACAGATTACCGCTCATGATTCGATCTCAGTCACACGGATTCGGTCGAGCAATCCGTTGCTGGAATCGCTACATCCTACTGCTGTTGTCTAGTGTCCATTAACCGACCAGAGCGGTCGGTTGTTTTGCCATCATACTCTTCGCGCGTTCCAAACTAGTAGCACGCGGCCATGAATGTGCAGTTTTTCCAGCGCCGCCCCCTCGATCAGCACCGGCGGATACAGCGGATTATCGGAAATCATCCGCAAGGCGCCATCGGTCAGGCGCTGCAGGCGTTTGACGAACAGGTCGCCTTCAAGGCTGAAGACATAGATGGCGTCGCTGCGCACCTCATTGATGCCACAGTCGACCAGCAGCGGGTCGCCATCGTTGAAGGTGCCGGCCATGCTGTCGCCATCGCCGCTGATGATCGCCAGATTCTGCGCGCCGGAAAAACTGATGCCCTGGCCGCGCAACCAGTCCAGGTGCACGGTCAGGTCGCGGATTACTTCGACATGGGCCGGTGGCGTATTGCCGTTGCCCATTGAGCCGCGGATGTCGAAGTGGGCGATGCTGACGAACTCGCCGCTGGCCGGTACGCCGGCCTCGCCCTGCAGTACATCCATCCAGCCCGCGGGCAGGTGCTCGGCCTGCTCGATGCGCCGGGCCACTTCATCGCCGAGGTTTTTTTCTGTGCGCAGCGACAGGATCTGGCTCAGGTGCGCCGGGCTCATGCCCCAGCGCTCGGCACAGCTGGCCTTGCGCTGGGTGCCGAGCAACTGCACCAGGTTGTGTTTACGAATCGCGTAGATATCCATGGGGTGCAGAATGCCACTATTTAGCTCGATGCTAAAGAGGGCCCCGGCGTTACTCACGCGATTACTGCACCCGCACTACGCTGGCCGGTGCGCTCATCAGGCGCTGGCGTAGCAGGTCATAGCCCCAGTTGTAGGCCATGGTGTAGGGCAGCATGAAGGCGAAGAAACCAATCTCCAGCAAGAACGCCTGCACCAGCGACACGTCGAGCATCAGCGCCGCGATCGGCACGCCGATCAGCACAAAGCCGGTTTCAAAACCGCCGGCGTGCAGGGCGCGGACCTTGACCGTACGCGCGACCCGGCTGACCGGCCAGAGGCGGTCGAAGGCCGCGTTGTACAGCATGTTCCAGATCATCGCCACGGTCGACAGCATCACCGCCAGCGCGCCCATTTCCAGCATCGAGCGGTTCAGCAGCCAGGCGCCGATCGGTGCGCAGATCAGCACGGCGATCACTTCGAAGCCGGCGGCGTGGACGATGCGCTCAGCAAAGGATTTCTGGGTGGCTTGCAGTTTCATGACTTCACCTGAAGGTGTGTTTCGGTGAGGGCATTTTCATCGCTTTTTTGCTTATTTGAAAAATAGGTTCCATCGCTAAAAGCGATGGATTGATTGGATTGCCTGGCTCAAGTGTCGATATCAGCAGCATTGATATCAGATTTAACTTTTAACGGATTGCTCGATATCAACCGCCAGAGGAGCATGCACACACCCTCCATCACCCAAGAATAACGACCCATGACCCTCTCTACTGTGGCAGCACTGCAACTGGGTTCGCACCCCGACGGCAAACAACCAACCCTGGAGGCGATTCTTGCCTACGAGGCTGAAATAAAGGCCGCTGGCGCCCAGCTGGTGGTCATGCCGGAAGCCCTGTTGGGCGGCTACCCGAAAGGCGAAACCTTCGGCACCTACATGGGCTATCGCCTGCCGGAAGGCCGCCAGGCCTTTGAGCGTTATTTTGCCAATGCCATCGATGTGCCGGGCGCCGAAACCGCCGAGCTCGCAGCGCTGGCGCAACGTACCGGCGCGCACCTGGTGGTCGGTGTCATCGAACGCAGCGGCAGTTCGTTGTTCTGCTCGGCGCTGTTCTTCTCGCCGGAGCAGGGCCTGGTGGCCAACCACCGCAAACTCATGCCGACCGGCAGCGAGCGATTGATCTGGGGCCAGGGCGACGGCTCGACCCTGCCGGTGATCGATACCCCGGTGGGCAAGATCGGCGCGGCAATCTGCTGGGAAAACCACATGCCGCTGCTGCGCACGGCGATGTACGCCAAAGGCATCGAGGTGTGGTGCGCGCCGACGGTGGACGAGCGCGACAACTGGCAAATCTCCATGCGCCATATCGCCCATGAAGGGCGCTGTTTTCTGGTCAGCGCCTGCCAGTACCAGCCGTCGCCACGCGACCTGGGTACCAGCCTGCCGCACTGGGATGACGAACGACCGCTGATGCAGGGCAACAGCGTGATCATCGGCCCCATGGGCGAGGTGATTGCCGGGCCATTGAAGCACGGCCCCGGTTTGCTGATGGCGCAGATCGATTCGGCCGAGCTGGTCAAGGCGCGGTATGACTTTGATGTGGTCGGCCACTATTCGCGCCCGGATGTCTTCACCTTGCTGGTTGATGAGCGGGCGAAAAGCTCGGTGAAGTTCCAGCAATAACGAGCGCCCTGTGTGTCCGCCTCAGGACAGGCAGAAGGTGTTGTCCACCAGCTGAATGATCAGCGACTTGACCGTTTGCAGGGTGCTGTCGTGCTTGCTGCCCACTCGCGTGCCGATTTCCAGGTCGTAGGAGGGCAGCGGCACCGGGCAGGGAAAGGTCTGCAGGGTGCTGACCCGTTCCATGGCCCGGGCGGCGTGGGTGGGCACCGTGGTGATCAGCTTCGAGCCCACCAGCAGAAACGGCACTGCGGCAAAGTGCGAAGTCGAGGCGCGGATGCTGCGCTTGTAGCCGGCCGCGTTCAGCCCCTCGTCGACGATGCCGACAAAACCGCCCGACGACACCAGCAGGTGCGGCCGCTGGGCGTAGTCTTCGGCGCTGCTGGGGATGCTGTTGTCAGCGTCGGCGATGCACAGGTAGTTGCCGCGGCCCAGGCGGTGGCGGGCAATCAGCGGCGACGACAGCCCGCCAGCCGACACGGCGATATCGATCTGATGATGCATGAGCATGTCCTGCACCAGGCCGCTGTGGGTCTGGCGGAAAAGAATGCGCAGGCCGTGCAGTTGTTCATCGATCAGCGCCACCAGGCTTTGCCCCAGGGCGATTTCGCTGTCGTCGGAGAGGCCGATGGTGATGGTCCGGCCCTTGATGTCCTTACCCGCGACCGACAACGCAAAGGCTTGCCGGCAACGATTGAGGGCCTCGCCGATCAGCGGCGCCAGCTCGTTGGCGCGCAGGGTCGGGCGCAGGCCGCGGCCGGTGCGTTCGAACAAGGGGTCGGCGTAGATTTCCCGTAGCCGCGCAAGGGCCGCACTGACCGCAGGTTGGGTCACCCCCAGGCGCAGCGCCGCGCGACTGGCGCCGCCTTCTTCGATCAGGGCGACAAACACCCGCAGCAAGTTCAAGTCGACAGAGTCGATATCAATACTGTGCATATCAGATATCTTGATAGTTGATTGATTTATAGTATAGGTCTACGCACAATCCGCGAACAAATACTTCATCAGCGTAATTGCAGTGGCTGATGAGTTGGGCTGTCGAGTTTGGGAGCGTATGAAAGGTTCAGCAGTAGTTAAGGGGTTGTTGTGTGTATTACTTGCACCGTGGTTAGTGGCGAGTGGGTCTTTTACGGTAAGTGCTGCAGACCTTGTCGCGGCACCGGGCGTCGCCGCTGAATCGTGGATGTTGATGGACTATGAAAGTGGCGAAGTCCTGGCCCAGGGTAATGCCGATGCGCGTATCGACCCTGCCAGCCTGGTGAAGATCATGAGCAGTTATGTGATCGGCCAGGCATTGCAGTCCGGCGCACTCAGCGCCAGTGACCGGGTGACTATCGAGCACGATGCCTGGGCCGCAGGCAATCCGCACTTGCAGGGCTCTTCGTTGATGTTTCTCAAGCCCGGCGACCGGGTCTCGGTACAAGACCTCAATACCGGGGTTGTGGTGCAGTCTGGCAACGACGCCTGTATTGCCCTGGCCACTTACATTGCCGGCAGCGAAAACGCCTTTGTCGACCTGATGAATGAACAGGCCGGCAAACTTGGCCTGACCAATACCCAGTTCAAGACCGTCCATGGCCTGGCCGCCGAAGGGCAATACAGCAGTGCCCGCGACATGGCGATACTCAGCCGGGCGCTGATTGCCGAGTTGCCGGCGGAGTACGCCCTGTATAAACAAAAAGCCTTCGCCTTCAACAACGTTGAGCAATACAACCGCAACCGCCTGTTGTGGAGTACCAGCCTGGATGTCGACGGCCTGAAGACCGGCAACTCCAGCGCAGGCGGCTACAGCCTGGTCACCTCGGCGCAACGTGACGGGCGCCGCCTGATTGCCGTGGTGATGGGCGCCAAGTCCGATCGGCTGCGCTTTCAGGAGTCGGAAAAACTGCTCAAGTGGGGCTTTCGCTCATTCGAGACGGTGACGCCGATCCAGGCCGATGAAGTGTTCATGAGCAAGCGGGTGTGGTTTGGCCAGACCCGCACCGTCAAGCTCAATGCCGGCGCGCAAGCGACCATCAGCGTGCCCTACGGGCACTCGGCCGAGGTGCAGGCCAGCGCCATCGTCGACACCGCCGAACTTCACGCGCCGTTGCAGGCTGGCCAGGTGGTAGGCGTGGTCAACTTCCAGGTGGGCTCAAAACACGTCGCCAGCAAGCCGCTGGTGGTGATGGAAAGCGTGGAAGAGGGCGGCTGGTTCAGCCGGGCCTGGGACTACCTGTTGCTCAAGGTGTACCAATGGCTGGGCGTGTGCCTGTTGTGCGCTGGCTAATTCCGATCCTATACAAGAGGGGCCTATGAACTGTTATCTGCGCTATATCTTGCCCGTTCTGCTGGTTCTGGCGGCGACAGGCTGCACTGACACTGGAACGTCCAGCGAACGCTCGCTGTTTGTTTCGGCTGCCGAGGTGGATTCGAACAACCAACGCGCCCTCCAGGCGCTGTCGGATGAGCCCGACGTAGCCGGCGGCCTGGTGGTGTATTTCGACACCGACAGCTCGGCGATCGAGCCGCCTTATCAGGCCAGGATTGCCTATGTGGCCAACTACCTGGTGAGCCATCCCGAAGCCGAAGTCTTTGTCGAAGGCCATACCGATGACATCGGCTCGCCCGAGCAGAACTTCGTCCTGGCCCAGGCGCGTGCCGCGATGATCGCCTACTACCTGGTCAAGTACGGCGCCTTGTACGAGCAGGTGAATGTTCACGCCTATGGCGAGCATTCACCGGTGCGCGAGGGCAGTGGCAAGGACGACTTGAAGTTCAACCGCCGGGGCGTGGTGGAGTGGGTCAGTCATGGCCACAGCCTGGGCTATGAGTTTGAGCAACAGTGAGCAGGGCTTGAGCTCAAAGCGCTTTCTTGTTTCTCACACTCCAGGCCTCGAGAAAACCGTTGGTTGGAAACACCACGGGGTGTTTATCCATCCTGACCTTCACCGGAACATCCTTGGCAAAGGCGTTGTAGATATAGTGTTGCGCGGCATCGGAGACCGGCAGGAAGATCGACACCTTGGTGCCTGGCTTTTCCTCACGGCACTCATGCAGCACCTTGATCGGCTGATCGTTGACTTCAATAAAGCCCTCATTGGTCTGCAGCTTCCCGCAGTCGACAAACTGCGTGAAGATCATTTTTGCACCCTGTTCCGTGGCATTGATGACAGCGTTGTAAACGACAACGCCGTCCTTGAAGCCCTCCGAGTTGCTCAGCGCGATCGCACTGTACGGCGCATCTTTGCTGAACTCGTTGAACAAGGCGTAGCGGTACTTATCGGTGCCAATGGTTTTCGCCAGCTTGCGACCTTCATCGGTTTGCATGTCAATGACGAAGTGCCCAGCGACAGCCTGGGAGGAAACCGCCGCCAGCAGCAGAATGCCAGGCAGGCAGAGGATTGTTTTTGCACGTGAGATCATGGAGCAGTTCCTAGCTTCGACTGACAGCCATGATATCAAATTGATGCTATTGCCTTAAGGCTGGGTTTGACTGTTAGCGCTCATTCTCGAACTCCATTAGCGTGCTTCATAGGCCCTGGGCTCTTCCTCAAGCTTACTGCGTAGCTTGAGGCTTCAGAGCAAGAATTTGTGCTGTTGAGCAGTGGCCAATGACTGCTTTCGACCCATGGCAGGCAGCGATCTAAAGCTCTGTTGTCAGTACCGACCTCATCGCCGGCAAGCCGGCTCCCACAGGAATATCGCCAGCCTTCAGGCATGCGCTGTACCTGTGGGAGCCGCGCTTGCCGGCGATGGGCCGCGAAGCGGCCCCGGTTACAGATGTCCGCTAAGGGTCGAAAGCGGTCTGTCGCGAATGGCAGCTTTCGACCCATAGCGACCACTCACCTAAGCATGGCACCAATAGCTGATCAAAATTCTGCTGCCCTTGTCGTACCCTGGTGGAATGCCATCTGCCAATCGTCTCCCAGTCGACGCCAGATGGAGCTTCTCAAAGAATCACGGGTGCCGTTCGGGCTATCGACAGTGCACCGATAGGTGGCCAGCACCACCTTTTCGGACAGGATACGAATCTGAAAATCGGTGATCTGACGCTGTACAAAATCCTGCACCAGCAAAGCGTCGATGATTTGTGACCGGTTCCAGGCGATACCCTGCGCGCCAAACTCGACGAAGTCCTGAGCCAGCAGGCGGGTCAGCATGTCGCGATCAAGTCGAGTCTTGCGTTCAAGCAGACTAACCTCCAGTGCGTGAATAACAGACTCCAGACATGCCTTCGAAATTTTCATCTAATTGACCTCCGTCTGCGATTCACCATGCCTGCAACAGGCATTGCACGACTCAACCCGGTCAAGCCGTTGTATCGGTTAGAATCCGCAGCTTATTTCAACAATGCTTGCTACACATAAGGAAGTTCCATGACAAGGATGGCTGCTGTTTTCACTTTACTGAGTTGCATGGCGTCGGCCTCGGCATCGGCGGCGTCTGATTGTCCATTTCCGCAGGGAATGCAGGCATCCATCGGTGCGTCGAAGGAAGTCATTGCGGCCCGGCAAGCGGGCGTCGCCAAGGATGATCTGCTCACGAGGATTTCCCCCGCGGCCGACGGGCAGATGTCCAAGATGCTAAAGAGTATCGTCGACGAGGTTTACGATTATCCGGCACTGCTGCCCGAGGTGTATGCCGCCTTCCGGTTCGAGCACTGCTTTGTTTCGCAGCAGCACGCTGAACAAGTGGCGGCCATGAAGTTTGCCGATGCCTATCCGCTGCTGAAGAAATGCGAACAGCTCGACCCGCAAGGGGCTCGACCGCCTTGTGCAATGCGGGTAGTGCATACGTTGACCGGAATTCCCGAGTAATACCACTGATATCTCTGCCAAAGGAGTCACTCCATGTCAAAGCTATATCCCAGTATTGATCCTGAGGGGCTGGTCGAGTACTCGGTGGTCTACACCGACCGCTCGCTCAACCACATGTCGCAGTCATTTCAAGGCGTGATGAACAACATTTCCACGACCCTTAAACAGGTCTACAACGCCCAGGCTGTTGCGGTGGTACCGGGCAGCGGCACGTTCGGCATGGAAGCGGTTGCGCGACAGTTTGCCAGCGCCCAGCAATGCCTGGTGATACGCAACGGCTGGTTCAGTTTTCGCTGGAGCCAGATCCTTGAGATGGGCAACATCCCGGCGGCCACCACGGTGCTCAAAGCCCGGCCGCTCGACGCGGGTCGTCAGGCTGCGTACGCGCCACCCCCTCTGGAGGAAGTGCTGGCAGCCATTGCGACGCACAAGCCGCAGGTTGTCTTCGCCCCTCACGTTGAAACCTCCTCAGGGATTATCCTGCCCGACGATTACCTGCGGGCCGTCGGCGACGCCGTGCATGCGGTGGGTGGCCTGTTCGTGCTGGACTGCATCGCCTCAGGCACCATTTGGGTGGATATGCACAAATGCGCAGTCGACCTGCTGATCAGCGCACCGCAAAAAGGCTGGAGTGCTTCCCCTTGCTGCGCCCTGGTGATGTTCAGCGCTTTGGCCCTCGAGCGCATCGAGCAGACGCAAAGCAGCAGCTTTGCCTGCGACCTGAAAAAGTGGCTGCAGATCATGCAGGCTTACGAGCAGGGCGGACACGCCTACCATGCAACCATGCCCAGCGATTCCCTCGCGCGATTCAGCGAAGTGATGAAAGAGATGCAAGCCTACGGGTTCGACAAGCTGCGCGGCGAGCAACAGGCTCTGGGCGATCGGGTGCGCGCAATGTTGACCGGCAAAGGCATCAAAAGCGTGGCCGCCGCCGGCTTTCAGGCCCCTGGCGTGGTGGTGAGCTACACCGATGATGGCGATATCAAGAACGGCAAGAAGTTTGCCGTCCAGGGCCTGCAGATCGCCGCGGGCGTGCCGCTGCAATGCGACGAGCCGGCCGACTTCCAGACCTTCCGCATCGGCCTGTTCGGGCTCGAAAAGCTGCACCATATCGAGCGCACGGTCAGCACCCTCGAGCAGGCACTGGACGAGGTGATGGTGAACTGAGCCCGCTCACCCAGCCACCAGCACCCCGAGCGCTCAAACCCTCGCCAGCGCCTGGGCCAGGTCACCGCGCAGGTCGTCGACATCCTCGACCCCCACCGACAAGCGCACCAGGGCATCGCCGATGCCCAGTTGCGCGCGGTTCTCTGCCGGGATGCTGGCGTGGGTCATGATCGCCGGGTGTTCGATCAGGCTTTCGACCCCGCCCAGGCTCTCGGCCAGGGCGAAGATCTGCACCGCTTCAAGAAAGCGCTTGGCGCCGGCCAGGTCGCTGTTCAAATCAAGCGAGATCATCCCGCCAAAGCCACGCATTTGCTGGCGCGCCAGCGCGTGCTGCGGGTGCGAGGCCAGGCCCGGGTAGTAAACCCGCCCCACCTGCGGCTGACGCTCAAGCCATTGCGCCAGCTCCAGGGCATTGCTGCAGTGGCGCTCCATGCGCAGGGCCAGGGTCTTCACCCCGCGCAGGGTGAGGAAGGCGTCGAACGGCCCGGCAATCGCGCCCACCGAGTTCTGTAAAAAGCCCAGGCGCTCGGCCAGTTGCGGGTTGTTGCCGACCACGGCGATGCCGCCGATCACGTCTGAGTGGCCGTTGAGGTACTTGGTGGTCGAGTGCAGGACGATATCGAAGCCCAGCTCCAGCGGGCGCTGCACCCACGGGCTGGCAAAGGTGTTGTCGGCCACGCAGATGATGCCGCGCGCACGGCAGATGCGCGCGACTGCGGCAAGGTCGGTCAGGCGCAGCAAGGGGTTGCTCGGGGTCTCGACCCAGACCATGCGCGTGTCGGCCTCAAGCGCCGCTTCGAATGCGCTCAGGTCGGCCAGGTCGACGAAGCTGAAGCGATGCCCGGCGCTGCGCCGGCGCACTCGCTCGAACAGGCGGAAGGTACCGCCGTACAAGTCATTGCCCGAGACCACGTGGGCGCCGGCGTCGAGCAGCTCGAGCACGTTGGCGATCGCTGCCAGCCCGGAGGCGAAGGCGAACGCCTGGGTGCCGCCCTCAAGGTCGGCCACGCAGCGCTCCAGCGCCCAGCGCGTGGGGTTGTGCGAGCGGCCGTAATCGAGGCCCTTGTGCACCCCGGGGCTCTGTTGCAAATAGGTGGAGTTGGCGTAGATCGGCGGCATCAATGCCCCGGTGGACGGGTCTGGCGCCTGCCCGGCATGGATCACGCGGGTGGCGAAGGCGCGGGGCGCGCCGCTTTCATCGTGCTGGCTCATGGTAAGGACCTGCGTAGGTGATTGAGCAAATCGACACGGGTAATCACGCCGTGAAAGCCCGCAGCGTCTTCAATGATCGCCACCAGCCCACGGTCGAGCTCGGCCTGCAGCTGCGCCAGGCTGGCGCCGGGGGCCAGGGTTTCCAGCTTGAGCTTGTCGGTCATCGCGCTGGCCACGCTCAGGTGAAAGTGCGAAGCGTCCTGGTGCACGCCGAGCAGGATGTCGGACTCGTCGATCACCCCGACCAGCTTCTGCCCGTTGACCAGCACCGGCAGTTGCGAGACATCGGCCAGGCGCATGCGCTGAAAGGCGGTGAGCAGGGTGTCGTCGGGGCCGACGCTGATTACCCGGCCATCCTCGAAACGCCGCGCGATCAGGTCGCGCAAGTCGCCATAGCGCTTGCGCGCCAGCAGGCCCTGGTCGGTCATCCACTGGTCGTTGTAGACCTTGGACAGGTAGCGGGTGCCGGTATCGCAAACAAAACTGACCACCCGCTTCGGTTCGGTTTGCTCGCGGCAGTAGCGCAGCGCGGCCGCCAGCAAGGTGCCGGTCGACGAGCCGCCGAGAATGCCTTCGGCGCGCAGCAGTTGGCGGGCGTGATCGAAGCTTTCTTCATCGCTGATCGAGTAGGCCTGGCGCACGCTGGAAAGGTCGGCAATTGACGGGATGAAGTCCTCGCCGATGCCCTCGACCGCCCAGGAGCCGGGAGTGCCGAGGGTGGCGCTGCGGCTGTATTCAGCGACCACCGAACCGACCGGGTCGGCCAGTATCATCGCCAGGTTCGGCTGCAGGCGGCGAAAGAAGCGGGTCAGCCCGGTCAGGGTACCGGCCGAGCCGACGCCGACGACGATGGCATCGACATCATGCTGGGTTTGCGCCCAGATCTCCGGTGCGGTGCTGCACTCATGGGCCAGCGGGTTGGCCGGGTTGTTGAACTGGTCGGCGAAGAACGCATCGGGAATTTCCTGTGCCAGCCGCGCGGCGACATCCTGGTAATAGTCGGGATGGCCCTTGCCGACGTCCGAGCGGGTGATGTGCACTTCGGCGCCCATGGCCTTGAGGTGCAGGACTTTCTCGGTGGACATCTTGTCGGGCACCACCAGCACCACCCGGTAGCCCTTGGCACCGCCGACCAGGGCCAGGCCCAGGCCGGTATTGCCGGCGGTGGCCTCGACGATGGTGCCGCCGGGGCGCAGGCGGCCATCGCGCTCGGCGGCGTCGATCATCGCCAGGCCGATGCGGTCCTTGATCGAACCGCCGGGGTTCTGTGATTCGAGCTTGAGAAACAGCGTGCACAGGCCGGTATCGAAGCGGCTGACACGCACCAGCGGCGTATTGCCGATCAGTTCGAGCACGGCCGGGCGGGAGTCGTTCGCCATGGAGTCACCTCGCTGGGCAGGTAAAGCCTCGCATGGAACATAGGCCGGGATTGCAACCGCCGCAACCGTGTGCAGCCAGCCGGTACATCAGCCGGCGCCCGGATGGCGAGCGCTTCGCGCTCGATCGCGGGTCTAGCCCGCTCCCACAGGCTCAAGGCAGGCTTGCCAGCACTTCTTGGTGGCAAGTGGTCTGCTTGGCAAGCAAAAACTGGATGGTTTAACCAAGCCATTGTCGCGCTATAAATCGCTGCAGTTTCTACCGTCACTAAGGATTGGCCATGACCGCAGCACATCCCGTTGTATCGATTCGCCCCGTCGCGCAAAACGACTTCAAGCAATGGTGCGCGCACTGGGCCCAGTATCAGGCGTTCTACAAGGTCGACATCGGCATGCCGACCACCCAGACCACCTGGGCGCGCTTCTTCGACAGCCGCGAACCTGTGCATTGCGCGGTGGCCGCCGACGGCGAGCAGGTCCACGGCTTCGTCCATTTCGTCTTCCACCGCTCGACCTGGGGCCGCAATGACTTTTGCTACCTCGAAGACCTGTACGTCTGCCCAAGCGTACGCGGCCAGATGCTCGGCAAGCAGCTGATCGAGTACGTGCAAGGGCAAGCGCGGGAGCAGCACTGCGACCGGCTGTACTGGCACACCCAGGAGTCCAATCACACTGCCCAACGGCTTTATGACTGGATTGCCGAAAAGCCTGGGGTTATCGAGTACCGGATGGCGTTGTAGGCGCCTCGATTTCAGAAGCTGTACTTGGTAGAGAGCATCACATTGCGCGGTTCACCGTAGTAGCCACTGAAGAAGGTGGTGTCCAGGGCGCTGATGTACTTCTTGTCGAACAGGTTGTTGACGTTGAGGGTGGCGGCTAGCTGATCGGTCAGTTGGTAGCGGGCCATCAGGTTGACCACGGTGAACTGCTCCTGCCTGGCCTTGACGGTGCCCATTGCGGTGCTTGGGGTCACGGTGATGTGGGTGCCACTCTGCCAGTTGGCACCGCCACCGACGGTCAGGCGGTTGAAGTCGCCAGGCAGGCGGTAGGTGGTCCACAGCTTGAGCATGTTGGCCGGCGCTTCGGTATTGATGCGCTGGTCGTCGGCGTCTTCGGTGAGGCTGTGGTTGTAGCTGGCGGCGAGGTTCCAGTCTGGTAGCAGCTCGCCGTTGGCTTCGATCTCGAAGCCGCGGGTGGTGGCGCCGCTGACGGCCTTGTAGGCCGCCGAGGTGGTGCCGGGGATGACCTGGCCGGGGTCGATCACCGCGAGGTTGTCCTGCTTGATTTCATACGCCGCGATGCTGGTGTTCAGGCGGCCGCCGAAGAACTCGCTCTTCAGGCCGATTTCATAGTTGTCGCCCTCGCGCGGCTCGAGGGTCGCCCCGCTGGCGTCGCGCACGCTCTGGGGCTTGTAGATGCTGGTGTAGCTGGCATATACCGAATGAATGTCGTTGAGGTCGTAGACCACGCCGGCGTAGGGCGTGACCACGCCGCTCTCGCGGTACTGGGTGTTGCGGTTGCTGTTGGGGGTCAGCACGTATTCCATGTCGTAGTTGTATTTGTAATCGCTGGCGCGGGCGCCGAGGATGATCGACAGCGCGTCGGTCGGGCGCAGGCGCGTGGCGATGTAGCTGCCGCTCTGGTAGATGGTGGTGTCGCCGTCATACAGCTTGCCGTTGCTGGTGTTCGGCTGTTTGGTGTAGTTGTCCCAGTCGTAGAAATTGACCGAGGTGCCTTCGATGGCGGTGCCGCGCAGGGGCGAGTGGCGGTTTTCGTAGCGGGAGAAGTTGTAGCCGACGATCAGCTCATGCTGGCGGCCGAACAACTGGAATGGCCCCTGGGCCTGAACGTCCAGCCCGGTCTGTTTCTGCCAGGTGCTGCCGGCGCCACCGTACAGGCGCACCCCGGCGCCGGTGTTGATGTCGGGAAAGCCCCAGCTGGCGGTGGCCAGCTTGTAGTCATCGCGGTTGATGTACATCTGGTTGACGGCCACCTTCAGGCTCCAGTCGTAGCCCAGCTTGTGTTCGAGGCTGGCGAAGGTGTTGAGGACATCCTGGGGGTTGCTGCTCCAGCGTGCGGCGCTGTTGGTCGAGCGCGAAAAATCGGTTTGCTGGCCGTTGCTGTAGAACAGCGGGAAGGCCACTGAGGACGAACCTTGCGGGTTGTTCTTCTGGTAGTCGGCGCCGACTGTGAGCAGGGTGCTGTCGCTCAGGTCCGCTTCAAGGATGCCGTAGAAAATCTGCTTTTCCTGGGAATAGTGGTCAACGTAGCTGTTGTTCTGCTGATAGGCCGCGACCATGCGCCCGCGCAGGTTGCCGGTCGGGGTCAGCGGGCCGGACAGGTCGAGTTCGGTGCGGTACTTGTCCCAGGAGCCCAGGCCTGCCGTGAAGTGGCCCTTGAAGTCGGCGGTGGGGCGCTTGCGCACCATGTTGATGGTCGCCGAAGGGTCGCCGGCACCGGTCATCAGGCCGGTGGCGCCACGCAGCACTTCGACGCGGTCGTAGATCGCCATGTCGGCAAGGCTTTGTGCCGAGACCTGGCTGACGATGTCGAGCGTGGTGGGAATGCCGTCGAACTGGTAATTGTCGACACTGTAGCCACGCGCGTAGATGTTGAAGCGTTCGCTGCCCAGGCTCTGCACCGAAAGGCCTGGGGTCTGCTTGAGCACTTCGGTGAGATCGTTGAGGCCCTGATCGTCCATGCGCTGACGGGTGACCACGCTGATCGACTGCGGTGTTTCGCGCAGCGACAGCGGCAGTTTGGTGGCGGTACTGGTGATGCCGGTGGTGTACGAGCCGCTGCCTTCAGTGGTGGCGCCCAGGCCGGCGGCGTTGATGCTGGTGGCGCCGAGTTCCACGGCGGCGCTGTTGTCAGCCTTAGCCAGCACATAGCGCTTGTCGCCAGCCTGCACCACGCGCAAGCCACTGCCTTGCAGCAGCCTGGCAAAGCCCTGGTCCAGTTCAAAATCGCCCTGCAAACCCGGCGATGACAGCCCGGCGGTGTCTTCGGAACTGAAGGTAATCATCACACCGTTGGCTGCGGCGAACTGGCTCAGCGCAACCGACAGGCTGCCGGCGGGGATGTCGTAGGCCTGCGCTTTGGCCCAGACCGGCGTCAGCGCCAGCAGCGAGCCGGACAAGCCCAGGGCAAGCGCCGCGCGGTGGATGCTGCGGCCGAGAAAAGACGGTTGGAAGGACATGCAAAGGTTCCTGTTCGGGTTGGCAGGGGCTGCGTCTGATGCGCACGTGCAGGAAGAGCCGAAACAGGAATGAAAATCTGTTACCCAAAAGTTGAAAATATTTTTCACCCTCAGGCCGTGCGGCTTTCCACCCGCACCCAGTAGCGCGTTACCCGTCGCAGTTGCACGGGCAGGGAGGCCTCAAGGTTGGCCAGTACCGC
Source organism: Pseudomonas sp. 2835 (assembly GCF_050435905.1). Taxonomy (NCBI): domain Bacteria; kingdom Pseudomonadati; phylum Pseudomonadota; class Gammaproteobacteria; order Pseudomonadales; family Pseudomonadaceae; genus Pseudomonas; species Pseudomonas sp. 2835. Next base: position 140,810 of record NZ_JBNDLE010000006.1, on the reverse strand, counting down.
CTCGCTGTCATCCAGCAAAAAGGTGCCGGAAAGGCGCAGGTCGGCCACATCGGCGGCGCAGCCCAGGTAGCCATGGCGATAGCGCGAGAGCTCGGCGAGCAGGTCTTGTAGCCGCCAGTCGATCGCCACCAGCAGGCCGCGGGTCCAGGCCGAGGCCTGTGCCGGCGCGCGCTGCACGGGGCCAACACGGTCGGCGGCGAAGCTCAATGTGTGTCCGGCATCAACGCGCACGGCTTGCGCGGTTGCCAGGCGTGGACGCACCTCGACGGCGTGGGCCTCGACGCTCACCCGGGTGACGCCATCGCCTTGGCGCACGGTAATGCGCGTGCCCAGGGCGAGAATTTGGCCTTCGCTACTCTGTACGCTCAGGGGCCGGGCGTCCTTGGCGGTTTCGACGAGGATTTCGCCCTGGCGCAGGATGATCAGCCGTTGTTGCTGATCGAAGCGCACATCGACCCGGGTATCGGTGTCGAGTACCAGTCGGCTGCCATCGGCGAGGCTCAGGCTACGTCGTTGTCCCACCCGCGTGGCGTAGTCCGCGCGCCAGGGCGAAGCCTGGTAACCCTGCCAGCCGAGCACCCCGGCACCGAGCAACAGGGCAAAGGTTTTCAGCGTCGCCCGTCGCCCTTGGCGGGCCCGTTCGAGGGTGCTGGAGGCGAGGGCGCTCGGCGCCTGGGTCAGGCGTTGCTGCAGTTGTTCGATACGCTTCCAGGCCGCGGCGTGTTGCGGGTCGGCGGCCAGCCAGGCCTGCCATTGGCTGCGGGTCGCTTCGCTGACGGTGCTTTCGTGCAGGCGCACATACCAGTCCACCGCCTGGGCAAGAATGCTGTTCATGCCTCATCCAGCAGCAGGCAGTGCATCAGCGCACTGGCCAGATGCTTGCGCACCGTAGTCACCGAGACCCCGAGCCGTTCGGCGGTTTTCTCGTAAGTGAGCCCGTCCAGTTGCACGGCAAGGAAGACCTGCCGGGTGCGCGCACCGAGCCCGTCGAGCATGCGGTCGATGGCCATCAGGCTGTCGAAGATCAACGCCCGCGCCTCGGCCGATGGCGCGTGCACCTCGGGGCGCAGCGCCAGGGCTTCAAGGTAGGCTTGTTCGAGGCTGCGGCGCCGGTAGAGGTCAATTACCAGGCCACGGGCGATGGTCGCCAGGTAGCGTCGAGGCTCGTGCAAGGTCCCCGAGGTACGCGCCACCAGCACGCGCACGAAGGTGTCCTGGGCCAGGTCCGCTGCATCGGCCGAGTTGTTCAGACGCTTGCGCAACCAGCCACGCAGCCAGCCGTTGTAATCCTGGTAAAGCGTCTGCAGGTGTTCATGGCGCTCTGCATCACAGCCTGGTGTGGACATCCCGCTCTCTCAACGACAACCAATGCGAATAGGAATTTGTCGCGATTGTAAGAGAGACAGAGGCCGCAGGGAAGCGCTGCCGTTTTCAGCGGCCTGCCGGTTGGTTCTGTTCCAGCCACTGCGGGTAAGTGATGCAACTGATGTGTTCGGTCCGATAGTCCTGCAGGAACGGGTTGTACTTGTTCTCTTCGGTGTGGTGATGGCGAAAGCCACATTTGGACTGGGCGGCAAACGACTGGCTGTTGTTGGCAAAGTAGCCGCACCACAACGCCTTGAGCTTGAGGGTTTCGAAGCCATGGCGCATCACTTCGCGCACGGCCTCCGGAACCAGGCCCTGGCCCCAGTACGGTACCCCGATCCAGTAGGCGATTTCGCCTTCCTGCTCACTGATCTCGAAGTTGCTGTTGGCGCCGATGAGAATGCCGACGCAACCCACCGCCCGCTGGTTGTCCTTGAGTTGCAGCGCGTACACCTCGGGGTAACTGAACACGCTGCGAATGATCTGGGCACTGTGCTCGACACTGGTGTGCGGGGGCCAGCCGGCGATGGGGCCAACGCGCTCGTCGCTGGCGTATTCGTACAAGTCGGCGGCATCGTCGGCGTGCCAGGGGCGCAGCAGCAGCCGTGGTGTTTCCAGTCTCATGTGCTGTTCTCGGGGTGGCTTGATTCAGGTGAGACACGGTAGTGGCAAGCGGCTGATCGGCAAACAGCAGTACCTCGGCACTTTCGGTACTTTTCGAAACTCCATGGCCTGGCGTGATAGGCTCAAGCCTCTTGTACCGGGTTGCCGTGGGCCACTATGCAGCACATTCCCAAACTTTATGCGCCTGACGAGCCGCTGCGCCTGGGCGACACCACCCTTGCCGAAGGGGTTGGGCTGCCGCTGGCGTTCGGGCATGCCTACATCACGCTGCTGGTGTGCCTGTCAGGACGTGCCTGCTTCACCCTCAACTTCAACGAGCATGCGGTCCGGCGCGGCGATGTGCTGGTGCTGGCCGAAGACAGCATTGCCTTGCTCAAGCGTCGTTCACGCGGCTTCAGGGTGTTTTACTGCCTGATGCCCAAAGGCTTTGCCGCGGAGGTTGCCTACCCGCTGCCCAACCCCTTGTTCGTGTTTCTGCATGACCATCCCCACTGCATACCGGCCAGGGCAGAACGGCCGCTGCTGGATGGATGGCTGATGCACATGCGTGATATTGCCCACAGCTGTGCCGGCTACCGGCACATCATGCTGCGCAACCAGTTGCAGACCTTCTTTTTGAAGATTGCCGAACAACTGCCCAGCCTGGAAAAAGGCCGCAGGGAATTTAGCCGCAAAGAGATGCTCAGTTGGCGTTTCTGGGAACTGATCGGCAAACACTGCCAGCGCCACCGCGACGTGAAGTTCTATGCCGACGCGCTCAGCATCACGCCGTTCTACCTGTCACAGCTCACCAGGGCGTTTTTCAACGACAGCCCCAAAGGCCTGATCGACCGGCAAGTGACCCTGGAGATCAAGGCGCTGCTTTCATACAGCGACCTTGCGATCGGGCAAATCGCAGACAGGCTCAACTTTGCTGACGCGTCTTACCTGTGCCGCTACTTCAAGCGCAAAACCGGCGTGTCGCTGACGGGTTATCGAAGGCATGAGCAGGAAGAGGGTGGCGACCCGCGATGAGGCCAGTACAGCCAGCACATCAGGTGGCGCCTGGATCACGACCGCTTCGCGCTCGATCGCCGGCAAGGCCAGCTCCCACCGGGCTCCGTGTACGCCGATCCGTTGTGTGAGCCGGCGTTGCCGGCGATGAGGCCGGTGCAGTCAGCACATCAGATGTGGCTGGATCACGACCGCTTCGCGCTCGATCGCCGGCAAGGCCAGCTCCCACCGGGCTCCGTGGACGCCGATCCATTGTGGGAGCCGGCTTTGCCGGCGATGAGGCCGGTGCAGTCAGCACATCAGGAGTGGCTGAATTGCGACCGCTTCGCGCTCGATCGCCGGCAAGGCCAGCTCCTACAGGTCCGGTGCATGCAGTCCATATTGTGTGGCCGGCCTTGCCGGCGATGAGGCCAGTACAGTCAGCACATCAGATGTGGCTGGATCACGACCGACTCCCACAGGGTCGGTGTATACCAGCCTGCAACCTACAACGACACCAACACATCACACTGCGATTCGTTCAGCACATGCTTGGTCACGCTACCGATCAACAACTCTTCCACCGCGCTGTCCCCCTGTTTGCCGATCACGATCAGGTCGCAGTCAAGCTCCTGCTCTTTCTCGACAATACGCCAGGCCGGGTCGCCGTGCACCACGACTTGCCGTGCGTCGCTCACCCCGGCCGCTTCACTCAAGGCCGCGAGCTGTTGCACGGCATCTTTCTTGATGACATTGCGGTAGTGGGTGAGGGTGTCCTGGTCGATGTGGGCGAAGCGCATGCTGCTTTCGAAGGGCGCTTCGTACACATGCAGGAGGATGATCTCGGCCTGCGGGGCCACTGCTTTGGCCATCTCGATGGCGCGCAGCGATGAAGGCGAAAAATCCACCGGCACCAGCACGCTGCGGTAAGCATCGCGCGGTGCCTGCTTGACCACCAGCATTGGGCAGAGCATACGGTTGAGCATGCGTTGCACGGTCGAACCCAGCAGGCGCCGGGCAAGGCTCTGGCCCTTCGCTCCACACACCAGCAAGTTGCTGCGTTTGTCTTGCACCACACGGGTGATTTCCGCTACCACCGAACCGGGTGCCACCTGCACGCCCGCGCTGATCTCATAGCGCTCGAACAGCATCGTAGCCAGGGCGTGAACGTTTTCTCCGGCGGTTTCCAGCACCCGATTCAACAAGTCTTCATCCGGCACCAGCACCTGCTTCAAACGCTCGTACGGCGCAGGATTGGCGACATAGAGCAGATCCAGCGCTGCATGCTGGGCCTTGCTCAATAGCGCAGCGCGCTCTGCCGCATTGCGCGCAGAAGAGGACAGGTCGGTGGCTACCAGTACGTGGTTCAGCGGGCTCATTGGGGGCTCCTTATGCAATGCCGTGCGCAGGGATCGAGGATCGATCCGTTCCTTGCTTGCCGCCATCGTCTCGCGAACCCGGGCTGGCGGCTTGATTTGGGTCAAAGGAGTGGGGGAGGCGCGGCGGGTGCCTGAACAGCTCTCCCTATGTAGATCGCAAGTACCGATACAGCGTCTGTCGACTGATTTCAAAATCGCGCGCCAATTTAGATTTACTTTCGCCAGCGCTGGCGCGGTCAATTAAACTTACAACCTGATTGTCAGACAGTTTCTTCTTGCGACCTCTGTATAACCCTCGGTTTTTTGCCGCCGCAATACCGGCGGCCTGTTTTTCTCTGGCTGCTGCGCGCTCAAACTCTGCCAGCGCTTCCATGACCGTAATAATCGGCTCCACAACGTCCAAACAGTCATGGCGCAAAATAAGGTTTTCGCTCAAGAACTCCAGGGTTACCTGCTTTGCAATCAACCGGCGAATGAGGGTGCACAGCTGCTCGGTACTGGAACTGAGCGATGCCATGCTGTCGACTACCACAGTATCCCCGCACTGTAAGTAGCGAATTAGCCTTTCAAGGCCTGCGCGATTGGCGGCATCGTCTGTAGTTTCATCGAAAAACACGGCGTCAAATACATCATGGCGGGTTGTTTTCTCTACGCTGCCCTCGGGTGCTGGAAGAGAGAGCCGGAAATATTTGATGCGATGCAATCTCATGGTGCCTCCTTGGCAATACTTGTACACCGTCGTTGCAGACGTGTACAAACTGTCACTAAATAATTAAATCCTTACACAGGGCTGTAACACTGGGTCCACCCAAAATACACAGTTGCAAAGACGTGGGCTTGTCTTATCATTTTGAAGCTTGAAATGAGTCTAACAAATTCTTCGGCAAACAGGCGATTTCGTCTTTATTGAATGATGCGCATGCATTCATGCAGTGAATTTGAATGCCCGCTGTTTGAACACTCAAGCCATTGATTTAACCCGCTTGATGAGGCTGGTAATTATCCGACGCACGCAGAGGATGCAGTGATGAATGTCATGGAAAAAACGATCGAAACGGATCACCCGAATAGCGATCAGGAAAAGATCGCTACTGTCACCCGGCGCATTACCGAACACGGAAATTACCTGCGCAAGCGCTACCCGATCTTGCAGCACCAGGATGCGCTGGGGGCCAGTGTCATGGTGTTTTCGCTGGTGGGGATGGTCGTCACCGGCGGGCTCTACCTGACGGGTTACATCTCCGCATGGGTGTGCATTTTAATCAACGCGCTGCTGACATCGTTCATTCATGAAATCGAACATGACTTGATTCATCGCCTTTATTTCAGAAAACAGCCGCTGGCCCATAACGCCATGATGTTTTTCTGCTGGCTGGCCCGGCCGGGTATGCCCAGCCCCTGGTTAAGGCGCACTCTGCATTTTCATCACCATAAGGAGTCTGGAACTGATACGGATGTCGAAGCATGGATCACCACCAGTGGCAACCCCTGGGGGATACTGCGGTTGTTGAAACTGATGGACGGGTTTGTATTTGGTTTTCTGAACGCGGTTTTTGCGCCGGGCTGGCGGCAAAAGGTAAGATTGTTAGGCAAGATTATTCGGCTTAATACACCGTTCGGGCTTTTGTATTGGGGGTGCTGGTATGTATTCCTCGGCTACCATCTGTATGCCGGCCTTGGGGCAGTCATGGGGGTAGAGCTTCACAATAGTGCTGCGACATTGGCGGTAATGGAGGTAGTCAATAGCGCAGTGGTCATTCTTGTCGCGCCGAACATGATCCGCCAGTTCTGCCTGTTTTTTATCAGTTCCAATATGCACTATTACGGTGATGTTGCCCCGCGCAATGCATTGCAACAAACCCAGGTAATGAACGCCTGGTGGTTGTGGCCGTTTCAGCTGTTCTGTTTCAACTTCGGCAGCACTCACAGTATTCACCACTTCGTTGTAAGAGACCCGTTCTACCTTCGTCAGATGACCGCACCTTATGCGCACAAGGTCATGGCAGAAGCCGGTGTCAGGTTCAATGACTTCGGCACCTACAAACGGGCGAACCGTTATTCCATGGATCATGCTCAAACTCGCTCGCGGGGGTGAATTGCGCCCTGCCAGGCGGCGGGATTTTTACTGTCGCCTGGCAGGTGTGCTAACGGTCAAGTTCGGCAAGTAACAAGGGCAGCACTGTAACTACAAGGAGCCTTATATATGAAAGCGCAAGGGATGTGTGCGAAGCCGTTCGAAGCGGTCAAGCAGGCCTTCGAGCAGATGTTTGACGACCCGCAGGAGCGTGGCGCCGGGCTCTGCGTGCAGGTAGGCGCAGAGAGGGTTGTCGACCTGTGGGCCGGCATGGCCGATCAAGAGGGCACCAGGCCGTGGACCCGCGATACGCTGGCCAACACGTTTTGCGTGGTAAAACCCTACGTCGCGGTGGCCGTACTGATGTTGGTCGAGGAGGGCAAGCTGGAGCTGGATGCGCCGGTGGCCCGTTACTGGCCCGAGTTCGCCCGCAACGGCAAAGCCAAGGTCACCTTGCGCCAGGTGATGAGCCACACCGCCGGCCTGCCGGCGCTGCGAGGCCCCGACCATAACGCCATGATGTATGACTGGGAGCATATGCTGCGGGTGCTGGAAGCCGAACCGCTGTGGTGGGAGCCGGGAACAGACCTGGGGTATGGCACCACCACCTTTGGCTGGATTCTCGGTGAGCTGATTCGTCGGGTGGACGGACGAGAACCCTGCGCCTTCATCCACGAAAAGATTCTCGACCCCCATGATCTGGACGTTCACCTTGGCGTGGACGAAAAACACTTTCATCGAATCGCGCGTTTCGACAGTGCCACCGGGCGAGTCGGTGATCCTTACTCGCAAGCGCTGCGCGCCGTGCTGAAAAGCGAGCCAGCGCATATCGCCACATACGCCTTCACCAACCCCGGCATGGTGCCTAGACGCACCAGCGACCCGCGCTGGTGGGCCTATCGGCAACCGGCTGTGTGCGGGCATGGCACGGCTCATGGCCTGGCCGGTTTCTACAGTGCATTGCTGGCGGGCAACTTCATCGGGCCCGAACTGCTCAGCGAGTTCACCCGCGAGCACAGCCATGGCATGGACCGGGTATGGATGCGGCCAATGCGTTATGGATTAGGTTGCATGCTGGAACAGCAAGTCGACCCGACGGCGTCCCACGCCATGGGCCCGGACACCTTTGGCCATATCGGCCTTGGCGGCCCGATCAGTTTCGCCGACCCCGAAAGGCAAGTGAGCTTTGGTTTTGTCACCACGACCTCGGGCAGCCATGCGATGATTGACCCCCGCGCTGGCCGGCTGTCATCGCTTGTTTATGCGGCGCTTTGAGCGAGTTCTGCTAGGCAAAGCGGACCGCATCGGCGGCCCAGGACCATCGCTGGCGATCACTCCACCGCCGATTGCCCTGCGTGCAGCGAGCGGCGCAACAACGCTGCGGTTGCCGAACGTGCTTCAACCTCATCCAGCAACGCCTCGACCAGCGCGATGCTCATCTCTAGCGACTGCTCGGTGGCCCAAAGCAACCCGCGCACCTCGGCATCGACCAATCCACACGCGTGGGCGTTGGTCTGGTAGGCGCTTTTGAGCAGGATGTTTTCTTATACTGCGGCAAGATCTATGAATGATGAATCGGCTGCGCCAGACGAAAAGAAGGCGCCAAATTGGCGCCTTAAGGTTATTAAGCGATTTTGATCACAACCTTTCCAAATGCTCCCCTCGCGAGATGCTCGTAAGCTTCTCGTGCTTTTTCGAACGAATATACTTGGTCAATCACGGGACGAATCTTGTGTTCGTTGAGGAAAGCGTTCATCCGGTCGAATGATGAGCGTGGTGCCACAGCGATGCCGCGAATGGTCGTCTGGCGGAAAATGAGTGGCATCAGATTGAGTTCAACAGTTTGCCCTGTCAGAAAGCCGATCTGCGCAATACGCCCCGACGCTTTGGTCGCTGCGACCGATTGGTTGATACCACTGCCGCCGGCCACATCGAGTAGCAGATCCACACCCTTGCCTTTGGTCAGCTTCAGCACTTCGTCCGCCCAGTTCGGAGTCGTTCTGTAGTTGATACCCGCCACGGCCCCCAGCCCCTTCACGGTTTGCAAATTCTGGTCGCTACTCGACGTCGCAATTACCTTCGCGCCAAGCGCATTTGCGATCTGCACGGCAAATATGGACACACCTCCAGTGCCCTGAACCAAGACGGTCTGGCCCGGCTGGATTTGTCCAAAGTCCACCAGCGAATACCAAGCCGTGAGCGCAGCAATAGGAAGTGTTGCCGCCTCTTCGTCGCTCATGTTTTCGGGTGCACCGACGGCGCTGTCTTCATGGATGATCATGTATTCGGCCAAACCGCCGGGCAACGGCGAACCGAAGCAGTAATCGGGTTCGTTCGGTCCTGGTTCGCCATCCAGCCAGCGCGAATAAAGATGCGAGTTGACGCGATCACCGACTTTGAAACGTGTGACGTTGTCACCGACCGCTACCACCGTTCCGGCGGCATCGCTCACTGGGATCAGTGGTTTGGGCACCCTGTGCGGCTCGTAAATGCCGTCGACGATAGCCTTGTCGCGAAAGTTGAGCGAGACAGCACCGACCTTGACCAGCAACTCGCCAGCCTTAGGTTGCGGGGTCGCTACCTCTCCCAATTGCAAGTTGTCGAGTCCGAAATCTTTCAATAACCAGGCTTTCATTGAGAATCTCCAAATACACGTCAGTGGCTTCGAACCAGAGGCGGTTCTGCCTTGGGTGCATTTTTCGATATTGGTGGTGCGCAATAAATGCGTGGAGAAAGACATGATTGTTCTATCCTTGGAGAACAATCATGTTCAACTTCGTGATTCAGACGGGGCTCATAGGAAAGCGTCATGGAATTGCTTCAATCGATGCGACTGTTCGCCAGGCTTGCCGAACTCGGTAGCTTTACCAAAGCCGCCGAATCGCTGGACATCGGGCGACCTCAGGTCACCCGGTATATTCAAGAGCTGGAGACGTCATTGGGCGTGCGCCTGTTCCAGCGCACCACGAGAAAGGTGGCACTGACCGCCGAGGGCGAGCGGTTCTATGAGCGGGTCCAGGAAATTCTGGCGGGTATTTCTGCTGCGACCTCGATGTTTGACCGATCCGGAGCAACGCTCGTAGGCCGACTTCGCGTCGATATCCCGACCGCTTTCGCGCAAATGGAATTCATCAAAAGTCTTAAAGAATTCACCGCCTCCTACCCTGGTATCAACATGGTACTGGGCGTGACTGACCGGGCAGTTGATCTGATCGGTGAAGGCATCGACTGTGCGTTGCGTATCGGCGATCTACCGGATTCGACTTTGATCGCTCGCCCTATCGCGATGGCGACCATGGTGACGTGTGCAGCGCCCGAGTATCTGCACGAGTATGGAGAACCCGAAACACTCGACGATCTGCCCTCCCATCGTGGCGTTAACTTCTTGTCCGGTCAGAGCAATAGGACATTGCCTTGGCATTTCTCGGTAAAGGGTCAGGATCAAGCGTTTGTGAGTAACGCCGGCATCACCGTCACCGAGTCGAATGCGTACGTTCAGTGCGGCGTGTCGGGCTTCGGAATAATCCAGGCACCAGGAATCACTGTGGCCGAGCATTTGGACAGTCGCGGTTTGGTGGAAATTCTAAAGCCCTATCGGCCAGCCCCTCGTCCTGTGTCATTGCTGTACCCAAGCCGGACGCATCTGGCGCCACAGGTTCAAGTTTTTATTGAGTGGATGCAAGAGCGTTTTCCGCAGCTTCATTCCGACTGGCTGGAACCATAGCGCTCATTGAACTAGTTCCGTGAGCGTCTGCTTTGGGTCGAATACAGCCCTCCACAATACGTAACTTCTCGGCCACTCTACCCAAGAGGGCAGCGGCTATCCGCCGGTTCCCAGGCCAGCGATCAAGAAACCCTGCACGCATGACGGCGCCCCACGCCCAGCCGCCACAACCAAAAGAAGTGCCGCAGAGTCAGCCCCCCTGCCAACAACCTTGATTCCTACCCAACAGCCACTAGCCTTCACACACCTTCGCATCAACCCAGGCAATCCCCCATGACCAAGCCAGCCAACACCCTGATGCTGCGCTTTAATCCAGCATCTGCCTCATTGCGCGATGGCCTTTCAGTTACCCTGCAGATCGGCAACACGCTGTGGCTGGCCAACGACGAAACCACCAGCCTCGAGCGGCTGACCATCCAGCCCGCAGTACCCGGTGAGGCGGTGACGTGCGACGAGCACCACTCCTTCCCGCTGATGAAGTACCTGACCCTGCCCATACCCGATGCAGATGCCGAGATCGATATCGAGGGCCTGGCCTATGCCGCTGACGCGGGTTATCTCTGGGTCGTCGGCTCCCATAGCCTCAAGCGCAAGAAGGCGGAGGCCGACAAGTCTGCGCATAAGAACATCAAGCGCCTGTCGACCGTTGAGGCGGATGGCAATCGCTTTCTGTTGGCGCGCCTCCCGGTGGTGCAGCAGAACGACAGTTATGTGCTCGCCGACAAGGTGGATGGCGATGGACGTACGGCGGCGCAGTTGCATGGCAATGCGCTCGGCAACGACCTGACCGCGGAAATTGCCAGGGACGATCAGCTACGCGACTTTCTGCGCATTCCGGGCAAAGACAACGGTTTCGACATCGAAGGCCTGGCGGTCATCGGCTCGCGCCTGCTGTTGGGGCTGCGGGGGCCGGTGCTGCGCGGTTGGAGCGTGCTGCTGGAGATCGAGCCCGAAGCCGATGGCGACTCCACCGACACCCTGGTGCTGAAGAAGATCGGCCCGCAGGGGCGCGGCTACCGCAAGCACTTCTTCGCGCTCGACGGCCTGGGGGTGCGCGACCTGTGCAGCAGTGGCGACGATCTGCTGATTCTGGCGGGGCCGTCCATGGACCTGGACGGCCCGGTCACGGTGTTCCGCTGGCGCGGCAGCTTCGCGACCGATGAAGAGCAAGTGGTGTTTGCCGATCAATTGCAGAGGGTGCTGGAGGTACCGTTCGGCAACGGCGACGATCATGCCGAGGGCATGTGTTTGTTCAAGTCGGCGGAAGAGGGGAGTGAGCTTTTGCTGATCGTCTACGACGCCGCCGCGCAGCGTCGTAAACACGGTGACCGCAGTGTGGAAGGAGACCTGTTTACCCTCAGTTAGCGGCGGCTGCCCGGCATTGAGATCGCTTTTGCCGCTACACTACGGCTACCAGCATCGAAAAAACCGATACCTCCAATGCGCTACTCCCCAGAAGCCCTGCAAGCTTTCGTCGAAGCCGCCGCCCTCGGCTCCTTCTCCGCCGCGGCCCGCAAGCTGCGCAAAAGCCAGTCCACCGTCAGCGCCGCCATCGCCAACCTGGAAGCCGACCTGGGCGTTACCCTGTTCGACCGCCAGGCCCGGCAACCGGTGCTCACCGAAGCCGGGCGCAAGGTGCTCGGCCATGTGCAGGAGATCCTCGCCGCCAGCGAGCGCCTCGACCAGTTGAGCATTCGCCTGGCGGACAAGGTCGAGCCGCGGCTGACAATCGTGTTTTCCGACATGCATCAGCTCAACCCGGATAACCGGGTGATGCAGTTGTTCGAGCAGCGCTACCAGGACATCGAGCTGGAATGCATGATCGCCGAGGCGGGGGACGTGCTGAACCTGCTGCAGAGCGGCCGCGCACACCTGGGCATGCTCGCGGCGCAACCGGGCTACCCGGCGGATGTGGCCGCGACGCGGCTGGCGGCGCAGGCGCAGATGGGCATTTTTGTCGCCAGCAGCCACCCGCTGGCGCAGCTTGCGCAGCCGACCCAGGCGCACCTGGCCGGGCATCGGCAGTTGTATTTGAATACCTACACCGACAGTGTCAACAAACCCCAGGGGCGAGTGTGGTCGGCGCCGGATTATCTGATGCTGCTGGAGATGACCGAGGAGGGCTTTGGCTGGGCCGAGTTGCCCCACGGCCTGGTCCGCCAGTACGGCCATGGCCAGCTCACCGAGCTCAAGCTGCGTGGCTGGCCCCGGCCGATTGCAGTGGATGTGGCCTGGTCGAAGCTGACCCCGCCGGGGCCGGCGGGGTTGTGGTTGCTCGATCGCTTGCTGGAGAGCAGTTAAGCGCGGGCGCCGGCCTGTTCCAGCAGCACCTGCATTTCTTTGTAACCCCGCTGCCGCGCATGCTGCAGCGGTGTCACCCCCTTACCATCAGCAAGGTTCACATCCGCCCCGGCCTTGATCAGTTCACGCACGATCTCGACGTGCCGCTGGCCGCCGTCGCCGAGGATGATGGCTTCGAGCAGGGCGGTCCAGTGCAGTTTGTTGACGTGGTCAACCGCGACTCCTGCGGCGATCAGCAGGCGTACTGTTTCGACGTGGCCGCGTTCGGCTGCCGGTATCAGCGCGGTGCCGCCGTAGCGGTTGGTGCTGTTCAGGTCGGCGCCGTGGGCCAGGGTCAGTTTGAGGATGTCGTTGTGGCCACGGGCGCCGGCGTACAGGTAGGGGCTGTCTTCGATCGAGTCCTTGGCGTTGACGTCGGCGCCGGCGTCGATCAGTACCTTGGCGGCGTCGACCTGGTTGTTGTGGGTGGCCAGCAGCAGTGGCGTGCGGCCCATTTTATCGCGGGCTTCAAGCGCGGCGCCCTGGTCGAGCAGGCTGCGTACCTGGGCGGCCTGGCCGTTTTCGGCGGCGCTGCGCAGTTGGCTTTCGAGGGTGCCGCCGTCGGCACTGGCGGTCAGCGATGTGAGCATGGCAAACACCATTGCAAGGTGGGTGGACAGGCGTTCAAGGAGCATGGCAGTACCTCCTGGTGGGCGATTGCTCGCGGGCTCTAGCCATGTTAAAAGTCGTGCTCATTATTTAGAAGTTAAATAAAAGCATGTCTGTCAGTGAAAAATCGAATAGGCCGCTGTTTGATCTTGACCTGTTGCGCGCGGTGGTGATGGTCAGCGACTGCGGCAGCTTTACCACGGCGGCGGCGCGCCTGCATTCGACCCAGTCGACGGTCAGCCAGAAGGTCAGGCGCCTGGAGGAGATGGTCGGGCACAAGCTGCTCGAGCGCGGCAACCGCGACGTGCTGCCCACTGACGCCGGGCAGACACTGCTCGGTTATGCCCGGCAGATGCTTGCCTATAACGATGAAATGCTCGAGGCGATGTCGGGCGCCACGGTGGCGGTGACCGTGCGCCTGGGCGTGCCGGAGGACTTTGCCGCCGGGCGCACCACCCATCTGCTTTCGACCTTCAACCGCAAGCATCCGCAGGTCAAGCTGGAGGTCACCAGCGGCCTGTGCCGCGACCTCAGCGCCAGCTACGACAACGGCGAGCTCGACCTGATTTTGCTCAAGCAGCGGCGCAACAGCCGTGAGGCGGTGGCCTGCTGGCCCGAGAAGCTGCAATGGATTGACAGCGCCAGCAACCCGGCCTTCGACCAGGACCCGGTGCCGCTGGTGACCTTTCCGCCGCGCGGGCTGTACCGCGACGACATGATCGGCGCCATCGAGCGCATGGGCCGCCGCTGGCGCATCAGTTTCACCAGCTCCAGCCTCAGCGGCCTGCAGGCGGCGGTGGCCAACGGCATGGGCATCAGCCTGCTGCCGCTGCGGGCGGTCACTGCCGAGCATTTGAAGCTGACTTCGGAACTCGGCCTGCCGTCGATCGATGCCATGGAGGTGGCGATCATTCATCGGCCGACCGCCGACGCCATGGTCAAGGAGCTGGCCGCGGAGCTGGCGCGTACCCTGGCGAGCGAGTAACAGCCGCGGCGCTCTGCTGTACCTGGCGCAGCGCTACAGCGCATCTGCAGGCTGCTCGCTTGGCAGCCACCTGGCCGGCTGGTACAGGTGCACGCGATTACGGCCCTGGTGCTTGGCGGCATACAGGGCGTTGTCGGCCTTGGACAGCAAGCGCGAAAGGTCATGCTCGTCACGGCCGCTGGCGCCGACGATGCCGATGCTGACGCTGAGGAACCCAGGCTCCAGCAGCGGTAGCGCGTAGAAGCTTTCACAGATGCGCTGCGCCACCTGCTGGGCCGTTTGCGCGTCGGTATTGGCCAGCAGGCAGGCGAATTCTTCGCCGCCGATACGGGCGAAGACATCCTCCAGGCGCACGCTGTTGCCGGCGACCTGGGCGAAGGCGATCAGCGCCTGGTCGCCGGTCTGGTGGCCGTGGGTATCGTTGAGGCGCTTGAAGTGATCAAGGTCGCACAGCAGCAAGGCCACCGGTTCGTCTCGGCGGGCGCAGTCGGCCAGCAGTTTTTCGCCGCGGGCCATGAAGGCGCGGCGGTTACCGACACCGGTCAGCGGGTCGGTGTAGGCGGCGGCCTTGAACTTGAGTTCGGTGCGCTCGCGGACCATGGCCAGGGTCACGTAGGCGATGCCGATGGCGTAGAGCATCGATTCGAACAGCATGAACGAGAAAAACCCGGTGCCGTGGCCGTCGCTGGCGATTGCCTGTTCCAGCGATACGCCGTGGTCGGCAACCGTACGCACGCAGTAGAACCCGGTGTGCACCAGCATCAGCAGCAGCGCCGGCAGGTAGGAGACTTCAAGTTGGCGGCGGCTGCGCCACAGTTCAAAAATCGACAGGCCGCCGTAGCAGGCGGCCAGCAGCGAATACACCGTCACCCGCAGGCTGAGGTCGGTATAGAAGCCCGGCGTTAGCCCCCACAGTGACCAGAACAGCGCACCGGCGAGGATCCCCGGCAGGTGTGGCGGGCGGCCGATGAACACGCGCATGGCAGTCCAGTTCAGCGCCGCGCTGAGCAGCAGAATGATGTTGCCCAGCACCAGGGCGATGTAGTCGGGGGTCAGGCCGCGCAGGCTGATCAGGGTCACGCCGCAGGCGGCGAGCATGAGCATGCTGCCCAGGTAGCCCAGGGTCCGCTCGCGCACGCCGCGGCTCCAGGCGTGCAGGGTCAGCAGGCCCATCAGGGCAAAGATGAAAATGGCCACCAGCAACAGGGTCGGGATGCTCAGCAGCAAGGGTATCGCTCTCCGCTCATGGCCGTCTGGCCAACCGGCCAGCGCCGGTTTTCAGCGGCATGCTAGCCGAGGCTGTATTGCATTGTCAGCATCTCGCTGCCTTCGGCGGTGGGTTCGGCTATGCTGATGGCCGATCTGCAGCCCATTTGGAACCCTCGCTCAATGATGCTGACCCAGCAATTTCCCGATATTTCCCTGGCCGACACCCTGTTCGTCTTTGCTCTGGAGGCGGAAGCCGGCGAGCTGTTTGCCGAGATGAACACGCTGTTCACCGGCATCGGCAAGGTCAATGCCGCCATTGCCCTGACCAAGGCCATCCAGCAGCGCAAGCCCAGACTGATCGTCAACCTTGGCTCGGCCGGCAGCGCGGGCCATGGCAAGGGCACGCTGGTGTGCTGCACAGGCTTCGTGCAGCGCGACATGGACGTCACGCCGCTGGGATTCGCCCGCTACGAGACGCCACTCTCTGACATCCCGGTGCTGCTCGAACATGGCCAGCGCGTTGCTGGCCTGCCGGTGGGCATTTGCGGCAGCGGTGACAGCTTCGAAATCAGCCACGGCGCTGCCCCGTACGACATCGTCGACATGGAGGCCTACGTGCTGGCGCTGATCGCCCGTAACGAGGACATTCCCTTCCTGTGCCTTAAGTACATTTCCGATGACGCTGGCAGCGACGCCGCAGATGACTGGTCGGTGCAGGTGCACCTGGCCGCCGAAGCTTTCAAACGGGTGCTGTTCAGCCCAGAGGTCTGAGCCGCGGCAGCGCTCCTGGGGCGGCTAAGATGCGCGGGTGCGCCACATTGTTGCGCCTGCGCGTCGCGGCGATTGTGGCGCCTGCTTGCGTGCGGTATGAGTAGCCGACTCCCGCCGCCCAAGAGCGGGAGATCACAAGGAACGCCCCGAATGCCTCAGCTCAAGAACGCGATCTCTCTGGCCTTGCTGTTGCTGGCCACCCCTCTGGTTCACGCGCAAGCCGCCACCACCCCCGAAGCCGCCGTACGCTCCAACTTGCTGGTTGATGCGGTGGCCTGGCGCCAGACCGCAGCGGAATTCCGCGCCCTGTACTACCAGGGTTTCAACGTCGCCAAGGCGCGCCTGGACCAGGCCCTGGCCAACCAGAAACCCGGCGACAAGAAGCCTGCGATCATCAGCGATATCGACGACACCATACTTAGCAGCAACACCTACTGGGGCTTTCTGATCGGCCAGGACAAGGAGTTCTTCGATGACGCGGTGTGGGACCGCTGGGTCGCCGCCAATGGCCCGACCCTGACCCCGGGGGCGCTGGAGTTTCTTGAGTATGCCAAGTCGCGCGGCGTGGAGATCTTCTACGTTTCCAGCCGTGACCAGGGCGACAAGACCTACGAGTACGCGCTCAACAACCTGCGTGCGCTCAAGGTGCCGTATGCCGACGAAGCCCACGTGACCATCCTGCGCGAAAGCTCGAACAAGGAGCCGGCCCAGCACAAGATCGCCGAGCAGTACAACGTGCTGCTGATGCTCGGTGACAACCTCAACGACTTCGAGCGCAGCTTCTATGTCGACAAGGTCGAGCAGCGGGCGCAACTGGTGGACGCCAGCCGAAGCAAGTTTGGCGGCCAGTACATCATCTTCCCCAACCCCACCGACGGCCATTGGCTCAAGGCTATTTTCGGCGAGTCGGAACCGGCCGACACCCCGGCCAACCGGGCCAGGTTCCGCGAGGCGGCAGAGCAGGGCGCGTGGAAGCCGGCCAGCTGATTGAGGTGGGCCCTGAAACAAAAAATCCCGCAGGCCGAGAGGCCTGCGGGATTTTCAATGCAACCGTGAAACTTAGCGCTGCGGGTTGAGCACCAGGTTCATGTGACGGTTTACATCCTTGTACAGCAGGTAGCGGAACGGGCCCGGGCCGCCGGAGTAGCAAGCCTGCGGGCAGAAGGCGCGCAGCCACATGAAGTCACCGGCCTCGACTTCGACCCAGTCCTGGTTCAGGCGGTAAACGGCTTTACCTTCCAGCACGTACAGGCCGTGCTCCATGACGTGGGTTTCCGCGAACGGAATCACGCCGCCCGGCTGGAAGGTGACGATGTTGACGTGCATGTCGTGACGCATGTCGGCCATGTCGACGAAGCGGGTGGTGACCCAGGCGCCATCGGTGCCCGGCATCGGGATCGGCGCGATGTCTTTTTCGTTGGTGACGAACGCTTCCGGCAGGGCCAGGCCTTCAACCACCTGGTAGTGCTTGCGGATCCAGTGGAAGGTGACGTTCTTGCCACTGTTGTTGCGCAGGCTCCACTCGGCGGCCGGTGGAATAAAGGCGTAGCCGCCTTCTTTCAGGGTGTACGGCTTGCCCTGCAGGGTGATGTCGATTTCGCCTTCGACCACGAACAGCACCGCTTCGGCGTTCTTGTCCAGCTCAGGACGCTCGCTGCCGCCTTCTGGCGCCACTTCGACGATGTACTGCGAGAAGGTCTCGGAGAAACCGGTCAGCGGGCGGGCGATGACCCACATGCGCATCTTGTCCCAGAACGGCAGGTGGCTGGTGACGATGTCACGCATCACGCCTTTGGGGATGACCGCATAGGCCTCGGTGAACATGGCACGGTCGGTCAGCAGTTCGGTCTGCGCCGGATGGCCGCCGTGGGGAGCGTAGTAATTGGACTTCGACATGGAACACCTTCTGTCGTTGTTGTTCTGGGGTTTTGTGTTGCATCGCCCGTGGGCGATTGTCTTTCTCTGCGGCGCAAGCCGGCAGAAACCTGTTTGTTAGCGGGCGCGGACCTCGAACTGTAGCGTCGGCGCTGCCGGCAGCAGCTGGCCGCGACGCACCAGGCGGCGCTCGGCCGGTGCGGCGGCGACCGCAGCGGCGCCGTTGTCGGCCTTGAGCACGATAAAGGTGGCTTCGTTGCCGACCTTCAGACCGTAGTCGCTTTTGCCCAGCACTGCCGCACCGGCCGTAGTGGCCATGGCCAGTGCCACGTTTAAATCTTCATCGCTGTAGAAGCCCGAGCGGTAGCCAATCAGCATGGCGCGCTGGAGCATGTCGGCGTTGCCGTAGGGCCACCAGGCATCGCGAATGTTGTCGTTGCCGGCGAACACGTTCACCCCGGCGGCACGCAGGCGCAGGATCGGCGGGAAGCCATGGTCGCCCGGGGCGTTGGTCATGATTGCCACCCCGGCCTCGGCGAGGGTGGTGGCGGTACGCGCCACGACGTCGTCGTCGACCTGGCCCAGGGCATAGGCATGGCTGACCGCGACGCGGCCATCGAGGCCGGCGGCACGGGTGCGGGCGGCGATCCGTTGCAGTTGTTCGATGCCTTGCAGGCCGGGTTCGTGCAGGTGGATGTCGATCTTTACAGCATGGCGCTCGGCAATACCGAAGACCACATCGAGCTGACCGTCGGCGTCGCCGTCGAGGGTGGTGGGGTCGATGCCGCCGATCACGTCGGCGCCTTCACGGATCGCCGCCTCCAGTACTTCGGCGGTGCCGGGGCAGGACATCACACCGGCTTGCGGGAAGGCCACCAGTTCGATATCGACCATGCCACGCCATTTCTCCCGCGCCTCCAGCACTGCCTGCAGGTTGCGCAGGCCGGTGGTGGCGTCGACGTCGACATGACTGCGCATGGCCACGGTGCCGAATGCTACTGCCTGGCGAATCAGCGCCTCGGCACGTTCGAGCATCGGTGGGGCCGCGGCCAGTTCGCGTTTTTCGATGGCCAGGCGTTCACGCAGGCTGCCAGCCGTTTGATGCGGGTGCCAGCGGTCGCCGACAAAACTCTTGTCCAGGTGGATATGACCGTCGATCAAGCCGGGCAGCACCAGGTGGCCAGCCAGGTCGACGACCTCGGCACCTGCGCAGGGCGGACGCTCGCTGCCCAGGCTGACAATGCGCCCGTCGGCAACCGCGAGGTTGAGCGGGCTGCCATCGGCAGCAACAGCGTTGACGAATACTCGATCGATCATTTTCCAGCCCTTTGCCTGCTACTGATTCACACCCTATAGAAAGACCGCGCCTATCCACAAATTAAATATTGGAATCGGTTGCAGTGGTTTTCTGAATGCGAACCCCGGGCTTGAGGCGGGCTCAGCCCAGCAGGTGCTTGAGCGGGTGATAGTCGGCCTTGAGCGTTTGCGTGGCCTTGAGAATCGCCTCTTCGATACCGCGCAGGTGAGTGCAGACCAGCTCGATCGCGGCGGCCTGGTCACCGGCTTCGATAAAGCCCAGCAGGCGCAGGTGCTCGTTGCCGCGACAGGCTTCGTGGCGCTCGTCATCCAGGGTCGAGGCGTACAGCGAGCCGCGCTCGATCAGCTTGCGGAACCAGTCGAGCAGTACCGGGTTGTCGAGCACCTCGGCCAGGCGCAGGTGAAACTCACCCAGCAGGTGGACGTAACGGCCATGGTCGCCGGCGTCGGCGGCTTCTTCTTCGGCGGCCACGTGCTGGTGCAGTGGCGCGAGGATGGCCGGATCGGCGCGGCGGCACAGTTCGGTGACGATGCCGATTTCGACCAGCCGGCGGGTTTCGAACACCGAGCGGATGTCATCGTCGCTGGGCAGCGAGACCCAGGCGCCCTTGTTCAGTTCGGTGGACACCAGGCCGTCGGCTTCCAGTTGCTTGAGCGCCGCGCGCACCGAGGTGCGGCTGACTTTGAACAGCTCGGCCAACGACGACTCGCCCAGCTTCATGCCGGGGCGCAGGGTGCGTTTTCTGATGGCCTCGTGAACCCCTTGGTAGACGCGCTCTACCGTCGATGCGGGGTGTTTTTCCGTCATTACCAGCTCCGATATGCCTTGACCTTATAAGCATGCCGTAAATGAGGGCTGCTGTGCACCACTGATGACCTCATCGCGGGTCAAGCCCGCTCCTACAGAAAACCCATCGAGCTGTGGGAGCGGGCTTGACCCGCGATAGTTCTTGAATACACAAGTGTGTACTTGAGTAGCAAATTTATGGATACAAAAACTAGCCTTAGCGTTACTGGTTTTCTCACCGTAACGCTGTAGGCGATTGACCGTTTGATCAGGTTTATTCGCTTTTCAAGTGTTCAGATGAAAAATTAAATCTATAAAAATCAATAGTTTAATTGCATTTTCGGGATGCGCTCTCAGCCCCTTCGCCACCTATCTGGCACACATATTGTTCGTCGAAAATCGTTAGACAAAAATTGTATGCAATCTTTGTATGCATCGGCGCAGGGCAGCGCCAACACTGCGGTCCCACTCTTCAAATCCAACAATAATTCGCTGCAGAACCTGTACTCAGGTGCTGTAGAAGGAGCCCGGGGAACATGCAATTGGATACTTCCAACCCGCTGCAAACCGCCTACCTGCCGCCGCAGGCCGCGCCGCTCGAGCCAGGGGCCCTGAGCCCCCGGCTGCACAACGCCGACCTGGCGCCGACCAAGGCTGAAGGCCGGCGCTGGGGCGGCTACAGCATCTTTGCCTTGTGGACCAACGATGTGCACAACATCGCCAACTATTCCTTCGCCATGGGCCTGTTCGCGCTTGGTTTGTCCGGCTGGCAGATGCTCGCGGCGCTGAGCATTGGCGCGGTGCTGGTGTACTTTTTCATGAACCTCTCGGGCTACATGGGGCAGAAGACCGGGGTGCCGTTCCCGGTGATCAGCCGCATGAGTTTCGGCATTTATGGCGCGCAGTTGCCGGCGATCATCCGCGCGGTGATCGCCATCGCCTGGTTCGGTATCCAGACCTACCTGGCCTCGGTGGTGCTGCGGGTGCTGCTGGTGGCAGTGTCGCCGGACCTCGCACGCTTTGATCAGGACGCGATCCTCGGCCTGTCGAGCCTTGGCTGGGCGAGTTTTATCGCCATCTGGCTGGTGCAACTGGTGATCCTCACCTTCGGCATGGAGATGGTGCGCAAGTACGAGTCCTTTGCCGGGCCGGTGATTCTCTCCACCGTGCTGATCCTGGCGGTGTGGATGTACCTGCGGGTCGACGGCAACCTGGCCTGGTCGGTCGGCGAGCCGCTGACCGGCTGGACGATGTGGACCCAGGTGTTTGCCGGCGGAGCGCTGTGGCTGGCGATCTACGGCACGCTGATCCTCAACTTCTGCGACTTCGCCCGCTCGGCGCCGTGCCGCAAGACCATTCGCGTCGGCAATTTCTGGGGCCTGCCGGTGAACATCCTGGTGTTCGCGGTGATCAGCTTCGTGCTCGCCGGGGCGCAGTTCAGCATCGATGGCCGGGTGATCGACAGCCCGACCCAGATCGTTGCCGCGATCCCCGACAAGACCTTCCTGGTGCTCGGCTGCCTGGCGTTTCTGATCGTCACCGTGGCGGTGAACATCATGGCCAACTTCGTCGCCCCGGCGTTCGTGCTTTCGAGCCTGGCGCCGAGCCGCCTGAACTTTCGCCGCGCGGGATTGATCAGCGCCACTCTGGCGGTGTTGATCCTGCCCTGGAACCTCTACAACAGCCCGTTGGTGATCGTCTACTTCCTGTCTGGCCTGGGCGCGCTGCTGGGGCCGCTGTACGGGATCATCATGGTCGACTACTGGCTGATCCGCAAAGCCCAGGTGCATGTGCCCGACCTCTACAGCGAAGCGGCCAGCGGCACCTACCACTACACCCGCGGGGTCAATTACAAGGCGGTGGCCGCCCTGGTGCCCTCGGCCATTGCTGCCGTGGTGCTGTCGCTGGTACCGGCCTTCAGCGCCCTGACGCCGTTCTCCTGGTTCTTCGGCGCCGCCATTGCCGGCGGCGTGTACTACCTGATCTCTGATCGCAACAAACACTACGTGGACTGTTCCGGCGAGCACTTTGCCGTCGACAGCGCCCAGCACTGAGTTCTGCACAAGGAATACCGCAATGAGAATTTTGGTCGTAAACGTCAACACCACGCAGTCGATCACCGACGCCATCGCCCGCCAGGCGCGCAGCGTGGCTTCGCCGGGCACCGAGATCATCGGCCTGACCCCGCGCTTTGGCGCTGAATCGGTAGAGGGCAATTTCGAGAGTTACCTGGCGGCAGTGGCGGTGATGGAGCGGGTGCTCAGCTATGACCAGCCGTTCGATGCGGTGATCCAGGCCGGGTATGGCGAGCACGGGCGAGAAGGGCTGCAGGAGCTGCTCAATGTGCCGGTGGTAGACATCACCGAGGCGGCGGCCAGTGTGGCGATGCTGCTGGGCCATCGTTATTCGGTGGTGACCACCCTGGACCGTACCGTGCCGCTGATCGAAGACCGCCTGAAGCTGGCCGGGCTGGACAGCCGCTGTGCCTCGGTGCGCGCCAGTGGCCTGGCGGTGCTGGAACTCGAAGAAGACCCCCAGCGGGCCATCGAGTCGGTGGTGCGAGAGGCCGAGGAGGCGGTGCTGGTCGACAAGGCCGAGGTGATTTGCCTGGGGTGTGGCGGCATGGTCGGCCTGGAGGAGCGGATCCAGGCGCGTACCGGCGTGCCGGTGGTCGACGGGGTGACGGCGGCGGTGGCGCTGGCGGAGTCGCTGGTGCGCTTGAAGCTGAGTACCTCGAAGGTGCGCACCTACGCCACCCCCCGGCAGAAGCAGATTCTCGGGTGGCCTCGGGCGTTGTTGGGGTGAATTGATTTTGCCGTCTGCGCCGGCTCCCGCAGAGGTGGGTGGAATGCAGTCTCTGTGGGAGCTGGCCTTGCCAGCGATCGACCGCACAGCGGTCGGCTTTTTCAGTCAGCGGTGTTTGTGCTTACGCTTGTGCTTGTGTTTATGCCCACCGGAATCGTGACGGTTATCGTCGGCGATGTTGTTGCCCAGGGCGCCACCGGCCGCGCCACCGAGGCCGGCGCCGATGGTCGAGCCGGTGCGCCCGCCCACCTGGTTGCCGATCACCGAGCCACCGGCCGAACCCAGGCCGCCGCCAATCGCAGCTTCGGTGCGGTTGCCCTTGCGGGCGCCAACGGCGCTACCGGCGGCGCCACCGACGCCTGCGCCAATGGCCGCGCCGGTGCTGCCGCCGATCTGCTGGCCGACCACGTTACCCAGCGCCCCGCCCAGGCCACCACCAATGGCGGCAGTACCGTCCCCGGCGGCCATGGCGCCCTGGGAGAGCAGGAGACCCAGCGTCAATGCAGGTAATGAGATACGCATGTTGTTAGCCTCGGGAAAGACGGGAGTTATAGGAACAGCGGGGCCGATCAGTCATCATCGTCGTCACGGTCGCGACGGCGGTCATGGTCGTAGTTGCGGTAGCGGTCGTCATCGCGGTAGCGCTTGTTGTACTTGCGATGATCGTGATCGTCGCGGTCGTCCCAATCGCGGGAGTAACGATGGTCACGGTCGCCACGGCGGTAATCGTCACGGTCATAATCGTGGTAATAGCAGCCGGAGGCAGCCAGTACACTGGAGATCACCGCGATTTGCGTCAGCTGTTTCAGCACTGAGGGTCCTTGATCCGCAGAGCGGTAGGGAAGGTACAAACTCAGACTGTGTTTCCGGGATTTTGTTTCCGCCTGCGCCTTGTAATTTGCCGCAACAAAAAAGGCCCACCGAAGTGGGCCAAACGTTCTGAAGGGAGGAATTGGAGGATAAATCCTGTCCGGTTAAGCCGTCGTTAAGGCCGGGCAGGGTCTATAATTTTTTCGATTTGCCCGTCTTGACTACCACATCCCGCCCCGGGTCGGTGCCGCCATGCCTGCAGAGAACGAGCCGCTTCCCGCGTCGCAGATCCTCTTCGACGATGCTGATTGCGGTTTGCTGCTGACCGCCGAAAATGGCGAGATCGAGCGGGTCAACCTGACCTTCTGTCGCTGGATCGGCTATCGCCGCGACGAACTGCTGGGCCGCCCGATCCAGAGCCTGATGAGCCTGGATGCGCGCACTTTCCACCAGGCCTACTGGCTGCCGCTGCTGCAAATCCAGGGCTCTGTGGTCGATGTCAAATTCGACCTGCTGCACCATGATGGCTACACCTTGCCGATGATGCTCAGCGCCATCAGTTGCGAGCACGACAGTGGCGTTTTCCATGAACTGGCGCTGTTCAAGGCCGAAGGCCGGCCGCGCTACGAGCGGGCGTTGCTCAACGCGCGGATGCTCGCCGAGCAGCACCTGGCCAAACACCTTAAAATCCGCCGTGCCCTGGACATCGCCCAGGGCAAGTTGCGGGTCATTCATGCCGCCACCGAGAACCGTGCGCTGTTTGCCGAGCAGATGGTCGGCATTGTCAGCCACGACCTGCGCAACCCCTTGGCGGCGATCAAGATGGCCGCCGACCTGCTCGGGCGTGGCCTGCTCGATGCCAAGCAGACCCAGGTACTGGGTCACATCACCCACTCGGCCGACCGCGCACAGCGCCTGGTGGCCGATTTGCTTGATTTCACCCTGGTGCAGGTTGGTCGCGGTATCGCCGTGAGTGTGCAGCCGGTGCGCCTGCACGAGCTGATTGGCCAATGCCTTGAGGAGTTGCGGCTGGTGTTCCCCAGCCACCGGCTGGTTCATCAGGCGGCTGGTGACGGCGAGTTCGTTGCCGACAGCGACCGGCTCTACCAGCTGGTTGGTAACCTGGTGGCCAACGCCATGGCCTACGGCGCGCCGGGCAGCGAGGTCAGTGTCAGTTCGCGGTTCGAGAGCGAGCAGGTAGTGCTGGCGGTGCACAACCGTGGCACGCCGATCCCCCCGGAGTTGCTCGATAACCTGTTCGAGCCGATGATCCGCGGCAGCCACGATAACGCCGAGCTGCGCAGCGTAGGCCTTGGCTTGTTTATCGTGCGCGAGATCGTCCGCGCCCACGGTGGCGAGGTGGTGGTCAGCTCATCGAAGAAGGAGGGCACCACCTTTACCGTGACCTTCCCGCGCTGATGCAGCCCGCTGATCAAATCCGATCGCACGATTGGTTCGCGCCGGCCTCTCAATAGCATGCCTCTGGTTTCTGGAGGCGCGATCAGGAGGACTTCATGAACAAGCACAGCGACAGCGGCCCGCATTCGTCTGAACACGCCACTAAACCCGATGACCTGGGCTTCGATCCTGACTCGCCGGACCTCGATGATCCGCAGGTCGACCCCACCGGGCCGGCCAAGGCGCCCAACGAGCCCCGGCCCGACCAGACCGCCCGGGACAACGACTACAGCCCGGACTTCAAGTCCAAGCCCGAAGACAAACCGCGCAAGGATGCCGACATTGATACCGATGGCGGTTAGCAACTGCGCAGTTGACAGGCGCCCGCGTCTGGGCCAAGTTGGCCGCCTTCAAGCCTGACCTCGGTCGGGCTTTTGTTTTTTCTGGCAGGGATGTCGATCGATCGTGAAGTTTCTCAAAAAAACTGTGTGGTTTGTCCTGTGCGTCACCTCCGGGATTGTCATGGGCACCGGGCTGTTCCAGTTTGTCGGGCCTGGCGGCAATACCGACCTGGGGGCGATGCTGGTGATGATCGCGTTTTTCATGGGCTATTTTCTGCGCCCGGAACGCCCGCGGCGGGTGGTGCGCTGACGCATGGACTGGAAAACCCTGGAAACCAGCCTGGTCGAGTCGGCCCGGGCAACCCTCGAGGCGCTGCTCGCTGAAGGTGTCGGGCCGCTGTATGGCGCCGCCTTTCATGCCAGCTACCGCGAAGAGGAGCGGGTCATCGACCTGCCGTCGTTTGCCGCCAACAGCCTGGCGGCGCTGGATGAGGATCATCCGCGGCGCAAGCAGGAAGGCTTCTGGGGCGTGCAGTGGAACCCGGCGGACTGGCGCTGGGACTGGATGCTGGACGATTACGCCAACCCCATCCTGAGTGCCCTTGAAGCGCCGTTGCAGGCCTATGCCAATCGCGCCGGGCCGGGGGCCTGGACGGCGGCCGAGCAGCGGTTTGTGCAGACCGTGGCGCGCGCTGCCAAGGCGCTGAACCGTATTTACGCTAAAGACCCACGGCTGGCAAAGGACTTTATCGTGTTCTTCCATGATGAATGCGGTGGGCCGCAGCTTGCGGCCAAAAGCCTGACGCCGCGCCAGTTTCTGCTGCACTTCCCCGAACAGGACGCCACCGGCCAGGAGCGACGTCGGGTTGCCGCGCTGGCAGAGCAAGAGCAGGTGAGTTACTACCTGCGCTGCCTTGTCCGTCCACAGCCGATTGACGCTGAAGAGGCCTGCCGCTGGCTGATTGCCCGGGGTGCCAGTGACACGGCGGCGCTGGTGCAGATGCTGCACAAGGGCCCGGAGCGCTGGCGGGCGGCGATGCTCCTGGGCCTAGCCGGGGTCGCCGACCCGGCGGCAATCGCGGCGCTGCGCTTGCAAGTGGCCAGCGGCACAGAGCCGAGCACGCGCAGGTGGAGCGCCAACGCGCTGGGTTACCTGGGTGATTTCGAGTGGTTGCTGGCGCAGGCTGCTGACGCAGAGCTGGCGAGCTTTTCGGTGGCGGGTTGCTGCGCCAACCTTCGGGCCTTTCGGGATCAGGGCGCGCAGGCGCCGGTGCTTGATTACCGGCCGCTGGAAACCCTGCTGCAGCGCTATCCGCAGTGCGCAGCGGACGCCGGGGAGGTGATCAAGCCGGGTTCCAGCTACTGCGCCATCAGCAACAGCGATATCGAGGAAGCCTTGCGCGGCCTGGCATCCGCGCATGTTGCCATTCGCCGCCATGCCGCCTGTGTGCTCGACAACCGCCGGCTGGGCAAACGCAAACTGGCACCGGTGCTGGTTGCACTGCGCCAGTGTCTCGATGACCCAGACCCGAAGGTGGTGTACCTGGCCGGCCTGACCCTGGAGTCGCTGCAGCGCTGAGACGGGCAACCTGCCTCTGTCTTGGCAGCCACTGGTCCAGCGGACAAAGCTCCACTGTGGGAGCTGGCTTGCCAGCGATGAGGCCGGTGAAGTCAGCACATCAGCTAGCGCCTGGATTGCGACCGCTTCGCGCTCGATCGCTGGCAAGGCCAGCTCCTACAGGTTCGGTGCATGCAGGTCTATTGTGGGAGCTGGCTTGCCAGCGATGAGGCCGGTGCAGGCGGCACATAAGGTGGTGTCTGGTTTGCGACCGCTTCGCGCTCGATCGCTGGCAAGGCCAGCTCCTACAGGGCCGGCGCATGCAGGTCTTTTGTGGGAGCCGGCCTTGCCGGCGATGAGGCCGGTGCAGTCAGCACATCAGCTAGCGCCTGGATTGCGACCGCTTCGCGCTCGATCGCTGGCAAGGCCAGCTCCTACAGGTCCGGTGCATGCAGGTCTATTGTGGGAGCCGGCCTTGCCGGCGATGAGGCGAGTGCGGTCAGCACATCACCTGGCGCCAGATCGCCTGGCGCCACACAGGCCCAACCATACAAAGGACAGCAACCACAGGTAATACCCATAGGTGTATTCGGTAACGGTGAACTTTCCGTCCTCGTCATACACACTCACCAATTGCCATTGCACCGACAACCCGGCCAGCAAGGCCAGCAGGGCATAGATCAGCCGGCGTCTGCCACTGCGGGCCCGGTACGCAGCCAGGAACAACGGGTTCGCCAGCCAGGCGAAGTAGCCGAACAGCATCACCGGCATGCCGATAATGGAAGCAATGAAACCTGAACTGATGGTGTGGCTGTACTCCTCGCGCAGCCAGTTGTGCTCCTCGCTGTGCACTGCCGGGAGTATCAGGCTCAGCAGGTACAAGACCAGGGCCAGGTGATGCCATTGCGGCCGGGGCAGGCGCCATCTATTCATCGTGGCAACTCGATACGCGCCACCAGGCCGCCGCCCTGGCGGTTGCTCAGCAGCAGTTCGCCGCCTTGCTCACGCACCACCGAACGCGCCGACGACAGCCCCAGGCCAACCCCACCGGTATCGCGGTTGCGCGAGGATTCCAGGCGAAAGAACGGCATGAACACCTGTTCCAGCGAGGCTTCGGCAATGCCCGGGCCACGGTCGCGGATTTCGATGACGACAGCGTGGGCGCCGCTGCTCAACTGCACTTCGGGCTCACGGGCGTACTTCAGGGCATTTTCCACCAGATTGGTCACGGCGCGCTTCAAACCCAGCGGCCGACCATGGAACACCAGGTTGGACGGGCCTTGGAAGGCAACCTCGATCTGCTGGTCGCGGTAGTCGTCGACCAGGGTTTGCAGCAGCTCGGCAAGGTCGAACGGGGTGGTTTCTTCCAGGCGGGTTTCGTCACGGAAGAACCCCAGCGCGGCGGTAATCATGCTCTGCATTTCATCGACATCGCGGAACAGCTTGCGCTGTTGCTCCGGGTCGTCGATGAACTCGCCGCGCAGGCGCATGCGCGTCAGGGGCGCGCGCAAATCGTGGGAGATGGCGGCGAGCATCTGCGTGCGTTCGGCGACGAAGTGCTGGATCTGCGCCTGCATGGTGTTGAAGGCAGTAATCGCCTGGCGCCATTCGTGCGGGCCTTCAAGGGCGATGGGTGGCGCGCGAAAGTCACTGCCAAAGCGCCGCGCCGCACGGGCGAAGCGCTGCAGCGGGCCGGCCAGCTGACGGGTGCCGACCCAGGCCACCAGCAGCGCGGCAACCAGGGCCAGCACGCCGATGATGGTAAAGCGCATGGCCGTGCTCAGGCCCCAGCTGCGGTACGGCGGGGTGAACGCCAGCCAGCTGCCGTCGCTGATCTGCATGACCAGTTTGTAATGGGCGTCGGCGCTGTCCGCCGGCCAGTCGCCGGGCTGGAAGCCCTCCAGCTGGCGCGGGCTGTCGGCCAGCAGGCGCTGCAGCGGCGGCGCCTCTTCCAGGGTAATCCGTGCCCCCGGCCCGGGCAGTTGCAGGTCCGCGCGCTGGCGGCTCCATTGCACCTCGAGCAACGGGTTGCTGGCGGCACTGGCCAGTGTCGGGCGCAGTTCGGGTGGCGCGGCTTCGAGGGTGCGGGTGGTGACGGCGATCTGTTCGAGCAGGCCGGTCTGGGTCAGCGGCGGGCGCGCCCAGACCCCGGCCAGCTGGACGAACAGCACATTGAGCGCCACCGAGGTCAGCATCGCCGCGATGATGGTCAGGGCGATGCGCCGGCTGATGCTGTCGCGGCGCAGGTCGAGGCGGATCATGAGCGGCTGACCTTGGCACTGAACAGGTAGCCGCCATTGCGCACGGTGCGGATCAGCTCCGGGCGCTTGCTGTCCGGCTCGATCTTGCGCCGCAGGCGGCTGACCTGCACGTCGATGCTGCGGTCGAAGGCCTCGTGGCCCTGGCCACGGGCGAGGTCGATCAACTGCTCGCGGGTGAGGATGCGCTGCGGGTGTTCGAGGAACACCAGCAACAGGTCGAATTCGCCAGCCGACAGCGGCACCATCACCCCTTCGGGGGTGCGCAGTTCACGCCGGGTAACGTCCAGTTGCCAGTGGTCGAAGTGGATCAGCGGGCGGGTTTCTTCCTGAGTCGGCCGCAACTGCTCACCGGCCCGGCGCTGTACCGCGCGCAGGCGGGCGAGCAGTTCGCGGGCGTCGAAGGGCTTGCCCAGGTAGTCGTCGGCGCCCAGTTCAAGGCCGACGATACGGTCGCTCAGTTCATCCATGGCAGTGAGCATGATGATCGGGATGCCGGTGTTGGCGCGCAGCTTCTGGCACAGGCTCAGGCCGCCTTCGCCGGGCAGCATCAGGTCGAGGATGATGATGTCCGGGCGCTGCTGTTCGATGGCCGCCCACATGGCCTCGCCATTGCCGGCCAGGTCGACGTCATAGCCGTGGCGAACAAAGAACTTCTTCAGCAGGGCACAAATTTCCAGGTCGTCATCGACGATCAGCAGTCTGCTCACGTTGTGTTCCACGGGCCGTGAAAAGTGCGTATCTAAAACCATTCTGCGCTGCCGGTCATTTATTTCAATCTCGCAACAATCCTGCAATGGCGACACAAAGCAGACATCAGCCAGCAAAAGCCCTGGGGCACGCTGTGGCCAGTTCACTCAAGGGAGTTTTCCATGCCGGCTACACACCCGACCCACGGCTTCGACAGCAGCCAGTCGCTGACCCTCGACCTGCGCACCCAGGACATGTGGCGCAACGCGCTGCTCAGCTACCAGGACTCGCGCCTGGGCTTGTCCAGCGATGGCAGGCACATGGTCCTCAGCCACTACTTCGAGCGCTACAGCCCGACCAGCAACCAGTGGATGGAGTACAGCTACAAGATCCCCCTGGTTGAACTGGTGCACTGGATCATGAGCCAGGGCGAGCTGCACGTGGACCGCTCCACCAGCACCCCAAGCCCGGCCAACGACGGTTTTGGAGGTTGAACATGCGCAGGCAATTGATCGTGCCGTTGTTGAGTGCTTCGCTGCTGCTGGCCGGTTGCAGCCAGAACAAGGTCAGCCCCAAGGAGTATTCGGGCTTTCTGCGTCACTATGACCAGCTGAGCGAACACAAGACCGCTGCCGGTGATACCGTGCTGCGCTGGGTCAGCCCCAAGCTGCGGATGGAGCGCTACAGCCAGGTGTACATTGCACCGAGCCAGTTCTACCCCAAGCCTGAAGCCAGCCAACGCATCCCCGCGACCACCCTGACGGCGGTCACCGGCTATTACGACGCGGCGCTCAAGCGCGAGCTGGGCAAGGTCCTGAATCTGGTCTCGGAACCCGGTCCGCACACCTTGATCATCCGCCCGGCGATCACCTCGGTAGGCGCGCATACCCAGGCGCTGCACTACTATGAATACCTGCCGGTGACCCTGGTCGCGGCCGGGGTCAGCAGCGCCGTCGGTATCCGCGACCTGGACAGCGTGATCGCCACCGAAGCGGCGTTCCTCGATGGTGGCAGCCGTGCGGTGGTCGCCGAAGTGGTGCGCAAGGGCAGCGGCTTGCCGCTGGAGAACGACGATCAGGTGATGACCGCCGACAATCTCAAGGTGGTCCTCGATACCTGGGCGCGGGACTGGCGCGAAGCCGCCGAAACCCTCCAGGGGCAAAAACGCGGCGCCGTCACAGGGCAAACAGCCAAGGCACCATGATCACGCTGACCACCATCACCAGCAGGGTGAACGGTACCCCGACCTTGACGAAATCGCCGAAGCGATACTGGCCGGGGCCGAGCACCAGGGTGTTGACCGGCGATGACACCGGGGTCATGAACGCCGCCGAGGCGGCCAGGGCGACGATCATCGCGAAGGGGTAGGGCGAGGCGCCCAGTTGCTCGGCGGTGGTCACCGCCACCGGCGCCATCAGCACCGCGGTGGCGGTGTTGGAGATGAACAGACCGATGATCGCGGTGATGGCGAACAGGCTGGCGAGGATCACATAGGGCCCGGCGCTGCCGAGCATCTGCACCAGGCCATGTACGGCCAGGGCGATGCCGCCGGTTTTCTGCAGGGCCAGGGCGAACGGCAGCATGCCGACGATCAACACCAGGCTCTGCCAGTGTATGGCGCGGTAGGCGCTGTTCATGTCGATGCAGCGCCCGGCGCCCATCAGCAGGCAGCCAATCAGCGCGGCAATCACATTGGGCACCACGCCGCTGACCATCAGCCCGACCATCACCGCCAGGCTGATCAGCGCATAGGGCGCGCGGTTGCCGGCCGGGGCGACATTGTCGATTTCCGCCGGCAGGCTCAGTACCAGGAAGTCCCGCGGCTGGGTCTGCAACTGGCGAATGGCTTTCCAGGTGCCGATCACCAGCAGGGTGTCGCCGAGCTTGAGTTTTTCTTCTACCAGCTGTTCTTCGATGGCGTTCTGGTCGCGGCGCAGGCCCACCACGTTGAGGCCCCAGCGGCTGCGAAAGGTCAGCTCCAGCAGGCTCTTGCCGATCAATTGCGAGCCCGGCGGCACCGCCACTTCGGCCATGCCCACTTCCTGGGACTGGTCGATGAAGTAGGCGGCCTTGAAGTGCAGCGGCTCCAGTTGCATGCTCTGGCACAGGCTGCGCAAATCGTCCTTGGGCGCGAACAGGTCAAGCAGCAGCACGTCGCCTTCGTGCACCGTGGTGCTCGAATCGGGGCTGAGCACGCGGGTGGTGAACTTGTGCTGGCGCTCGATGCCGACCACGCTGGCGCCGTGTTCGGTGCGCAGTTTCAGTTCGCTCAGGCTGTGGCCGATCAAGGGCGAGCCGGGGCGCACGCGCAGGCGCCGTTCGCGGCCGGCGAGCTTGTAGTCGATGATCAGGTCGAGCAGGGTGCGGCGGGTTTGCGCGCTGCCGTCCTTGCGCACTTCACCGCCCAGCCAGTGGCGGGTCAGGAGCATGTAGCCAACCCCGAGCAACAGCACCACCAGGCCGAACGGGGTAAAGCTGAAGAAGCTGAAACCGCTTTCGCCGTGGCGCACCAGCTCACTGTGCACCACCACGTTGGGCGGCGTTGCCACCAGGCTGAGCATGCCGCTGATCAAGCCGGCAAAGGCCAGCGGCATCATCAGCCGGCTGGGTGAGACCTGCATGCGCGCGGCAATGCTCAACACTACCGGAATGAAGATCGCTACCACCCCGGTGGAGCTCATCACCGAGCCCAGGCCTGCAACGCAGACCATCAGCAAGACGATCAGCCGCGCTTCGCTGTTGCCGGCGCGGTCGGCCATCCACTCGCCGATGCGGTAGGCGATGCCGGTGCGCACCAGGCCTTCGCCGATCACGAACAGGGCGGCGATCAGCACCACGTTGGGGTCGCTGAACCCGGCCAGGGCTTCCTGCACGCTGATGATGCCCAGCAGCGGCAGGGCGACGATCACCAGCAGGGCGACCACGTCCATGCGTGGCCGATTGGCGATGAACAGGGCCACGGCGCTGAACAGCAGGCCGAGTACCCAGAGCAGATCGTGGTTCATGCAGTCATCCTGATGCCTGAAGGCTGCAAGTCTGGCAGAAAATCAGCGCCAGTTCGTTGATGTGCTACAGCGTGCGGGGCATTGCCGCAGATTGGTGGTAAAGTTGCCGGCGCTTTTTGCCCATTCAAGGAAGAACGTCATGGACCACAACACCAGCAGCTGGAAGGGCACCGCCGTGGCCCTCGGTTTCATTGGCTGCATCACGCTGATCGGCTACATCATCCACTACACCTCGACGATCAATGTCTTTCTGATCTGGGATTTCAAGGCCTACTCCTACATCGCCATCTGCTTCAGCCTGGTGGCCCTGGCGTTGCTGGGCACGTTCCTGCTCAATCACCACAACATTGACACCAACGTATTCGGCAGCCTGCTGGTGTTGGTGATAGCGGGTATCTCGCAGATGATCTTCGGTGTCGAGCCCTCGGTGATCATGTGCCTGGCCGGGCTGTACCTGGCCGGCGCGATTGGCCTGGCCATCGGCTTTGGCAACAAGCGCGCGTTGGAAGCTGCCGAGGCCGACGAGGAGCTGTAGCTCAAGCCTCGCTCAATGGCTGGCGCATCAGCTTGAGGTCACGGGTGTCGATCACATAGGTGCGCGCCAGCCAGTCGCCCGGCCGTTGGCAATAGCGCGATTCGGCGCACAGCCAGATCACGATCAGGCCGCAGGCGGCCTCGAACGGCCGGGTGATGCCGCGCACCAGTGCCTGCAACAGGTTCGGTGGCTGGCCGGCGCGGTTGATCACCGTCAGCCCCAGCAGCAGCTTGCCGGGGGTTCGCCCGCGCATCAGGTATTCAAATACCGGGAAGTACAGCAGCTGCATCAGCAGCATGCCGTCTTCGCCGCGCCCATAGCCGAGCACGGCCAGCACAAACCAGGCGCCGAGGGCGAGCAGGGTATCGAGCAGCCAGGCGCCGATGCGGCGGATGATCAAGGTGGTGCGGGCGACGTGCATGGTGATTGCGCTGATCCTTGCGGGGTGGGGCGATGGTCGCATTCCTGGCGCTTTAACGCA
Organism: Pseudomonas sp. 2835; assembly: GCF_050435905.1. Lineage (NCBI taxonomy): Bacteria > Pseudomonadati > Pseudomonadota > Gammaproteobacteria > Pseudomonadales > Pseudomonadaceae > Pseudomonas > Pseudomonas sp. 2835. The sequence goes on along the minus strand of NZ_JBNDLE010000006.1, from coordinate 106,898 downwards.
CGGCCTGGAGTGGCAAGGCGCTGCCTTGCATCGCTGGCAAGGCCAGCTCCCACAGGATCTATGTATGCCAACCCACTGTAGGAGCCGGCGTTGCCGGCGATGGCTGCAGTTCTTGCTCGAACGGATTAACACTTATAGCCAAGGAGTATTTGCTTATTGTGCCCGGTGCTTGAACCATAAGGGTTGGATCCACAGCAAGGATGCGACTCAATGGCCTGGCATATTGTCATTGTGGGTGGCGGCGTCGGCGGTACGATGCTGGCCAATCAACTGGTGAACAAGCTCTACCCGGAAGTGCTCCGCGAGCAGGTGCGGGTGACCCTGCTGTCCAATTCCCCCGATCACTACTACAAGCCCGCGTTCATGTACGTGGCCTTCAACCAGTTCTTCGAAAACGAGCTCAAGCGCCCGCAGCGCTCATTGCTGCGCCCGGAAATCGACTTCCAGGTGCAGGAGGTCACCCACTTCGATTTCGCCGGGCAGACCCTGCATACCCGCTCCGGCAAGCGCTACGGCTATGACTTTCTGGTGATCGCCACCGGCTGCGTGCCCGCTCCGGAGCGTATCGAGGGCCTGCAACAGGCCGGTGACCACTTCTACCAGTACGAGCCGGCGCGGCAACTGGCGCGGCGTCTGGCAAGCATCGAGAAGGGACGGATCTTTATCACCGTGTCGTTTCCGCAAACCCCCAACGTGCCGCACCAGTGCGGTATCGCCCCGGTGGAAACCACCCTGATGCTCGACGACTACCTGCGCCAGCGCGGGGTACGCGACAAGGTCGAGATCATCTACACCTACCCGAGCACCGCGCAGCTGCTGCGCAATTGCCTGTTCTTGCAGCGGCCCACCGGCGAGATCCTGCCAGGTATCTTCGAGCAGAAGAACATCCGCTTTCAGCGCGGCTTCACCCTCAGCAAGGTCGACCCCGAACAGCGCATTGCCTACTCCGAAGAGGGCGACGCGCAGCCGTTCGACATTCTCATGGCCACGCCGCCAATCCGCGCGGTGGATGCCGTGTTGCACAGCGGCGCCTCACGCGCGCCAAACAACGAAGGCTGGCTGCCGACCAATCACGAAACCCTGCAGGTCTATGGCCTGGAGCACGTTTATGTGATCGGCGACAGCGTCGACCTGCCGATCAGCAAGGCGGGCGGCGCCTGCCATAACCAGGCACCGGTAATCGCCAACAACATCGCCGGCGAAATTCGCCTGGGCAGCACCTGCGCGGTGTACGACGGCAAGGTCCAGGCCGCGGCGCAGATGGGCCTGGGGGCGGGCATGCCGCTGTGCTATGACTACCTTCACGACGTGCTGCCGACGCCGCCGACCAAGCTCGGCAGCCTGCTGCGCAATGGATTCAACCGCGGCCTGTACTGGGCCGTGGCCCGTGGAATGCTTTGACCCGATAACGGGAGGAGCCGAGTGTCATGGATGCTATCGATTCACCCGCCGTACTGAGCACCAACCCGGGCCTGGACGCCCTGATGCGCAAACTGAAACCGCTGCTCGACAGCGGCCGCCTGGACAACGTCGTCGACCTGCTGTCACTGAGCGCCGACCTGGTTGACCTGCTCGACGCGGCCATGGTCGAGAAACTCTCGGGGCTGTTCGAGGAGGCCACGGCCCTGAGCTGGAACCTGGGCAATGCCCTGCGCATGGCCTCGGCGCAAACCCGCAACGAACCCACCCCCAGCCTGTATGGCCTGCTGTTGCTGCTACGAGACCCGCACACCCGTCGAGGGCTTGCCCTGGTACTCAGAGTATTGAATGTCATTGGACGACAGGATTGATCGCACGGAGCTAGAGGACCACCGTCATGCTCGAACAGCGTAAACGCACCACCGCACCCAGCGCCAACAGCGCCTGGGACCCGAAAAGCTACCTGCAGTTTGCCCGCCTGCGCGAACGCCCGGTGCTGGAATTGCTCGACCACCTGCACCTGGACTCCCCCGAATGCATCTATGACCTGGGCTGCGGCACCGGCATCGCCACGCGCCTGCTCGCCGAGCGCTGGCCGCGGGCCGAGCTGTTCGGCGTCGACAGTTCGGTCGAGATGCTCCAGGAGGCCCTGGCACTGCCGATCAGCGTCAACTGGCTGCATGTCGATGTCAGCCAGTGGCAGGCGCAAAAGCCGGCCAACCTGTTGTTCGCCGCCGCCGTGCTGCACTTTATCGAAGACCACGAAAGCCTCTTGCCGCGCCTGCTCGGGCAGTTGCAAGAGGGCGGCTGCCTGGCCGCGCACATGCCCAACTGGCGCGATGCCCCCTGGTACCAGTTGATGCTGCGCGCGCTCAGCGAGCCTGGGCCCAGCGGCCGGCCATTGGGGACCCTGGAACTGCGCAAGTTCATGGCCTCGCGCAATGTGCTGACGCTGGACAGCTACTACCGCTTGCTGGCGCCGCTGACCCGCGAGCTGGATATCTGGGAAACCGAGCACCTGCAGGTGGTCGAGGGCAACTCGCCGATCTTCGACTGGGTCAAGGTTTCGGCCCTGCGCCCGGTGCTCACTGCCCTGGACGACGTCGAACGCCAGGCCTTTCTCGACAAGTACCTCAAGCTCTTGCACGCGCACTACCCGCAGGAGGAAGACGGCCGCACGCTGTTCCCGTTCAAACGCACCTTTATTGTCGCCACCCTGTGAGGTTGCCCGGCCTCAGCGCCGGGCAATGTCGTAAGGCAGCAGCACCACGTCCAGGGTCACATCCACCGGCAGCGAAACGATAAAGGCCGCCGGGCACACCAACGTTGGCCAGCAGTACTGCAGGTAGGTCGGGGCAAAGAGCATCGCCACATTCGAGCGGCTGCCCATGAAGGCGCCATCGGAGGGGCGCTCGGAGTAGTAGCCCGAGCCCCGACCCATGATCGAGCCGCAGGCAGAGAGGGCGAGGGTGCTGCTGAGCAGCAGACAGGCGAGGGTTCTGATGATGCGCTTCCTTGGCAGATGAAACCGGGGCTTTATGCACGCGGGTTGTCTCTTTGACGCCCGGGCAATGCTACAGTCACGTCTTTTTTCTGACGAGGATGAGTCATGCGGGTAGTAATGGCGATGGTCGCTGCAGCGTTGTTGGCCGGGTGTGCGTCTTCGGCCATGGAGGCGGCGCGCGGCCAGGCGCCGACCAAGGCCTTCACTTCGACCAAGGCGGCGGATGTGGTTGCCCAGTGCATCCAGTTCGGCTGGCAGGACGAGGACGTCTTCGGGGTCGATGCCAGCGGCTACCTCGAGCCTGCCAGGCAGGGCGGCTTTACCGTCTACACCCGTGAGGCGGAGTCGTTTGCCGACATCAAGGCCCAGGGCGCCAACACTGCGGTCAGTTACTACGCCAAGCACAACGACAACGTCGCCCTGCGGCGCATGGCGGCCCTCGCTACCTGCCTGTAAAACTGCCTAGCGCGGCATGTACCTGAGCTGCCAGCGCCGCGGGATCTTCAGCGAGATCACGCCCAGCGCGGCGGCCAGCAGGGCGCTGAACAGCAAGGCGGCCAGGTCGAAGGCCTGCTCCAGCAGCACCCCGAGCACGGCGCCGACAAACATCCCGGTCCAGGGAATCAACTGCACCCGCCAGCCTTGCCGGCGCTCACCCAGCAGCGCCCGGCCAAGGCCACGGCCAAAGCGCGAGAGCGCGCCGGTAACATAGGTCAGGCCGATTGGCAGGCCGTTCACTTCCTCGACCACGGCGTTGATCATGCCCATGGCGGTGACGGCCGCCACCAGTGCCGGCAGTTGCAGGGTGCTGGGCAGCAACGCCGCCAACCCCAGCAGCGCAGCGATGATCAGCAGCAGCGGGCACGGGCGGCGGCCGCTCAGGCGCGCGATCACCACGCCCAGGGCATTGCCGACGACAAAGGCCAGCAGCACAGCGCCAATGCGCAGGATCGGCGCCAGCTCTCCGGCACCCAGCGATACCGCCAGGCGCGTGGTGTTGCCGCTCATGAACGAGACGAAATCGCCGGTGGCCATGAAGCCGATGGCGTCGGTCATGCCGGCCAGCACCGACAGTGCGGCGACAAAATACAAGCCGACCCTGCCGCGCAGGCGCGCGACCCGGGCAGAAGTGGAAGTGGAACCTGGCAGCATCCTTGGCGCTCCCGATTAGCGATCAGTGGGCTTAGGGTTTTTCTGTCAACCGTGCTTCGAGCCCGGCGATATGCGCCTGCAGGCGCTGGTGCTCGCAGCGCTCGGCGCTGATGTCTTCGAACACGCTGATCAAGTGCTCCGGCGCACCGTCCTGACGGCGCTGCAGCGAGGTGCGCGCGCGCACCCAGAGGTACTCGCCGTTTTTGTGGCGCACGCGTTTTTCCACCTCGTAGCGCTCGCTCTGGCCCGCGAGCATGGCCTGCAACAGCTGCAGGTTGGCGGCCAGGTCATCGGGGTGGGTGATCTGCTGGAAGGTCATGCCGTAGAGTTCTTCGGCGCGGTAGCCGAGCAGCTCGCAGAGGCTGTTGTTGACCCGCTGCCAGGTGCCGTCCGGGTCGATGTAGGCGAGGGCGCCCCAGGCCAGTTCGAAGATCGCCCGGAAGCGCTCTTCGCTGTTGCGCAGTTCTTCTTCGGCGACCTTGCGCTCGGTGTTGTCCATGCTGATGCCGACCATCTTCACCGAACGCCCGGCACTGTCGCGCAGCACGGTGGCCCGGGAGGCAATCCAGCGCACCTCGCCGTCGGGGCGGGTGATGCGAAAATCGCATTCGCAGCCACTGCCGTCGGCCACCGCCTGGGCGTACATGGCCTGCATGTGCTCGACGTCTTCGGCCGGCAGGTGGGCCCAGAAGTCTTCGTTGCGATGCACCGGCCAGCCGTAGACCTGCTCGACGTTAGGCGAGTAGGTGACTTCGTCGCTGATCAGGTTCCATTCCCAGGTGACGATGCGCGCACCTTCCTGGGCCAGCTTCATGCGCGTTTCGCTTTCCATGATCTGGGCGGTGTAGCGCCGGCGCAGGTCGGTCATCGGCAGCTCGACCACTTGTGGCTGCTGGATGTTCTGCAAGGCTTCTTCGCCGTAGCGCAGCCAGATCCAGTTGACCTTGAGAAAATCGGCCAGCTTGCGCAAGTTGTCGTAGTCGATTTCGCCGCCGCGGGTCCACTTGTGCACCGCCGTGCGCGAGATCCCCAGGGCCGTGCCGACGGCTTGCAACGTCAGCTTGTGATGCTCGAGCAGTTCCTTGAGGCGAAAGGCGAAACTGTTTTCCATCATCGGCAGGGTGTCCTGATCGGGAGCCAAGAGCCTGCCAGTATACCTGTGGGGCAGCTTCAAGCTTCAAGCTTCGAGCTGCAAGAGGCGCCTGAGCGTACCTGTCTTGCAGCTTGAGGCTTGAAACTTGGAGCTTGATGCCTACAGATCCAGCACCAAGCGTGCCGTCCGCGCCCGCGACACACACAGCATCATGCTCTGCTGCGCGGCCTTTTCGTCATCGCTCAGGTACTGGTCAAAGTGCTCGGCCTCGCCTTCAAGGATCGCCGTCTCGCAGGTGCCGCACACGCCTTCGCGGCACAGACATTCGACCTTGGCGGCCTTGGACTTCTCGATGGCCTGGAGGATGGTCATGCCTTCCTCGACCTGCAGTTCGATACCTGACTGGGCCAGCACCACGGTGAAGGCGGCGCCGGTCACCGGAGCGGCGGCGAACTGCTCCCAGTGCACGCGCTGCTCGGCAACACCAGCTTTGGCAGCGGTGGCGATTACTGCATCGATCAGCGGCTTGGGCCCGCATACATACAGGTGAGCATCCTCGGCCAGGCCGGCGCACAGCACGGTGAGGTCGAGTTTGCGCTCGAGGCTGTCGATGTAGAAACGGGTGTTGCCAGCATGCGGGCCGCTTTCCAGTTGCTGCTGGAACGCACCGTGCTCCGGGGCGCGGAAGGCGTAGTGCAATTCGTAATCGGTGGCGCCGCCTTCAAGCTCATGCAACTGGGCCAGGAACGGGGTGATGCCGATGCCGCCGGCAATCAGCACATGACGCCCGGCGCTGGGGTCAAGGGCGAACAGGTTGTTTGGCGAGGAGATGGTCAGGCGGCTGCCGACCTGTACCTGCTGGTGCATGAACGCCGAGCCGCCCTTGGATTGCTCTTCAAGGCGCACGCCAATCTGGTAGCTGCGGGTGTCGCGCGGGTCGCTCAACAGCGAGTAGGCATTGCTGAACTGGCTGCCATCGGCGCCCTGCATCTGCACGATGACGTGGCTGCCGCCGGTGAAGGCGGGCATCGGCGCGCCGTCTTCGCGGGCCAGGGTGAAGCGTTTGATCAGCGGTGTTGCCTGTTCGATTTCGGTTACCTGCACGCTGAACATTTCATACTTGTTGGCCATGTTTCACCTCGACTGCAACAGCACGCGGCAGGCCCTGCCGCGTGTCAGAACCTGTGCTCAGACCGCCAGGCACAGGTATTTGATTTCCAGATAATCTTCGATGCCGTACTTGGAGCCTTCACGGCCCAGGCCCGATTGCTTGATGCCACCGAACGGCGCGACCTCGTTGGAGATCAGCCCGGTGTTGACCCCGACCATGCCGTATTCCAGCTGCTCGGCGACCTTGAACACCCGGGCGATATCGCGGCTGTAGAAGTAGGCGGCGAGGCCGTACTGGGTGGCGTTGGCCAGGGCAATGACCTGCTCGTCGCTGCTAAAGCGCACCAGCGCCGCCACCGGGCCGAAGATCTCTTCTTCGAGCAGTTCCATGCCCGGGCCAATGTTGGCCAGTACGGTTGGTTCGAAGAAGTTACCGCCCAAGGCATGGGCCTTGCCGCCGAGCACCAGCTCGGCGCCTTTGCCCAGTGCGTCGTCGATCAGGCTGCGTACCTTGGCCACCGCCTTGTCGCTGATCAGCGGGCCGATCTGGCTGCCGGCGGTGCTGCCATGGCCAACCTCCAGGGCGCGCACGCGCTCGACGAAGCGCTGGGCAAACTGCTCATACACGCTGTCGTGCACATAGAAGCGGTTGACGCACACGCAGGTCTGCCCGGCGTTGCGGTACTTGGCGACGATGGCGCCTTCGACCGCCGCGTCGATGTCGGCATCGGCGAAGACAATGAACGGCGCGTTGCCGCCCAGCTCCAGGCTGACTTTCTTGATGGTTTCGGCGCACTGGCCCATCAGCAGGCGGCCGATCGGCGTGGAGCCGGTGAAGCTCAGTTTGCGCACGCTCGGGTGGCCGGTGAACTGCGCGCCAATCGCCGGGGCGTCGCCGGTGACCACGCTGAACACCCCGGCAGGCACCCCGGCGCGTTCGGCAAGCTCGGCCAGGGCCAGGGCGCAGAACGGCGTTTCGTTGGCCGGCTTGACCACCATGGTGCAGCCAGCGGCCAGGGCCGGGGCGACCTTGCGGGTGATCATCGCCGCCGGGAAGTTCCACGGGGTGATGGCGGTGCACACGCCGATGCCTTGCTTGATCACCAGCAGGCGTTTGTCGTTGGACGGGCTGGGGATCACGTCGCCATAAACGCGCTTGCCTTCTTCGGCGAACCATTCGACGAAGGAGGCGGCGTAGCGGATTTCACCCAGGGCTTCGTGCAGCGGCTTGCCCTGTTCGAAGGTCATCAGCCGGGCCAGGTCCTGTTCGTGTTCGAGCAGCAGTTCGAACCAGCGGCGCAGCACCTGGGCGCGTTCCTTGGCGGTGCGCCCGCGCCAGTCGGCCAGGGCCGCTTCGGCGGCTTCGATGGCGCGCAGCGCTTCGTTGCCAGCCATCAGCGGCACGCTGCCGAGCAGCTCGCCGGTGGCCGGGTCGGTCACGTTCAGGCTGCGCCCGTCATCGGCATCGCACCAGCGCCCGGCAATGTAGGCTTGCTGGCGGAACAGCTTGTTGTCATTGAGTTTCACGCAAGGCACTCCGAAGCGCGCCGCAGGCGGTCAGGCCTGCGGCGGGCGGTATCAGTCGTTGAGGTGGGCGACGGCGATCAGGTTGTGGAAGTGAGCAATGCCGTGCTCGCTCATGCCGCTGCGCTCGCGGTCGGCCATGATCCGGCCCTGGCCACGGTAGCCACGGGACTTGAGGCCTTTCTGCACGCTCTCGACCAGGCGCAGGTCTTCGGGGCGGAACACTTCGCGGTACCAGTCGATGAGCTTTTGCTGCTCTTCGCTGATGTCCTTGTTGAGGAAATAGATGTCGTAGTGCTGCAGGGTGGTTTCGGCATCGACCGGGAACTCGTAGATCACGGTCATGAAGTTGGCGCCTGGCGGCACGTTGAACATGGTGCACGGCCAGGCCCAGAAACCGGCGAAGGAGGGGTCCTTGACGCTTTCGTCGAACTTGAACGACTGCTCCGAAGGTTTCGCCAGGCCGTACTGCAGGGTCCAGTTGCCGTGCATGCTGTGGCTGTACTGGCCGACGTCGACCGAGTCGGAGAAGCCCGGGTGGGCCGGGGCGCAGTGGTAGCACTCGAGGTAGTTGTCGACGATCGACTTCCAGTTGGCCGGGGTGTCGCTGACAAAGCGCGCGGCCAGGTGCAGGTCGTCGATCACGCCGCAGGCTTCACGCATGCGCGCTTGCAGGCCGGGCAACTGGTCTTCGACCGAGCCTGCTTGCATATCCATGTTGATGAAGATGAAGCCTGCGTACTCTTCGACGCGCAGCTGCACCAGGGTCGAGTTTTCTTTGTCGAAATTGACCACGTTGTCGCAGTTGCGGGCGTGGGCCAGGTCGCCGTCGAGCTTGAAGGTCCAGGCGTGGTATGGGCAGGTGATGACGTTCTTGGCCTTGCCGCTGCCGCTGAGCAACTGGTGGCCACGGTGCGGGCAGACGTTGTAGAAGGCGCGCAGGATGCTGTCGCGACCGCGCACGACGATGATGCTTTCGCCGATCACTTCACGGGTGATGTAGGCGTTGTTCTCGGCCACTTCACTGCGGTGGCCGACGCAGATCCAGCTGCGGGCGAAGATGTTTTCTTTCTCATGCTCGAACACTGCGGCCTGGGTGTAGAAGCTCGCTGGGATGGTGAACGCCTCTTCGGCGTTGGCGCAGAAATCGGCGGGCAGGCGTTTGAAGTCATTCATGATCGGGGTCTCACAAGCACGGTTTTTAGTTATTGGTTAACGCGTATCTATCAGTTAACAAGTCAGGCAAAAAAATTTGCTGCTGTTGCAGGAGCGGGCTTGCGCCGCGATTAGGCCTGCAATGGCTCAGATCGCTATCGCGGGGCAAGCCCGCTCCCACAGCAAGCCCGCTCCCACAGGTGTGTGATCAGTGCACGGCGGCAGCACTGCGCGGGGCTTTTTGCGCCGGTTCTTCACCGGCCATGCGCGCCGCTTCTTCCTCAATGCGGTAGGCCGGGACCTGGCCGTAGTCTTCGATCATCCATTTGAAGAAGCCGTAGATCTTCACCAGCAGGATCACCATGAACGGGATGGCGGTGAGCACCACGGCGGTTTTCATGGTCGACAGCGAGGCTTTGGCGAACAGCATGGCCAGCGGCACCAGGGTCAGCACCACGCACCAGAACAGGCGGTGGGTCGGCGTCGGGTCGTCGCCTTCACGCAGGTTGCGGGTGCTGGTGGCGGCCACGGCATAGGCGGCGGCGTCCATGTGCGAGGCGCAGAAGATCGCCATGATGAACAGGTACACGCCAAGGAACACCTGGCCCCACGGCAAGGCCAGCAGCAGGTGGGTCACCGCCGATTCGCCGCCTTGTTCGCTGAGCATCTTCGGCACGTCGACGGCGCCGGTGATGAACTGGTGCATGCTGTAGCTTTCCAGGGCGCCGAAGAAGAACCAGCAACCGAAGCTGCCACCGAGCAGCAGGGCCATGACCACTTCCTTGATTTGCCGGCCGCGCGACACGCGGGTCACGAACATGGCCACGCCAGGCGCATAGGACACCCACCAGAGCCAGTAGAACACCGTCCAGTTGCGGGTGAAGGCACCGTCGCCGGCCGGGTCGGTGAACAGGCTCATGTGCACGTAGTTCTGAATCATCAGGCCAATCGAGTTGGCGGTGTTGTTGATGGTGAACTGGGTCGGGCCGACCAGCAGCACCACCAGGGCAAACACCAGGGCGCCGATGCAGACCATTTTGCTCAGGCGCTGCAGGCCGCCATCGATACCGATGTAGGAGCTGAGCGAGAACATCACCGCCACCGCACCGATCACCAGCAGTTGCACGGTGAAGGTGTCCGGGGTGCCGGCCAGGTCATGCAGGCCGCGGGTCAGGGTCGAGGCGGTGAGTGCCAGCGACACGGTCAGCGCGCCCATCATGGTCAGCAAAAAGATCAGGTCGACGCTGCGCCCGACCAGCCCGGTGGCCTTGAAGCCGGTTACCGCTTCGACGATCGAGGCCAGGTTCAGGCCGCTCTTTTTGCGTACGTGGAAGTGATAGGCCATGGCCAGCGAGGCCAGGGCATAGATCGACCAGGCGCTGACGCCCCAGTGGAAGAACGAGTAGCTGATGCTGTACTCGAGCGCCTTGGGCGTAGCGGCGGCGATGTTCAGGCCCGGGGTCTGGTAGTAGTAGGCCCATTCCATCACGCCCCAGTACAGGGTCGAGGAGCCCATGCCGGCGCAGATGAACATGAACACCCAGGTGGCGGTGGCGTATTCGGGTTTGCCACTGCCCAGGCGGATGTTGCCGTACTTGCTGAAGGCCAGGTACAGCACTGCCAGCGAGCTGCCGAACACCAGCACCTGGACACTGGTACCGAAGGTTCGGGTCGACAATTCGAACAACTGGTTGGCCGCGCTTTCGGCTTCGCCCGGGAAGGCTGCAAGGCCGATGACAGTGAGCAGCACGGCAATCAAACTCACGGTAATCAGGAACACATCAATCTTTTTATTCTTGTGCGACATCATCGTCTCCTGGACGTTGGCGTTCTTAGCTATACCCGGCAGGCATTCCGGGGTGTTGCGGTAGCACTCCCTGCTTGGCTGTTAACTATAGGTTGACGTGAATCTTTTGGTTAACAGATTCTGCAGATAATCCGCTTCACCCGCAAGAGCCAAGGGGCCGTTTTGTCAGACAATTCTGACAATCGGCCCCTCATCATCAACCTTCGATCAGCGCGGTGATGGCGTCACCGACTTGCTGGGTCGACTTCTGCCCGCCCATGTCGCGGGTGGTATCGCCGGCGGCGATGACCTGCTCGATGGCCTTGAGGATGTCGTCGTGGGCCGCGCGGTAGCGCGGGTCGGCGCCGTCGTTGCCCAGGAACTCGAGCATCAGTGCGCCCGACCAGATCATCGCGATCGGGTTGGCGATGTTCTTGCCGTAGATGTCCGGGGCCGAACCGTGCACCGGCTCGAACAGCGACGGGAATTTGCGCTCGGGGTTGAGGTTGGCCGATGGCGCGATGCCGATGGTGCCGGCGCAGGCCGGGCCGAGGTCGGAGAGGATGTCGCCGAACAGGTTCGAGGCCACCACTACGTCGAAGCGATCCGGCTGCAGCACGAAGCGGGCGCAGAGGATATCAATGTGCTGCTTGTCCCAGGTGATGTCCGGATAATTGGCAGCCATGGCTGCGGTGCGCTCGTCCCAGTAGGGCATGCTCACGGCCATGCCGTTGGATTTGGTCGCCGAGGTCACGTGCTTGCGCTCGCGGGTTTGCGCCACCTCGAAGGCGTACTTGAGGATGCGGTCGACACCGCGACGGGTGAACACCGACTCCTGCAGCACGAACTCGTTGTCGGTGCCTTCGAACATGCGCCCGCCCAGGGACGAGTATTCGCCTTCGGTGTTCTCGCGGATCACCACGAAATCGATGTCGCCCGGCTCACGGCCGGCCAGCGGGCAGGGCACGCCAGGGAACAGGCGTACCGGGCGGATGTTCACGTACTGGTCGAAGTCGCGGCGAAACTTCAGCAGCGAGCCCCACAGCGAGATGTGGTCCGGGACTTTGTCGGGCCAGCCCACTGCACCGAAATACAGGGCGTCGAAATCCTTGAGCTGCTCGAACCAGTCGTCCGGCATCATCTTGCCGTGGGCCAGGTAGTAGTCGCAGCTGGCCCATTCGAAGAACTCGAAGCTGATGTCCAGGCCATGCTTGCGCGCGGCGGCTTCGACCACGCGGATGCCTTCGGGGAGTACTTCGTTGCCGATGCCGTCACCGGGGATCGCGGCGATTCTGAAAGTCTTGCTCATGAGGGGCGCACTCGTTGTCTAGGGAACAGGTGCGATTCATGCTATAAGGGCAGGATTCAGAGATAATCTCGTGATTCATGGATTCTTAGTGCACGCATTGTGAATAATTTTCCCAGCCTCGACGACCTCAATATCTTTCTTCAGGTGGCCAAGCGCGCCAGCTTCGCGGCGGTTGCCGAAGAGCTCGGCATGTCGGCCGCGTTCATCAGCAAGCGCATTCGCGTGCTCGAGCAAACCCTTGAAGTGCGCCTGCTGCACCGCACCACCCGGCGGGTGACGGTGAGCGAGGAGGGCGAGCGGGTGTACCAGTGGGCGCAGCAGATTTTCGATGCGGTGCAGCGCATGGGCGACGACATCAGCGCCCAGCACCGCGAGCCGGTGGGCCAGCTGCGGATTGCCAGCAGCCTGGGCCTGGGCCGGCGTTTCGTCGCCCCGGCGCTGTCGGAACTGGCCGAACGCTACCCGCGCCTGGATGTACGCCTGGACGTGCACGACCGCCTGGTGGACCTGATCGAAGAGGGCGTCGACCTGGACATTCGCGTCGGTAACGCCATCGCCCCCAACCTGATTGCCAAGCCGCTGGCCCGAAACCGCCGGGTGCTCTGCGCCTCGCCGGCCTACCTGGCCCGGCGCGGCACGCCCAAGGTACTGGCCGAGCTGGCCAGCCACGATTGCCTGGTGATCAAGGAGCGCGACCACCCGTTTGGCGTCTGGCAGCTGGAAGGGCCCAGTGGCGAGGAGAGCGTACGGGTGACCGGCAGCCTGTCGAGCAACCACGGCGAAGTGGCGCACCAGTGGTGCCTGGATGGCCGGGGGATCTTGCTGCGCTCGTGGTGGGATGTGCACGACAGCCTGGCCGACGGGCGCCTGGTGCAGGTGCTGGCGGAGTATCACCAGCCAGCGGACATCTGGGCGGTGTACACCTCGCCCTTGGCCAGCTCGGCCAAGGTGCGGGTGGCGGTGGAGTTTTTCCGCCAGTACTTTGCCGAACGCTATAGCTTGCCTGAGCTAGGTTGACAGGGCCTGCCTCATCGCTGGCAAGGCCAGCTCCCACAGGTCCGGTGTACACAGGCCCATTGTGGGAGCCGGCCTTGCCGGCGATGAGGCCGGTGCAGGCAGCACATCAGGTGTTGGCTGGGTTGCGAGCGCTGCGCGCTCGATCGCAGGCAAGGCCTGCTCCCACAGGTCTGGTACATGCAAGTCTATTGTGAGAGCCGGCCTTGCCGGCGATGAGGCCGGTGCAGGCAGCACATCAGGTGTTGGCTGGGTTGCGAGCGCTACGCGCTCGATCGCAGGCAAGGCCTGCTCCCACAGGTTTGGTTCATGCAGGTCTATTGTGAGAGCCGGCCTTGCCGGCGATGAGGCCGGTGCAGGCAGCACATCAGGTGTTGGCTGGGTTGCGAGCGCTGCGCGCTCGATCGCAGGCAAGGCCTGCTCCCACAGGTCCGGTACATGCAAGTCTATTGTGAGCCGGCCTTGCCGGCGATGAGGCCGGTGCAGGCAGCACATCAGGTGTTGGCTGGGTTACGAGCGCTGCGCGCTCGATCGCAGGCAAGGCCTGCTCCCACAGGTCCGGTACATGCAAGTCTATTGTGGGAGCCGGCCTTGCCGGCGATGAGGCCGGTGCAGGCAGCACATCCGGTGTTGGCTGGGTTGCGAGCGCTGGCAAGGCCAGCTCCCACAGGTCCGGTGTACACAGGCCCATTGTGGGAGCCGGCGTTGCCGGCGATGGGCTGCACAGCAGCCCCGGTTCACCTCAGAACGTGTAGTCCAGCGTCGCAAAATACGACCGCGGCTCACCCATCAACCACTGCTCGCCACTGTGCGCGGTGGCGGCATAGCGCCGGTCCAGCAGGTTGTTCAACTGCAAGCCCAGGCGCACATCCGGCAGCACCTGCCAGCCCAGGTTGGCATCGACCACGGTAAAGCCCGGCACGTTCTGGGAGTTGGCGGTGTTGGCATAGCGCTCATCGACATAACGCAGGCCCAGGCCGGCATCCACGTTGTGGCTAAAGCCCTTGCTGACCCACAGGTTGGCGGTACGCCGTGGCACGTTGCTGGGGCGGTTGCCGGCGCGGGAAACGGTCTGGCCATTGACCACCTGGTCGAAGTCGTCGTACTTGGCGCGCACCACCGAGGCGTTGGCCGAGACATGCCACTGGTTGGCCAGGGCCAGTTCCAGGGTCGCTTCCAGGCCATCGGAGGTCTGCTGGCCGGCCTGTTCCTTCTGGTGAGTGTCGGGGTTGTCGACCAAGAGCTTCTTCTTGACGATGTGATAGGCCGCCAGTGTCCACTCGCCACGGCCGTCCCAGAACAGTTGCTTGAGGCCGAACTCGGTCTGCTTGGCCTCGGTCAGGTCGAACTGCTGCTGGGTCGGGCTGAGAGTCACCAGGTCGCTGACGCCGTCCTCGCTGGTGGAGTACTGGCCGTACAGACTCAGCTCGTCGTTGACGGCGAACACCAGCCCGGCGCGCCAGTTGCCGCCATTGAGGCTGCGGTCGCTGCGGGTATCTCTAACCAGGTCATTGCGGTCGATGTGGTTCTGGTCGCGGCGGATGCCGGTCACCAGCGACCAGCGCTCGGACAGCTGGGTGCGGTTCTCGGCGAACAGGGCGAAGGTGCGGGTGGTGCTGTCGGTTTGCGGGCGCGTCGGGTCTTTACTGTGGAAATACCCCGGCGCCGGGTTCCACGGGTCGATGAAATCGCCGCCGACGTCGTTGTACGGCGAGTTGCTGTCGATGCCGAAACGGATGCGGTTGTACTCGGCGCCGACCACGGTCTTGCTGGCAAGGCCAAACAGCGAGTGGTCGAAGGTGAAGCTCTGGCGGTCGCCGAGCTGTTCCTGGTCGTGCTTGATTTCCAGGTAACTGCCGCGCTCCAGCTGGCCGACGCCGCTGTTCCAGGTGTAGTCCTCGGCGTTGCGCCAGTGCCGGCGGCTTTTGAGGTAGTACAGCTGGTTGCTGGCGCTGATCGAGTCGCTGATGTTCCAGTCGGTGTTAAAGCGGGTCCACTCGTCGTGGTAGTGCTGGGCCGAATCCTTGAGGTTGTAGTTCTTCTTGCGCAGGCTGTCGCGGTAATGGCCGTCGATCAGTGGCGTGCCAAAGTAGTTCATCGGCTCGGCGTCGCCGCGCTCGTGGGCCAGGGTAAAGCTCAGGTCGTCGCTGGCGTCAAAGCGCAGGGCGGCGCTCATGGCCAGGTTTTTCGAATCGCCGCGGTCGATCCAGCCATTGCTTTGCTGGCGGTTGAGGGTCACCCGGTAGCTCAGCCGCTCGCTCAGCGAACCGCCGCTGTCCAGGCCCAGTTGCTGGCGGTCGTACGAGCCGTAGCCCAGGCGCAGGTGATTGCGGATCTCGCCGGCAAAGGGCTTTTTCGGGATCACGTTGATCACCGCGCCCGTGGCGCCTTCGCCGTACAGCACCGAGGCCGGGCCACGAATTACGTCGATGCGCTCGACCATCCACGGGTCGACCGGGAAGCTCTGGGTGCCGGCGCCGGTGTACATCCGCGCGCCGTCGAACAGCGTCATCACCGAGCTGTGGCCAGTGAAGCCGCGGGCCGACAGCGCCGTGTTGCCGTTGCCCGGGGTAGCCACCGAAGTGATGCCCGGCGAGCGGGTCACGGCGTCCTGCACGGTGAGGTTGTTGCGCCCGTCGATGGCCTCGCTGCCCAGGCTGCTGGTGCTGGCCGGGGTGTCCATGGCGCTGAGGTTCAGGCGTGAGCCGGCGGGCAGCGGGGTGGCCAGGCTGACGGATTCGTTGTCGCTGCTGCTGGTGATGGCCGTCGAGGGCAGGGCCAGGGCAGAGGGGCTGCCCTCGACGGCGAAAGCCGGTGCAGAGAAGGCCAGGCAGGGGGCCAGGGCATTGGCCGCCAGGGTATGAAGCTTGGAGATTCGGGACATGTCGTTCCACAGTCAACAGGAAGAATGAATCCCGGAGGGAACAACGCATGGAGGCATGGCGCACGCGCAGGCGAACGCCAACCGGCCTGCGCCCGCCCACCGCGGGGTTGCCAAACAGAAGCTTCAGGCCGGTCTCCGGGCTTGCGAGGGTCATGAAGGCCTTCACCTTCCCATGCCAAGGCACAGTGGTGTTTCGAAGGCTTCGCTCGCTTACCGTTGCGGGGGCAGCGCCGGACTGGTCATTTGCATGACGCACCGGCTTCCCGTTTCACCCTGCGCACGGCGGCGCAGGACACCTGAAACTGGCGCGCATCTGAACACCGAAAACCTTTGCAGTCAACGGCTTGGGCAATTGAGCAGATCAGTTCAATTGTGATGCAAGGCGCATTGCAGAGCCTTCGGCGGTAAATCCGTTCGAACTTTTGCAAACGCCCCGGTCTCGAAAGGTCGCTTGGCTTACATGCACCTGTTCAAGACATGGAGAATTAACGGAATGTCTAACCAAGGCTTCAACCTGCTGCGTAAAACCTGTGCCCTGGCCCTGCTGGCCGCGCCCCTGAGCGCCTTCGCAGCGCCCGACACCGGGCCGATTTCGACCTTCGGCCTGAGCGGCAGCTACAACAAGTTCAAGCTCGAAGGCGGCAGCGAATCGGACACCTCGCACATGCCCCAGGCCGGGCTGTTCTACAACTTCGGCAACAAGATGACCGCCGAATCCGGCTTTATCTACCAGGCCGGTGTCGAGGCCAAGTACGGCGAGAAGGACGATGACAAGCTCAAGGAAGGCCAGGCCGACCTCGACCTGGGCTGGCGCGCGGCGCTGGATGCGCGCAACTTCGTCGACTTCACCGTCGGCGGTGGTTACGCTTGGACCCGCTACGAGCCCGACACCAACGACTACGATATGGAACTGACCGCCAAGGGCCCGTTCGCCAAGGCGGCGCTGGGTTATAACCACCAGTTCGACGACGTCACCATGCGCGTCGAACTGGGCGCGCGGCACACCCTGGACGGTCGTGCCAAGCTCGATGTCGATGACCTGGGCAGCGACACGGTCGACCTCAAAGACCGCACCAATCCGTACGCCGAAGTGAATTTCTTGATGAACCAGAAAGGCACGGTGCCAATCATGGCCGGGGTGTACTACACCCGCACCGAGTACAAGCTCGATGGCGACTCGCCGGTGGCCGACAACACCAAGCTCAAGCGCGATGAGTACGGCGTGAAGGTGGGTATCGCCTTCTAAGCCCTCAAAGCATCGCCGGCAAGCCGGCTCCCCCCCGATCGGGTGTCTGAAGTAGCTGCGGGAGCTGGCTTGCCAGCGATGAGGCCAGCGCGGTCGTTACCGATTCAACGCCCGCGCTTGCGCGACACCACCGCCTCGATATTCTTGCGCCCGATCAGCATCGGCTGTTTCGGTTCCTCAAGCCACTTGTACATCACCAGGCTGTCCACCAGCCCCAGGCGCGCATGCCGGTAGGCGTTGGGCAAACGGCCGACGATGGCAAAGCCGAGCTTTTGCCACAAGGCCACCGCCACCTCGTTGCTCGACACCACCGAATTGAACTGCATGGCCAGGAAGCCCAGCTCCCGCGCCAGGCGCTGCGAGTGCTCGCACATCAAGCGGGCTACACCGCGGCCACGGGCGGCGTCGCAGACCATGTAGCCGCAATTGCTGACATGGTTGCCGGGGCCGGCGGCATTGGCCTTCAGGTAGTAGGAACCGAGCAGCACGCCATCCTCTTCGGCCACCAGGGTCTGCAGCGGCGCTTCCAGCCACAGTTGGCGGGCTTGCTCCTGGCTCATGGCCGGGTCGAAGGCATAGGTTTCGCGAGCGCTGACGATGGCCTGGAAGGTCGGCCAGAAAAGCTCGAAGTCAGCGGCGGTCATGGGGCGGATGTGGATCATGGGGGTTCCTGAAAACGGTTCGCCCGCTAGCTTATGCGAAAACGCCAGGACGTGGGTGAGGCGCGGCACTGGCCGCGCACTCACCTGCGGTTGGGTTACTGCCCGGCCTTGCCCACGGCATCCAGCGCCCGCGCCGAATACACCAGCGCCGCCCCGGCGTTCATCGCTACGGCCACGCCCAGGGCTTCGGCGATTTCTTCGCGGGTCGCGCCGTGCTTGACCGCCTGGGCCGAGTGCACGGCAATGCAGCCGTCGCAACGGGTGGTGACGGCTACGGCCAGTGAGATCAGCTCGCGGGTCTTGGCGTCCAGGTGGTTGGTCTTGGCCCCGGCGCCGCTGGCGGTCATGTAGCCATTGACCGTGTCGGGAGAGAGTTGCTTGAGATCGCCGATGCCCGCCATCAACTGTTTACGGTAGGCATCCCAGTCCATCATGCTCATTGTCTTCACCTTGGTGTGGTTGGCAACTAGAACAGTGAAGCTAGTTTTTTTGCCGGCGGGGCGCCGTTGGTCGATGGTCGGGGAAAGGCAGGACTTTGGGAGGGGACCTATCGCTGGCAAGCCCGCTTCTGCTAGGAGCTGGCTTGCCGGCGATAGCGGTCTGGATCAGATATAGATGAACACCAGCACCAACGCCGCCACTACTGCCCATTTCTCCAGGTAGTAACGGGTGCGGTTGCGCTTTTTCAGGGCCTTGCCGCGCTCACGGACCTTGTAGATGCGGGTGAACAGGCGGTTGATGCCGCCGGTCTTGTCGCCGGCGTCGTTCGGCGCGGCTGCGGCTGCCATCACATTCTTGCTGAACCAGCGGTTGAACGCTGTGGCCCAGCGGTACTTGAGCGGGCGCTCGACGTCGCAGAACAGGATGATGCGGTTGTGCTCGGTCTGGTTGGAGGCGTAGTGGATGTAGGTCTCATCGAATATCACCCCTTCACCATCGCGCCAGGCGTAGTTCTGGCCATCGACGCAGATGTAGCAGCCGTCGTCGTTGGGTGTGTCCAGGCCCAGATGGTAGCGGTACGAGCCGGCATACGGGTCGCGGTGGCGCACCAGCTTGGAACCTGGCGGCAGGGTGGCGAACATCGCCGCCTTGACCGTGCCGATGCCTTGCAGCAGTTCGGTGGTGCGCGGGCAGAGTTTCATTGCCGAAGGATGACTCTCGCCGTACCACTTCAGGTAGAAGCGCTTCCAGCCGCTCTTGAAGAACGAGTTGAAGCCGACGTCGTCGTAGTTCTGCGAACTCTTGATCTCGCCGACGTGCAGCAGTTGCTGGGCTTCGGCGCGGATTTCCTGCCAGTTGTCCTGCAGCGGCTTGAGCTCGGGGAACGACTCGACCGGCAGGTACGGCTTGGCCGGCAGCTTGGAGAACAGGTACAGGAAAACGTTGACCGGGGCCAGGAAGCTCGAGTGATCACCCAGCTGGCGGGTGATCTTGTGCCTGACTTTGCCGCGCAAATGAACGTAGGCAATCGAGAAAACAAACAGTAGAACAAAGAAGATTTTCATGGGCGGATACTTGTCGATGTGGCGATGCGCCATGGCATAAGCCCGCCAGCATAAACAATCGTGACCACGGTTTGTACTAAATGTTACCGGTTGTGTGCCCGACCATAGTGCTAGGCGCAAGCGTTTGCGTGAACGATTCAGCATCGGCGGCGCGATTGAGATAGCGGCCAAGGTCACCGGCGGCCTGGGCTTGCAGCAAGCCGACCAGCACTTCGATACCCGCCGCTTCGAGCAGGGCGATACCGGCGCCGGCATTGCGTGGATCGGGGTCGAGCATGGCCACATACACACGCCGGATACCGCGCCTGATCAAGGCCGTGGCACAGGAGGGGGTGCGGCCATGAAACGAACAGGGCTCAAGGGTCACGTAGGCCGTGACGCCCTCGGCATCGCCGTCGAGCTGGGCCATGGCCATGGCTTCGGCGTGGGGCTGGCCGGGGGGCTGGGTGAAACCGCGGGCAATGATCTGACCATTGCGCACCAGCACGCAACCCACCGGCGGGTTCGGCAGGCAGGCGGGCAGGGCGCGGCGGCCCTCGCTCAGGGCTTGATGCATGAACAATTTATCGCTGGGTGAAAAACAATCCATTGTCGTTCAACTCCTGGGGCAAAGGGCTGAGCATAGACCGCACTTGCAGAGGTTGCTCGCCGCCGTGAGGTGTCTAACGGTAGAGTCAGCAACTGGAGCTGAACTACACAGGATGACGCGGCATGGACCCAGGCATTGGTGATACCGGTGAACCCTTCAAGCGGCTGTTCTTTGCCCTCGACTGCGTACCTGAGCAGCGCCGGGCCATTGCCCGCTGGCGCAGTGAGCTGAATATGCAAACCGGGCGGCCGGTGCCCTCGGCGAATTTTCACCTGACCCTGATGTTCCTCGGTGCCGCCGGCACTGCACAGTTACCGGCAATACTCGCTGCCGCTGGGGCGGTGAAGGTGGCGGGTGAGCCGCTGAGCCTGGTACTCGACCGGCTGCAGGTGTGGCGCCCGGCCAAGGCGCTGGTGCTGGTGCCCAGCCAGACCCCTGCGGCGTTGCGCCAGCTGGCCTATGCCCTGCAGCAGGCGATGCTGGCATTGGGCTTTGCCCAGGACCCACGGGATTACCGCCCGCACCTGACACTGGCCCGCGACTACCGCGGCAGTGAGCCCGAAGCCCTGGTGCCGGCAGAGTTTGTGCTGCGCGCGCGGCACTTCACCTTGTTCGAATCACGCAAGGGGCAGTACTGGCCGCTGGCGCAGTGGCCGTTGTAGCGTCACTGCGGCTATCTGCGTTGCCTGGTTTTACGACCGCTTCGCGGCCGATCGCGGGCAAGTCCCGCTCCCACAGGTTCTGCGCCGCCTTTGAGATGGATGCCGGGCCTGTGGGCGCTGGCTTGCCAGCGATGAGGCCGGTACATTCCACCTTCAATGCTCAAGGATGACATCCTATGAAAAAGCCCTGGCTGGCACTGCTCGCCTTGCTTGGTTTCAGTGCCTACACCCTGTACACCATGCTCATCGCCGAACAGTCGTTGCTGCAGTTCGGCCTTGAGTTGATCTCACGGCCGGACACCGCCCAGGTGGTGATCGACCTGTACCTGCTGGCGGCGTTAGCGTGCGTGTGGATGTACCGCGATGCGCGCCAGCGCGGCAGGTCGTGGCGGGCGGTGCTGCCGTACTGGTTGCTGACGGCAGTGTTCGTCTCGGTGGGGCCGTTGTTGTATATCGTGGTCAATGGTTTTCGACGTAAGCCCGCTGGCGCCTGAATGACGAGCGCTGGCAAAGCCAGCTCCCACAAATCTGCAACACACAGACCCATTGTGGGAGCCGGCATTGCCGGCGATTGGCTGACAACTTAGAACTGCGGCGTGTACTTCACGCTGAAGGTGAAGTTGCGCGGGTCGCCGAAGTTGTTGTTGCCGTTGAGCTGGTTGTAGGCCGCAATGTAGTAGTGCTTGTCGAACAGGTTGTTGGCATTCAGCGCCAGGCCCACTTCCGGGCTCAGCTGGTACGCCAGGCGCGCGTTCCACACCGCGTAGCCGGGCACGTCGTAGGTGTGCTCGTAGCCCAGGGTATGCGACTGCGCGGTGAAGCCCAGGCCGGCGCTGACCTTGCTCCAGTCACCCGGCAGCTGGTAGTTACCCCACATGCGCAACATGTGCTTGGGCGTCCAGGTGCTGAACACCTTGCCCTTGTTGTCCGGGTCGTCGAGGTAGGTGGTGGTGTTGTAGGTGTAGCCGGCAAACAGCTGCAGGCCGCTGAGCACTTCGCCGCTGACTTCAGCCTCGATACCCTGGCTGCGCACCTTGCCGGCGGCGGTGGAGCAGTACCAGTCATCGCAGGCAAAGCCCGAGGCCTTGTCGATGATCGCGCGGTTTTCCTGGTCGTAGCGGAACACCGCCAGGGAGGTATTGACGCGGCCATCAAGCAGTTCGCCCTTGATGCCCATTTCGTAGTTGCTGCCAATGATCGGCTTGAGCGGCGCGCCGCCGACGCTGCGTTCGGTCTGTGGTACGAAGACGTCGGTGTAGCTTGCGTACAGCGACCACTCGCGGCTCAGGTCGTAGACCATACCGATGTACGGGGTAACTTCACCGCTTTCGGTCATGGTGCTGGTCGGGCTGACCGAAGGGGCGCGGGTGACACCGGCATACATGGTCGTGTCATAGCTGTAGTCGAACCAGCTGACCCGCGAACCCAGCACCAGGGTCAACGGCTCGGCCAGCTTGACCCGCCAGGCGCCATACAGGCCTTTCTGGCGCACGTCATAGGCACTGCTGAAACCACGGCCGTTGGGCTTGTCGAGCAAGCTGTCGTAGCTGATATCCGGGCGGTGATGGTCGATATCGAAGATGTTGTCAGTGCTGTCGTTGAACGTGCGTGCGAACAGATCATCGGTGGTCAGCTTCGAGTAGTTGCCGCCCAGGGTGATTTCCTGCTCGAGGTTGAAGGCGTTGAATTTGCCCACCAGGTTCATGTCGACACCTACCTTGGTGGAGTCGAAATCGGTCACCCAGTCGGCATAGCTCACACCGCTGCCATCGAAGTTGATGGCATCGTCAACGGTCTGCACCCGCTGGTGGGTCGACTTGTTGGTTTCACTCATGCGGATCGCACCAACGTGGAATTTCCAGTCGTCGTTGAAGCGGTGCTCAAGGTCGGCGTACAGGGTGGTGACGTCGATTTGCGAATGGTTCCAGCGTGAACCGGTAAAGGTCGAACGCGGCACATCCAGGCCGCTGCCGTCGGCATAGCGCGGCAACCCGCGCAGCATTGGCCGCGACTCACCGTTGGACTGGCTGACCGCGAAACCCAGGGTGGTGGCCTCGTTCAGGTCGAAGTCCAGCGCGCCGTACAGCGAATGGGTCTTGCTCCATTCGTAGTCGACGAACGAATCACTCTGGTCCTCGTCGGCGACGAAGCGCCCGCGCACGGTGCCGGCATCGTTCAACGGGCCGCCGGCGTCCAGTTGCAGGCCGTAGTGGTCCCAGCTGCCGGCCTTGCCGGTGACCGTCACGGTCGGCGCAGCCTGGCCGCGCTTGCGCACCAGGTTAACGGCGCCGCCCGGGCTGCCGGTGCCTTGCAACAGGCCGGAAGCGCCGCGCAGCACTTCCATGCGGTCGAAGAAGATCAGGTCCTGGGTCGCCCAGTTGCCCAGCGAATAGGTGTTGCGCGGGATCGCCACGCCGTCGTACTGCCAGTCGTCGATCTGAAAGCCGCGCGAATAAATGATCAGGCCCGGGCCCACGCCCTGCAGGCCGACCAGGCCAGTGGTCTGGTTGACCGCGTCCTTGAGGTCGACGATGTTCTGGTCGTCCATCTGCTGGCGGGTCATGACCGTGACCGACTGGGGGATTTCCCGCAGGGTATGGCTGCCCTTGCCAATGGTGGTTGCCCGTGCCGCGTAGGAGCCGCTGCCCTCGGTGGTGGCCGCATCGACACCGCTGCTGCTGATGCTGGTGGCGCCCAGCTCCAGGGCGTTGCCGGCGTCGATGCTCGGCAGCACGCTGAAGTTGCCCTGTTCGGTGACCAGCAACTGCAGGCCGCTGCCGGCCAGGGCCTTGTGCATGGCCTGCACGGCGCTCATCCGGCCGACGATCGCCGGCGCCTGCTTGCCCTGTACCAATGCCGGGTCCAGGGACACGATGCGCCCGCTCTGGCTGGCGATGGCATTGACGGTGCTGGCCAGGGAGGCGGCCGGCAGGTTGAAGCTCAGGGCCTGTTCCTGGGCCTGGACGGTGCTGGCCAGCGCGGCCAGGGCCATGGCGGCAGGAAGGGCGTGGGACCAAGGGTTGAGCACGGAATTCTCCTGATTATGTTGGCGTGTCAGGAGATAGGTGCGATGAGAAATGAAAACCGGACACAAATACGAGTGATTTGCATAAATTATTTTTGCAGCGGGGTTTTCGCCCGAATCAGCGTCAGCCACGGGCTGTACTGATCGACCTTGACCGGCAGGGTTTCGGCCAGTGCGGCGAAGGCCCGCTGCGGTTCGTCGAGCGGGAACACCCCCTGCACGCGCAGCCCGCGCACCTCGGGTTCAACCCGAACAAACCCACGGTAGTAAGGGCGCAGCGCCTCGACCACTGACTCGAGGGAGTCATCCAGCACATTCAGGCGCCCGCTGAGCCAGTCGGCGCGCTGACGCTCGTCATTGCCCAGGGCTTCGATGCGTTCGCCATGCAGCAGCGCGGCCTGACCTTCCTGCACGTCCAGTTCGCTGCCGTTGAACAGCCGCGCGCGTACCGAATGCTCAAGCACCACCAGACGCGTGGCCTGGGCTTGCTGGCTGACCAGAAAGCGCGTGCCCAGGGCGCGCATTTCACCCTGGGCGCTACGCACCCGCAACGGCCGCTGCGGGTCGGCGGCGACCTGGATGATCAGCTCGCCACGGCGCAGTATCACCAACCGCTGCTGACCATCGAACTGCAGGTCGACGGCGCTGCCGGCATTCAAACTCAGGCGGCTGCCATCGGCCAGGGTGAAGTCGCGGCGCTCGCCCTTGGCGGTGCGCAAATCGGCCAGCAGCTCTTGGCCGACCTCACTGCGCGCGCCCAGCCACAGGCCACCGCCGAGCACGCCGATACCGACGAAAGCGCGCAGCAGTTCGCGCCGCGAGCCATGGGTTTGCAGCAGCAATTGGCGCGCCTCACCGGCCTGGCCGGGGGCGCGGCGCTCGAAGTTGCGCACGGTCTGGCAGGCGCCACCCAGACGCTCCTGCAAGCGTGCCCAGGCCTGGGCGTGGGCCGGGTCGCTGCCCAGCCAGTTGCTGAACTCGCTGTTGAGCTGGGCGTCGGTGTTGCCGGCGCTCAGGCGCACCATCCAGTCGATGGCGGCTTCGGCGCTGGGCTCGAGGCGGCGCTGGCTCATGGCGCCAGCTCGCTGAGGTAGCACTGGCTCAGGGCCTGCTTCATGTAGCGGCTGACCGTGCGCTCGGAGATGTCGAGCTTGCGCGCGATATCGACGTAGCTCATGCCGTCGAGCTGGCTGTAGAGGAAGGTGGCCTTGACGATCATCGGCAGGCCGTCGAGCACCTGGTCGATGCTGACCAACGCTTCGATCAGCAGCAGTTGTTCTTCGGGGGAGGGCGCCAATGGCTCGGGCAGCGCCGACAAGCGTTCCAGGTAGGCCAGCTCCAGCTGGCGCCGGCGATGGCGGTCGAAGATCAGCCGGCGGGCGATGGTCGACAGGTAGGCGCGCGGCTGCTGGATGCTGGCCGGGTCGACCTGGGCGGCGAGCATCTGGCAGAAGGTCTCGGCGGCGGTGTCTTCGGCATCGGCGCGGTTGCGCAGGCGTTGGTGGATATGCTGCAGAAGCCACCGGTGATGGTCGCTGAAAAAGAAGCCCAGCTTGCGGGTGGAGGAGGTTGGCACCGGTTGGCGTTCCCGAAGGTGTGAGTGTGAATCGTTCTCAATCTTACCTGTGCGGAGAGGCAAGGTGCAATCACCCGCGTCCGGCCCGCTTTACAATTTACCTACAGATTGTTCCTGGCCGCAGTAATAGGGTGGCGGCCAGACAAAAAACCAAGAGAAATGCGCATGGACCTGTCGATCGCAGGCCAGCAGTTCAGCCTGCTGGAAAACTTCAAGGACGATACCCGGATGCGCGCCAGCTTCAACGCCTTGACCCACCAGACCTTCGAATTCGATTTCGAACAGTGGTACCAGGACGGCTATTGGGGCGAAGGCTACCAGCCGTGGGCGTTGGCCCATGACGGGCGCATCGTCGCCAACATCTCGGTCAACCTCATGCACTTCGAGGTGTTCGGTGAGCACAAGCAAGGCATCCAGCTAGGTACCGTGATGGTTGCGCCGGAGTATCGCGGCAAAGGCCTGAGCCGCGTGCTGCTGGAGCGGGTGCTGGACAGATGGCAGGGCCAGTGCGAACTGATCTACCTGTTTGCCAACGACACGGTGCTGGATTACTACCCGAAATTCGGTTTTGCGCGGGTGCTCGAACATGAATACAGCGCGGCGCTAACCCCATCGGACAGGCCTTGCAGCTTCCTCCGGGTCGACATGGACGACCTGCTCGAGCGCCAGCGCTTCATCAGCGCGGTTGACAGTGCCGTGCCCGTTGCACGCCTGGCGATGTGCAGCAACCCTGACCAGACGATGTTCTATTGCACGTCGTTTTTCAAAGACTGCGTTCACTACTCGCCAGCACTGCAGGCCTATGTGGTGATGGAAATCGTCGACGGGGTGATGACGCTTTTCGAGGTGTTCGCAAGGCGTGCCCTCGACCTCAAGGCACTGATCGCTGAACTGCGCACGCCCCAGACCACCCGGGTGGTGCTGGGGTTTGCGCCGCTCGATAGCAGCGGCTTCGAGGCGCAGCCGCTGGTCTCGGATGACAGCCTGTTCGTGCTCGGCCAGGCCGGCCAATTTATCGAAGACGCCAGGCTGATGTTCCCGTTGCTGTCACACGCCTGAGCCGTTCAGGCCACAACCGGAATCAGCGGATCGGCCGCCGCCAGGGCAACCGCCCGATCGGCTGCCGGCGGGTAGATCCACACCGAGTTGATCTGCTGCTTGAGGGTCTTGGCTTCGTCCTTGATCAGCTTCACCTCACGCTCCCAACCCTCGGTGTACACCGCGCCCCAGGCCCCCAGGTCCAGGCAGGTGACGTACTTGGGCTGGCGGTACGGCGTCGGCTCGACGCCAAGCAGGTCGGCGGCGACGTTGTTGCCCGAGTGGCGGCCCAGGGCGATGGCGTGCTGGCAGGTCATCAAGGCGTGGTTGCCCAGGTCATCGGTGGCGGCGTAGGCCACGTCGCCGGTGGCGAATATATGTTCCTGGCCAAGGACCTTGAGGTTGCCATCGACATGCAGGCGGCCATGGTTATCGCGTTGCCCGGGCACTTGTTCGGTAAGTGAACTGGCGCGCACACCGACGGTCCAGACCACGGTGCTGGCCTCGATGCGCTGGCCATCGGCGAGGGTCACGCCGCCGGCATCGACGGCGGCTACCGAGGCATTCAGGCGCCACTCGACCCCCAGCGCCGTGCAGGCTTCGATGATTGCCGGGCTGATGCCTTCGCCCAGGGCGGCGCCGATCTTGTTGCCGCGATCGACGATGATCACCTGCACCTGGGCATCTTCGCCGAGCACCGCGCGCAGGCGGGCGGGCATTTCGGTGGCGGTCTCGATCCCGGTGAAGCCGCCGCCGGCCACTACCACGGTATTGCGCGCCTTTGATGCAGGCCGCTGGGTCAGGGCTTCGATGTGCTGCTCCAGGCGGCTGGCCGATTCGATCTGGTCGACGTCGAAGGCGTACTGCTCAAGCCCGGCCAGCGCTGGGCGGACCACACCGCTACCGCTGGCCATGACCAGCCGATCGTAGCCCAGCACCTGCGGGCGGCCCTGGCCGTCGCGGTAGCCGACGCGTTTTTCGACCACATCAATCTGGTCCACCGCGCCCTGGATGAAGTTCACCCCCACCGCAGTAAACAGCTCGGCCAGCGGCGCTTTCAACTGCTGCACAGCGGTTTCGTAGAAGCGTGGGCGGATGCGCAGTTCGGCTTGCGGGGCGAGCACGCTGACAGTGACATCGTTGCGCCCGTGCTGGTCCAGCAGGCGGCTGGCGCTGAGGGCGCTCCACATACCGCCGAAGCCGGCGCCGATGATCAGGATGTGCTGTTTCATGTTCTGCTCCGAGAAAAAAGGGCTGTTGTTTGCCGGACGCAAGGTTATGTTGCCTGCGCCGGATAACTACGACTGTATTGGTCGTAGTTAAATGGCGCAAGCATTTTCTTAACGCCTATGGGTTAAGACTTAGGTTTGCTGGTGGTCAGGGTGAGCTGCTAGTATTGGCGACAAATCAAGTCGGAGATGGTCATGTCCCTGTATAGCGCCGGCGTCGAGTACGGCTTGCACTGCCTGCTGTTTCTGGTCGACGACCTGGGCGAAAGCCGTGAAGCCAGCGTGCGTGACCTGGCCGAGCTGCAGGGGGTGCCCCATGAATACCTGGCCAAGGTCTTTACCAAGCTGGCCAAGGCCAGGCTGGTGGTGGCCACCGAGGGTGTGCGGGGTGGTTTCCGGCTGGCCCGGCCGGCGGATGAAATCACCGTGCTGGATATCGTCACGGCCATCGACGGGCACAAGGCGATCTTCGATTGCCGCGACGTGCGCGACCGCTGCACCTTGTTCGACGGCGCGCCGCCGGCCTGGGCCATCGATGGCACCTGTGCCATTCACGCGGTGATGCTCACCGCGCAAAAACGCATGGAAGAAGCCCTGGCCCAGCAGACTATCCTCGACCTGTCGCGGCGCCTGGGGCGCAAGGCGCCGGCGGAGTTTTCCACCCAGGTGGTGAAGTGGATCAACGAGCGCCGCGACAGCAAGTAAGGCGCTTCAGGCGGGCTCGGCGACTTCGGCGAACAACCTGCGGCCGTGCTCGAACATGCGCTGCAGGTGGGCGCTGGGGTCGGTGTTTTCCGATTCCAGCAGCAGGGTCGAGCTCGCCACCCGGGCGCCGCAGTAATCGAAGATGCCGTGGTCGATCTGGGTTTTCATCGCCTGCCCGTAACCATGCTTGCTGAAAGTCGCGGCATCGGCGCCGCCAACGCCCACCAGGTGCACGTTCAAGCGGCCCAGCATTTTCACCATTGGCGCCTCGGTGCTGAAATCGAACGCCCAGCCATTGCTGAACACCCGGTCGATCCAGCCCTTGAGCAGCGCCGGCATCGACCACCAATACACCGGAAACACCAGCACCAGCGCATCGCTGCGGTCAATGCGCGCCTGCTCGGCCAGCACATCGGCGCCAGGCGCTGCAGTGCGGTGGTGAACCGCGTGGTCGGCGGCGCCGAACACCGGGTTGAAACCTTCGGCGAACAGGTCGGCGAGCTCGGCGCTATGGCCGTTTTCCAGCAACCCCTCGACTACCTTGGTGGCCAGGCTGTGGGTGAGCGAGCGTGGATCATGATGAGCGACAACAACAAGCGCGTGCATGGCAAGGGCTCCTGCGGATTGCGGGGAAAGGGTGAAACTTGTAAGCTGGGCATAAGTTACTTTTAGTAAGTTACTTTTGGTAGGTAAGCATGTCAAGCGATCCTCAACCGCGTCGGCGCCTGTCGCGCGAAGACCGTAAGCAACAGCTGCTGGAAGTGGCCTGGCGCCTGGTCCGTGAAGAAGGCACCGAAGCCCTGACTCTGGGGCGTCTGGCCGAGTTGGCCGGGGTCACCAAGCCGGTGGTGTATGACCATTTTGGTACTCGCTCAGGCTTGCTGGCGGCGCTGTACCAGTGTTACGACGAGCGCCAGACCGCGGTGATGGATGCCGCCCTGGCCGCCTGCGAGCCGACGCTCGAGAGCATCGCGTCGGTTATCGCCTGCTCCTATGTCGATTGCGTTTTGACCCAGGGCCGCGAGATACCCGGAGTGAACGCCGCGCTGGCCAGCTCGCCAGAGCTTGAGCAGATCAAGCGCGAGTACGAGGCGGTGTTCATGGGCAAGTGCCGGGCGCTGCTGGAGCCGTTCAGTGGCCGTGGCGAGATTGGCGTCGCGGGATTGCGGGCGATGATCGGCGCGGCCGAGGCGTTGTCTCATTCTGCGGCGAACGGTGAGATTACGGCGGAGCAGGCGCAGCAGGAGTTGTTCGAGACCATCAAGGCGATGGTTATGCGCAGTTAGTGGATCATGTACGCCGGACCTGTGGGAGCCGGCCTTGCCGGCGATCGAGCGCGAAGCGCTCGCAGAGGCCGGAACAGGCACAACTTTTATCAGGAACATCGAGGTCAATATGGACATTGAAACAATCAAACAACGCCTGGCCAAACCCGCCACGCGCTTTTTCGCCGGCGGTTTTCGACCCACCGACAGCGATGAAGAAAGCTGGCTCGGCCGGGTCTTCCTCTACCGCCCCGACGAAGGCGTACCGACCAACGCCGCCGGTGAGCAACTGCTGCCCATGGCCCAGTTCCACCTGCCCAGCCTGCCGTTCAGCAGCCCGGCGCTCAAGGATATCCGCGTCCTCACCCTGTTCGTCGGCTACCCGTTCCCGGATGAGTTCGAGCCCATGGGCAACAACTGGCTGATCCGCGAATACCGCGCCGACGACGAGCTGGTGCGCAAGGACCTGCCGGTCGCCAACTCCTTTCTCAAGGCCTTCCCGCTGCGCGCTGAAAAACTCGCCGAAGACTATCCGCTGTGGGATGGTGGCGGCGTGCCGGATGAACTGGTCACGGAAATCGTCAAGCTCGAACGGGCAGGGGACATCGAGTGTTATTACGAGGTCATCACCCACGCCTACGAGCACAAGATCGGCGGCTATCCGTCGTTCTGCCAGTCGGGCGTGTACCCGGGCGACGGCTTCGAGTTCGTCTTCCAGGTTTCATCCGATGCCAAGATCAACCTCAACGTGGTCGACAGCGGCAGCCTGATGTTCTTCAAGCACCGCGACACAGGCGAGTGGACGATCTACTACGACTTCTATTGAGCTAGTGCGACTCGCCGTTGCGCGGCTTGTAGAACAGGAACTCGCTGGTCTGCGCGGTCCTGGCGAAGGTCTTCGACCAGTTGGGCCGTACATGGCGGTCGTGGAAGTACAGGGCGCCACCGGTTCGGTCAGGCAGTTGCTTGTTCAGCGCCTTGCGCGCGATTTCCTTGGCCAGGGTGTAGCGCACCTCTTCCTGGACAGCGTCCGAGCGCCCATCGCACCACCAGGAGAACTGGCAGGCGCCGGTCTCCGAGCCTTGTTTGACTACGCCGCAGACCGAATCGGGAAAACCCTGGTGGCCGACCCGGTTCATCACTACGTTGGCCACCGCCTCCATGTCGGCGGATTTACCGCCCTTGGACTCCCAGTAGATGCTGCGCGCCAGGCAGGTAATGGCGTCATCGAGCGCGGCCTCACCCGCCGGGTCGACGGCCTGGACTTCGGTCTTGGTGATGGCTTGGGATTTGGGCGCGGGTGGGGCATCGGGGTGGCTGGCGGCTTTTTGTTCCAGCACCTGGGCTTTTTCTTCGGCCACCTGGGCCTTGGAGTCGGCCGCAAGTGCCACGGCGCTGGAGAACGTCAGTACCAGGCAAGTTGCAATTGTTAGCAGGCGCATGCTCGAACCTTTGATTGCCTTGGGAGTGGAACTTCCCGTTACAGGATCGACCGCGGGGAACTCAAAACATTCCCGCTGTCAGACGACGGGCAACTTCGGGCATCATCTATGCAGTCCGTTCAAGGGAGATCTCCATGCGCGTCACTTCACCTGTTGCATCGCTGGCGTTGTTGTCGCTGGGCCTGGCGTTTAGCGTGACCGCCCAGGCCAGCGACGAGTCGCAACTGATCGAGTCGATCAACGCCTACCGCAGCCAGGCCCAGCGTTGCGCAGGCCAGGGGTCGATGGAGCTGCCGCCGCTGGCCAGCGATCCACGCCTGGTGTTACCAGCCAACAGCATGGGCGACCTGCGCGAGGCTTTGGCGCAAAAGAGCTACCCGATGGTCAACGTCCAGGCCATCAGCCTGTCCGGGCCGCGCGATGCGCAGACGGCGATGCAGGCGGTGCGCGAAAGCTTCTGCCAGGTGGTGCTCGACCCGCAGTTCGTCGATGTCGGTGTCAGCCGCGAGGGCCGCGACTGGCGCATCGTGCTGGCGCGGCCGTTGCTGGCCGGGCGCCTGGGCGACGTGCAGGCCGAAGGGCAGAAGGTTCTGGAGATGATCAACACCGCGCGCAGCCAGGCCCGCCAGTGCGGCGGCCAGCCGTTCAACGCCACCACGCCGCTGGCCTGGAACGCGACCCTGGCCGGCGCCGCCGAAAGCCACACGCGGGCCATGGCCAACAACAACTTCTTCGACCACAAGGACCGCGACGGTCGCACCCCGGGGGACCGCGCCGAACTTGCCGGGTATGCCGGCCAGCAGGTCGGCGAGAATATCGCCGCCGGGCAGGACACCGCGCGCAAGGTGGTCGATGGCTGGCTGGCCAGCCCCGGTCACTGCGCCAACCTGATGAGCCCGCAGTTCAGCGAGCTGGGCGCGGCTTACGCGGTCGATCCCAAAAGCGACGCCGGGATCTACTGGACGGCGATGTTCGGCGCGCCCTGATGCAGCTTAATGCTCAAGCCCGGCACGCTTGAGCAGTTGCTTGCAGCGCTCGGACAGGTGTACCACGCGCAGGTGCTTGCCGTTGTTGCTGTAGCGCTCGCGCAAGGTTTTGAGCGCGGCAATCGCCGAGTAGTCGACAACGTTCAGGTGGCGGCAGTCGAGGGTCACCCGGGCCGGGTCATTGGCCGGGTCGAACTGGTTGAGGAACGGCGTGGTCGAGGCGAAGAACAGCGTGCCGTGGACCTTGTACAGCTTGCTGCCGTCGCTCTCGTCATGGCTGTCGGCATACAGCTCGCGGGCCTGTTGCCAGGCAAAGTTGAGCGCGGCGATGACGATGCCGCATAGCACCGCAGTGGCAAGGTCGGTAAACACCGTGACCAGGGTCACGGCGATGATCGCCAGCACATCGTTGACCGGCACCTTGTGCAGCACTCGCAACGATGCCCAGGAAAACGTCTGCTGGGCCACCACGAACATCACCCCGACCAGTGCTGCCAGCGGAATGCGCTCGATCAGCGGCGAGAGGAACAGCACGAACATCAGGATCATCACCCCGGCAACCACCCCCGACAGCCGTCCACGGCCGCCGGAGCTCAGGTTGATGGCGGTCTGGCCGATCATCGCGCAACCGCCCATGCCGCCGAACAGCCCGCTGGTCATGTTGGCCACGCCCAGGGCCACGCATTCGCGGTCGGGGTGGCCGCGGGTTTCGGTGATCTCGTCGGTGAGGTTCAGGGTCAGCAGGGTTTCCAGCAGGCCGACCAGGGCCATGAGCAGCGCGTAGGGGGCGATGACCTGCAGGGTTTCGAGGTTCCACGGCACCTGCGGCCAGCTCCAGGCCGGCAGGCCACCGGCGATGTGGGCAAGATCGCCGAGGGTGCGGGTCGGCAGGTCGAGCAGGTAGACGCCGGCACCGACGCCGAGAATGGCGATCAACGCCGGCGGCACGCTGCGGGTCAGGCGCGGCAGCAGGTAGACGACGGCCATGGTCAGCGCCACCAGCCCCAGCATTAGGTACAGCGGTGCACCGCTGAGCCAGGCGCCATCGGCCTTGAAGTGCTCAAGCTGGGCCAGGGCAATGATGATCGCCAGGCCGTTGACGAAACCGAGCATCACCGAATACGGCACCATGCGCACCAGCTTGCCCAGGCGCAGCAGGCCGAAGGCGATCATGATCAGCCCGCCGAGCAGCACCGTGGCCAGCAGGTACTGCACGCCGTGGGTGACCACCAGGGCGACGATGACCACGGCCATGGAGCCGGCCGCGCCGGAAATCATCCCCGGCCGCCCGCCGAGCAGGGCAGTCAGGGTGCAGATGATGAAGGCGCCATACAGGCCCATCAGCGGGTTGAGGTGCGCCACCAGGGCAAAAGCGATGCACTCGGGCACCAGGGCGAAGGCTGTGGTGAGTCCTGCCAGGACATCGGCGCGAAGCGGGGTTGTTCTCATGACCTACCTGAAGAGCGGCCCGGCAGCGGGGTGCTGGCGGGGCAAAAAGCGCAGGATGCTACGTAATTTCCTCAGCGCAAGCCAGCGCCCTGGCCAGGAATCCCGCCGTGCGGCTCTGCTCACACGCCGCGACCTGCGCCGGTGGCCCGCTGACCACCAGCTTGCCGCCGGCACTACCGGCTCCGGGGCCGATATCGATCACCCAGTCGCTCTGGGCCACCACACGCATGTCGTGCTCGACCACGATCACCGTATGCCCGGCCTCGACCAGACGCTGCAGTTGCACCAGCAAACGGTCGATGTCCTGTGGGTGCAGGCCGGTGGTGGGTTCGTCCAGCACGTAGAGGGTGGCGCCACGCGCCAGGCGTTGCAGCTCGGTGGCCAGCTTGATGCGCTGGGCCTCGCCGCCCGACAGCTCGGTGGCCGGCTGGCCCAGGCGCAAATAGCCCAGGCCGATGTCCTGCAGTACCCGCAGGGCACGGCTGATGGCGGGCTGTTCAGCGAAGCGCTGGCTGGCCTGATCGACCGTCAGTTGCAGTACCTGGGCAATGTTCAACTCTTGCCAGGTGATGGCCAGGGTCTGGGGGTTGTAGCGGTCGCCATGGCAGGTCGGGCAGGGCGCATAGACGCTGGGCATGAACAGCAGCTCGACGCTGACAAAGCCTTCGCCTTCACACGTTTCGCAGCGCCCCTTGGCAACGTTGAACGAGAACTGTCCGGCATCGAAGCCTTGTGCTTGCGCTTCGGGCGTTGCCGCAAACAGCTTGCGCACGTGATCGAACAGGCCGGTATAGGTCGCCAGGTTCGAGCGCGGCGTACGGCCGATGGGCTTCTGGTCCACCGGCACCAGGCGGCGGATATGCTCAAGGCCGGCGCTGATCCAGCCGTCGCTGGTTTGTTCGGGTTCGTCTTCCAGGCTCTGTTCTGGTGCTTCTTCCTGGCTGCGGGCCTGGCCCAGGTGCTCGCCGAGCAGGTCGAGCAGCGCCTGACTGACCAGGCTCGACTTGCCCGAACCGGAAATCCCGGTGACCGCGCTGAAGCAGCCGAGCGGGAAGGCTACCGCCAGTTGCTCGAGGTTATTGCGGGTAATGCCTTCAAGTTGCAGCCAGGCCTGGGGCGTGCGCGGTTGGCGAGCCTCGGGAAGCTTGTCGTTGAACAGGTAGGTGCGGGTGCGCGAGGCCTCAATCTTGGCCAGGCCTGCCGGCGGGCCGCTGTACAGCACCTGGCCGCCGTGCTCGCCGGCGTCCGGGCCGACGTCCACCAGCCAGTCGGCGCGACGCATGGTGTCCAGGTCATGCTCGACCACATACACCGAATTGCCCGCCTGCTTGAGCCGCTGCAAGGCCGCGAACAGCGCTTCGCTATCGGCCGGGTGCAGCCCGGCGGAGGGCTCGTCGAGCACGTAGATCACCCCGAACAGCTGCGAATTGAGCTGGGTGGCCAGGCGCAAGCGTTGCAGCTCGCCCGACGACAAAGTCGGTGTGCTGCGCTCCAGGTCCAGGTAACCCAGGCCCAGGTCGATCAGGGTGCTGATGCGCTCGAGCAACTCGGCGGCGATGCGCTGCGCGGCCAGGCGCTTTTCCACCGACAGGTTGGGCGTGTGGCGCACGTCCGCGCCGCCTTCATGGGGGTTGTCGCCACGGGCGGCGCGTTGCTCGCGGGCCTGGCGGGTTTGCGCGTGGCTGAGCACAGCGCCGGCTTCTTCAGGCTGGTTGAGGTAGTCGGTATTGGCGACGGTCTTGAGCAGTTCGGCCAGATCAAGCAGGGGCAGGCGTGACAGCTCGGCGATGTCCTTGCCGGCAAAGGTGACTGTCAGTGCCTCGGCTTTCAGGCGCTTGCCGGCGCAGGCCGGGCAGGGGCTGGCACGCATGAACGCCGACACGCGTTTGCGCATCAGCGCGCTTTGCGAATGGGTGAAGGTGTGCAGCACATAGCGCCGGGCTCCGCTGAAGGTGCCCTGGTAGCTGGGTTCGAGCTTGCGCTTGAGTGCCTGGCGGGTTTGCGCCGGGGTCAGGCCGGCGTACACCGGCACCGTCGGGGTTTCTTCGGTGAAGAGGATCCAGTCGCGCTGTTCCTGGGGCAGGTCGCGCCAGGGGATGTCGACGTCATAGCCGAGGGTCACGAGGATGTCGCGCAAGTTCTGCCCCTGCCAGGCCATGGGCCAGGACGCCACCGCCCGTTGGCGGATGGTCAGCGACGGGTCGGGCACCATAGACGCCTCGCTGACATCGAACACCCGGCCCAGGCCATGGCATTCGGGGCAGGCGCCTTGCGGGGTATTGGCCGAGAAGTCTTCGGCGAACAGCATTGGCTGCTCGGGCGGGTAACTGCCGGCGCGCGAGTAGAGCATGCGGATCAGGCTCGACAGGGTGGTAACGCTGCCGACCGACGAGCGCGCGCTGGGTGTGCCGCGTTGCTGCTGCAGGGCCACCGCCGGCGGCAGGCCTTCGATGGAGTCCACCGCCGGCACGCCGACCTGGTCGATCAAGCGCCGTGCGTAGGGCGCCACCGACTCGAAATAGCGGCGCTGGGCTTCGGCATACAAGGTGGAGAACGCCAGCGACGACTTGCCCGAGCCCGACACCCCGGTGAACACCACCAGCGCATCGCGGGGGATGTCGACGTCGACATTCTTCAGGTTGTGCTCACGGGCGCCACGCACCCGGACACAACCGGCGGGGTTGGCACTGACTACTGGTTTTGCACACATGACGATATTCTTCCCTGCTGAGCGATCCGCATAAGTGGCAGACCGCCGAGCATGGCGGCAGTGCCGTCGATTTTCAAATGGAGGAGAAATCCGGTGATGTTCATGGTGATCGAAGCGCACCGCAGTGAGTACCCCGAGCCCATCACGTTTGCCAGGGGCGCGCCACTGCACATTGGCGAGTGCTATGACGGCGAGGAAGGCTGGGATGAGTGGTACTTGTGCAGTACACCCGGGCAGCAGGCCGGCTGGGTGCCGGGGCCGGTGATCGAGCGGCTGGGCGATGATCAGGGTGTTGCCCTGGAGGATTATTGCGCCCGGGAACTGGATGTGGACGTGGGAGATTGCC
This sequence comes from Pseudomonas sp. 2835, assembly GCF_050435905.1. Lineage (NCBI taxonomy): Bacteria > Pseudomonadati > Pseudomonadota > Gammaproteobacteria > Pseudomonadales > Pseudomonadaceae > Pseudomonas > Pseudomonas sp. 2835. Next base: position 70,513 of record NZ_JBNDLE010000006.1, on the reverse strand, counting down.
TGGAGGGTGGTCGGCAGTTGAACGGCTGGGTGTGGTGTCGCAAGGGGAGTGCGTCGGGGTGGGTGCCGTTGCGGGTGTTGCGGGTGGTGTGAAGCTATCGCGGGGCAAGTCGGGTCGCCCCGCGATTGGGCCCTCAGCCCATCGCCGCCAGCATCAGTTCCAGATTCTGCACCGCCGCCCCCGACGCACCCTTGCCGAGGTTGTCGAAAACCGCCGTCAGCAATACCTGGCCGTGCGCTTCATTGGCAAACACCGCCAGGCGCAGGTCGTTGCTGTCGTTGACCGCTTGCGGGTCGAGTTGCACCGCTGAGGCGCCCAGCTGCAGCGGCGCCACCTGTACATACCGGGCGCCGTGGTAATGCTCGGCCAGGCACGCCTGCAACCGCGCTGCGCTCACGCCCGGCGGCAGCAGCCGGGTCTGCAGGGCGATGGTCAGAACGATGCCCTGGCGGTAGCTGCCATAGCTGGGCACGAACACCGGCCGCTGCGACAAACCGGCATGCTGCTGGATTTCCGGCACATGCTTGTGGTCCAGGTGCAAGCCATACACCAGCACGCCCTGGGCGTTTTGCGCATCGGGTCCTTCATGACGCTCGACCGCCGTCCGGCCGCCACCGGAATAACCCGACACCGCGTTGACCGTCAGCGGATAGTCCACCGGCACCAGGCCTGCGCCAATCAACGGCCGCAACAAGGCAATGGCGCCAGTCGGGTAGCAGCCAGGGTTGCTGACCCGCTTGGCCTGGGCGATGCGCACGGCCTGTTGTTCGTCCAGCTCCGGCAAGCCGTACACCCAACCTGGGGTGGTGCGGTGCGCGGAGCTGGCGTCGATCACCCGTACGTGCGGGTTGACGATGGCCGCCACCGCGTCACGGGCGGCGTCGTCGGGCAGGCACAGAATGGCCACGTCGGCGCTGTTGATGGCTTCGGCGCGCAGGTGCAGGTTTTTGCGCTCGCCCGCCCGCAGGGTCAGCAGGCGCAGGTCGTTGCGAGCGTTGAGGCGGGCGTGGATCTGCAGGCCGGTGGTGCCTTGGTCGCCGTCGATAAAAACCAGGGGCTGGTGCATGGGGGCTCTCGTGCATAGGTGACAAATGTGCGGCCATCTTCACCTGCGGCTGGACGAAAGAAAATTTGAATATCATGATGCTCAACTTCATCTTTTCTGAACGATACAACCATGCGCGAGATCAGCCTCGACCGGCTGCGTACCCTGGTGGTGATCGCCGACCTCGGCTCCTTTGCCCAGGCGGCGCGGGCGCTCAACCTGGCGCCGCCGACGGTCAGCCTGCACATTGCCGACCTCGAGGCGCGCATCGGTGCGCCGCTGCTGGCGCGCAAGCGCGGGCAGATCCGCCCCACGGCCATCGGTGAAACCCTGCTCGAACGCGCCCGGCGCCTGCTGGCCGATGCCGAGCAGGCGCTGGATGATGTGCAGCGACAGGTCAAGGGCCTGGCCGGGCGGGTACGCCTGGGCGCGTCCACCGGTGCCATTGCTCACCTGCTGCCGCAGGCTTTGGACATCCTCGGCGTACAGCACCCCGGCATCGATGTGCAGGTACAGGTGCTGACCTCCAGCGAGTCCCTGGCACGCCTGCAGGACGGCAGCCTCGATATTGGCCTGGTGGCGCTGCCGCAAGCGGCGATCAAGGGCCTTCAGATCCGCCCGTGGCGGCGCGATCCGATCATGGCCTTCATCCCCGCCAGCTGGTCACCGCCGGCGCGGATCAGCCCGGCATGGCTGGCCAGCCGGGCGCTGATCCTCAACGACAGCAGCACCCAGTTGTCGCGGGTCACCAGCGAATGGTTTGCCAGCGCCGGCCTGCAACCGCCGGCGCGTATCCAGCTCAACTACAACGACGCGGTAAAAAGCCTGGTAGCGGCGGGCTACGGTGCGACCTTGCTACCCCATGAATCGGCGGCCCCGGAGCATGATCCGCGAATCTGCAGGCGCCCGTTGCGCCCGGGGCTGTGGCGGCACCTGGGTATCGCCTGCCGCCAGGGGGAGGTGGAGCAGGGCACCGGCTTCGTGCTGCAGGTGCTGATGAGCCAGGTCGTGAAAAGCTAGACCAGCCGCAAGCCGCGCCCACCCTCCAGCCACGGCCCTTCACCCAGGCGTTCCAGGGCCAGGGCCCGGGCTTTGCGGCTGAGCTGGTCAAGATGGCGGTCGCGCTGTTTCTCGGCATCGACCATCGCCCGCTTGCCGTGCTGCTTGAGCAGGTAGCTGTGGATCTGCTGCACCTCCAGGGTGCGGTAGATCGGCGCCACGTCGAGCACCGCCGCCATGCCGGTGCTGGGCTCGGCGCGGGTGTTCATCAATACCTGCGGGCCGCGCGCGCCAGTTACCTGAAAGCCCAGGGCTTCGAACACCGGCACCTTGGCGGCCACGCAGCCGAGCTCGGCCTGCGGATAGCGCGCGGTCATCTGCGCGAGCATGGCCCGGGCAATCCCCTGGCGACGGTGGCTGGCCTGCACGGCGAGGTAGGCCACCGAGCAGGCCTGCGGATCATCCTTGAGCGGCAGATAGAGCAAAAAGCCCACCACCTGCTCGGGATCGTCGAGGTCCATGGCCACGATCAGCTCGACCGGGATGCCGCGCGAACCGTCCATGGCCTCCAGGTACAGGTGCACTTCGAAGCCAATGCCGTACTGGTACAGGCTGTACAGCGGGTTGCTCGGCGGCAGGGCGACGCTGCTGATGTCGGTCAGGTAATCGACCACCATTTGCAGGATCTGGCTTTTGATCGGCTCGGCGGGCGGCGTGACGAAGTGGTGGAGGGCGGGCATCGGCAGGGGGGACTCCAGGCAAAAACGGCAATGGCGCGATTCTACCGCGCCGGCCTGCCATCCGTCCCTTCGGCGCGCAGATGATCTGAACTTCAGTTACGGCGCACCGCTCACTTGCATAGAGGGCACTTTTCGCCCGACTGCCGAAGGCTGCCGCCATGACCGTGATGACCGCCGCACCCGTGCTTGACCCGCATGCCATCGATAGCCGAGCAGGCCATGAGGCGCGGTACCACGCCTTGCTGCAGGGCGACCTGAGCGTCAGCGCCGCCTGGCTCGGCGAGCAACTGCAACAGGCCGAGGCGTTGCCCGATGAGTTGCCGAACAACCCTGCCGAACTGGGCCAATGGACCGCCGACCGTGCTGCTGCCGTGGCCGGGCAATACGCCCAATACCTCGCCGAGCGCAAAGCCGGCGCTGCCCGGCGTTACTTCAGCAGCCGCGCCTATGCGCTGTATTTTCTCCAGCACGTCGCCCCGACCAAGGCGGTCGATGGTGCCTGGCTGTTCGGCATGCTCCGCCACTGGGCCGACCCGCGTTACCACGGGCTCATCCGCATTTACCTGGAAGAGCTCGGTGACGGTGACCCGGCCTGCAACCATGTACTGATCTACCGGCGCCTGCTCAGCGAACTGGGCTGCCACGAGCAACTGCCGCTGGCCGACGATCGCTATCTACAAGGCGCGCTGCAACTGGCGCTGGGCTTCAATACCGAAGCGTTCTTGCCCGAGGTGATCGGCTACAACCTGGGCTATGAGCAGTTGCCCCTGCACTTGCTGATCAGCGCTTATGAACTGGACGAACTGGGGATCGACCCGCAGTACTTTCGCCTGCACGTGACCATCGACAACGCCAGCAGCGGCCATGCCTGCAAGGCCGTGCAGGCGCTGGCGCAGCTGTGGCCGGCGCAGGGCGCCAGCGAGTTCTATCGGCGGGTTGCCCGAGGCTATCGGCTCAACGACCTGGGCCCGTGTTCACCGACGATCATTGCCGAGTTTGACCTTGAAACCGAGCTGCTGGCCGCCTTCGAGCGCAAACGCAGTTTTGGCCAGCACATGCATTCGGACTACTGCCGGATCGAAGGGCGCACGGTCAACCAGTGGCTGGCCGAACCTGGCAGCATTCCAGGGTTTCTCGCCGCCCTGCAGGACAAGGGCTGGATCAAACGCGGCCAGGACCCGGCCAACAGCCGCTTCTGGCAATTGATCGACGGCCCGGCAGCAGCGATGTTCGGCGTCTTCAGCCCTTATGAAAAACAGCTGCTGCACGACTGGATCGCGGTCAGCTGGCAACCGCGCCGCCCTCGTTACGGGCCGGCCAAGGCCGAGGTCTCGGTGCACGACGAGGCGCTGGTGAACGGGCTTGAACGCGAGCTGCACGATTTGCCGCCCGAAGCGCGGATCGCCTACCTCATCAGCGAAATGGCCGGGGCTCGCCACGCCTTGCCCCAGGGCCTGGCGGCGACGCGCAAATACGCGCAGATGACCGGGCTCAAATCTTAGTGGGAGGCTGACCATGCAATTGACCGAGGCGCAACGCCAGGCCGATCAGGCCTTGCTGAAACTGGGGCGGCGGCTGTTGGCCGATGGCTATCGATTTACCAGCGTCACGCCCTTGACCCAAGTGCGCAACAACCAGCGCGAAGGGGCAGAACAGGGCCATACCCTGCGCGATATTTTCGGCTGGAACCGGCCCTTTGCGCCCGCCCTGCTGTCAGGGGAGGAGCTGACGCAACTGCAACGGGCGCAGATCATCGAGGCGCAAGGTGAGCTGCTGCGCAGCAGGGTACGCTGGTCGAGCCTGCATGATTTGCTCTTCGTTCATTCCGGCTTTCCCACCGTCAGCACGGATGCGGTGTTCTTCGGCCCCGACAGCTATCGCTTTGCCCAATTGATCGAAGCCCACCTGCAGCAAAGTTTCGCCAGCATCAACCACGCCGTGGATATCGGCTGCGGTGCCGGGGTCGGCGCCGTACTGATCGCCCGTGCCCGCCGGCATGCGCAGGTCAGCGCCGTGGACATCAACCCGCAGGCCTTGCGCCTGACCGCCATCAACGCCGCCTTGGCGCAGCTGGCCAACGTCTCGGTCGAGCACAGCGATGTGCTCCAGGGCATCACCGGCACCTTCGACCTGATCGTCGCCAACCCGCCATACATGCTTGATGCCAGCGAGCGCGCCTACCGTCATGGTGGCGGTGCCCTGGGGGCCGGGCTGTCGTTGCGGATCGTCGAAGAAGCGCTGCCACGCCTGGCGCCGGGCGGCACCTTGCTGTTGTACACCGGGGTGGCCATGATCGAGGGGCGTGATCCGTTCCTGGCGGCCTTGCAAGCGCCGCTGGCGTCCTCGGACTGGGCCTGGCATTACCACGAACTGGACCCGGATGTGTTCGGCGAACAACTGCTCGAGCCCGGTTACCAGCAGGTCGAACGCATCGCCGCCGTAGCCTTGAGCGTCACCCGCCGATGAACAGCCCCTGCGGCTTTGGCATCGAGGAAGAGTACCTGCTGGTCGAGCTGGCCAGCGGGCGCATGCTTGCCGCGCCGTCGGCGGCGCAGATCGACCTGTGCCGCCAGGTACTCGGCGCGCACTTTGCCCAGGAGATGTTCAAAGGCCAGGTCGAAGTGGCGTCGCCGGTGTTCGGCCATCTGGCCCAGGCCCGTGAGTTTCTGGCCGGCAGCCGCACCCAGCTGGCGCAGGTACTGGCCGAGGAGGGCGTCGGCTTGCTGACTGCCGGCAGTCATCCCATGGGCGGCTGGCGCGACCAGCAGCCTGCTGACGATGAGCACTTTCACCAGCTGTTCGACGATTACCAGCAGGTGGCCCGGCGCAGCCTGCTGTGCGGCCTGCATGTGCACGTCGGCGTACCACCCGGGCAGGACCGCATCCAGCTGATCAACCAGTTGCTACCCTGGTTGCCGCTGCTATTGCTGCTCAGTACCTCGTCGCCGTTCTGGGAAGGCCAGCCGACCGGCTACATGAGCTATCGCCAGGTGGCCTGCGGGGAATGGCCGCACATGGGCCTGCCGGAGCGCTTGAATGACTGGCAGGCCTTCGAGCGCTACCTGGCCCTGCTGCGGCGCACCGGCTCGTTGCGCGAAGGGTTTGACTGCTGGTGGGCGATCCGCCCGTCGCGGCGCTTCCCCACGGTGGAGCTGCGTATCGCCGATGCCTGCCCGAACCTTGAAGATGCGTTGTGCATTGCCGGGTTGTTCCGCTGCATGGTCGAGCATTATCTGGCGCAACCACGTACCGCCGTGCACCTGAGCCGCGAAGCCCACTGGATTGCCCAGGAGAACTACTGGCGGGCCATGCGTCATGGCCGCCATGGGCAGTTCATCTGCCTGGAGGGTGAAGGGCAGGGCAGCGCCGGGCAATGGCTGGCGCGGGCGCGGGCGGTGTTTGCCGATGCTGCGCAGGGGGTTGACGGTGATCGTAGCTTTGCCCGGGCGCAGGTGATTGTTGCGCACGGGAGCAGTGCCGATCGGCAGTTGGCAATGGCGGAGCAGGGGATGTTGGCGGTGGTGCAGGGGGTGTTGCAAGAGGTCAAATCGTGTTGACGTCATCGCGAGTCAAGTCGAGGCGTCGCACCGCCGCTCGGCCGTTCATTTTGCTCTACCCCCACGCCCGGCATGTGCCGCTGCGGGTGCGGGCCTTTATTGATTTCCTGATTCAGGATGCCGCTGGCTGAAACGCTAGCCCTTGGCTTTTTTCAGGCTTTTCATCCGCTGGTTGGCGCGCTGCACGGCAGCCATTTTTTCCGGGCGTTTCATGCGCTTCCATTTGCGGATGTCGTCCTTGCTGCGGCCGCAGCTCAGGCACAGGTCACCGTTCAACTGGCACACGGCGATGCAGGGGTTTTCGATGTCCTTGGCCATGTGTCAGCCGCGCTTTTCGATGTCGAACTGCACGTGAGGTGCGAGCGGATGCAATTCGACGTCGGCTTCTTGCAAAGCCAAAGCCGTCAGCTCGATCATCCGCTCACCTTGTCCGCTGGCCAGGGCGTGTTCCTTTGCAGCCCGGTTTTCGAAAACCCAGATCACCTGCAAACTGGAAGGGAAGCGTGTGTAATCGACCAGGTGGGTGAGCCAGGCAAAACCGACGATTTCGGCCTTGGCGGTCTCGCAGGCTTCGGTCAGGGTGGCGACCAGACGGCGGTCAAGCTGCGCCTGTTCGCGTTTGCTCAGTGGCATGGCGGTGAGGGTCTTTGCGGGAGGAGAGGCGATCATACGCTATCTGAGCGCGCCTACTAAGCTTGAGAGCCATTGCCCTGTACTGGCGGGCACCGCCAAGTTGCAGGCCAAGGTCGCCTGTGGGAGCGGGCTCTACTGAACGTTGTGCAGCTTGACCACATCACCCGAAACGCGGGTGGTGTAGCCGGTCAGTACCCAGGCCCAGAACCAGTTTTCCTGGACTTGGGTGTTGATCATCGCGTCGCCGCCCTTGGCCTTGATCGCGGCATTCTGGGCGCGCACGAAGCGGCTGTTCTGACGCACTGGAATGACGCCCAGTACCAGCAGGCCGGTGGCGCTGGCTTCGCTGTGGCCGATCACGGTGTACTGGTCGGCGTTGTAGTGCTGGGTTTTCATCGGGGTGCCGGTGCAACCTGCCAGGGCCAGAACGAACAGACCGCAGGCGACAACTTTGCTCAGGTTTTTCACTGCATAACTCCATGACAATTGGCCCGGGATCCATCTCTCGAGCGGCGCGTACTTTACCGGATCATCCACGATGACGCTCGTCTGTTGCTGCTCGGCCTTGCGCTACCCAGCGTAAAATAGTTGCTTGCGATCCTCCCCCGGAGCAGCAGCCATGAAAATCGTCGTGATCGGTGGTACCGGCCTGATCGGCACCCAGTTGTGCAACAACCTGCGCGCCAACGGCCACAAGGTGCTCGCCGCCTCGCCCAGGACCGGCGTCGATACCCTCACCGGCGAAGGTCTGGAGCAAGCGCTGCAAGGTACTGATGTGGTGGTCGATGTGGCCAACTCACCGTCCTTCGAAGACGCTGCGGTGCTGGCGTTTTTCCAGACATCCGGGCGCAACCTGCTGGCCGCCGAGGAGAAGGCCGAGGTGCGGCACCACATCGCCCTGTCAGTGGTGGGCAGCGAGCGCATGCAGGACAGCGGCTACTTTCGCGCCAAGCTGGCCCAGGAAGAGCTGATCAAGGCCTCAGGCAGGCCTTATACCATCCTGCGCGCTACGCAATTCTTCGAGTTCATGGGCGCCATCGCCTATTCCGGTGCCGACGGCAACCGCGTGCACCTGACCAACGCCGCGCTGCAACCGGTGGCCTCGTCCGACGTGGCCCTGGCCCTGGCCAACCTTGCCGAGCAGGCGCCGGCCAACCGCACTTTCGAAGTCGCCGGCCCTGATCGCCTGCCACTGGCTGATTTCGTGCGCAGTTACCTGCAGCACAATCAAGATGCCCGCGAGGTGATAGTCGACCCTGAGGCCACCTATTTCGGCGCGCCGATCGACGACTGTTCACTGACCCCGGATGCCGATGCGATCCTTGGCTCGCTGCACTTTCAGACCTGGCTGAAAACCACCGCCGTGCAACGCTGAGCCGTTGCACAGGGACCTGACTTCTTTACCCACGCCACACCGGCCACAGGTCGCGGCCCAGCGCCCAGTGGCTGTGCCCGGCCTGCAGGCGCACGCCGCCGACCCAACGCTCGGGAGCCTGCTGCTCAAGCCAGTTGGCCTGGCCGGCCAGTACCTGCTCGCCCAACGGGGTAAGGCGCAAAGGCCGGCGCGGCCAGTCCAGCTCGGCCTGCGCTTCGATGAGCAACGGCGTGGGCGAATCAATCAACGGGCGCAGCAGGGCATGGAACATCATGTCGCCCAGGTAGGGCAACGGCTCGCGCTTACCCATCAATTCGGCAAACACCCGGCCAAAGGGCGCCTCGCCGAACTCGCTGATGATCTGCAGCGCCAGGCGCTCACTGAGCGACAAACCATCGGCCACTCCTGGCAGCTCCTGCAGCTGGCGCAACAGGGCTGGGGCGAGCAAAGGCAGGGCCAGGTCCTGGCGATGAGCCAACTGCGCCCAGGCCTGTGGCGACGGTGCGCAATAAGCGGCCCAGGCCTCGCGCGCCAGTTGCAGCATGGGGCCATCCACTGCCCGGCGCTGCGGCCACAACCAGGCCAACACGTCCGGGGCCAACTGGCCGATGCCGATAAAGCGCTCGACCCCGGGCATTCTGTCAATCTCGATCAGTTCCAGGCGCTGCGGCGGCTTGTGCAAACCGGCCAGCACGCGGATCAAAAACAACTGATCGTAGGCATCGGCCTCGCACCAGAGCACCGCGCTGGGGCAGTCTTCGAGGCGGGCCAGGTCAGCGTATTCGGCGTCCATCTTGCGCTGCACTTCAGCGTGCTCCAGGCCATAGGCCTGACTGACGTAGTTGCCGCGCAGGGCGCGGTAAGGCGCTGGCGGCACGTCACGCACCGGGCCCATCACCAGCGGGTCGCTGAGCATGTGAAAGGCACCGGTAAAGCCGGCCAGGCGCAGGCTGTGGCTGATGTCGTTGCCGCAGCGCCAATGCTGGGTGGCGGCTTCGTCATCGGCAATAAACTGCGGGTGGCGGGCGGCAAACTCGATGGCCTCGACATGCGCCTTGAGCTTGGGCCAGCTGGCAAAGCCCAGGTCGCGGGCGATCAGCCATTGGGCATCGGCCAGGCGCGGTGAGGCAGGGGCGAGTAGCGCCAGTTGCTCGGGCGCGGTACCGCTGCGCAGGCGCTGGAGCAGTTCCTTGGCGCGCTTGCGTTGTTGTTCAAGATTGATGCGCCCGTCATGGGACGGCGATGACAGTCGAGCAGGCATACGAACTCCTTGTGCGAGCCTTGTCCGCTGTCAGGCCGGGAGTCGTAGACAAAAATGTGGGGTGTATAGCCTGGGCGCAGCCCTTTCCGCGGACGGGTGGCGTGGTTGACGCCGGCTGCGACTATAGGCCCGGCGCCCGGCAAAAGGCAATCGTCAACTCCAAGCGCACGGCCAGCGCTCCTGCAGCAGGTCGCTGAACACCTTCAGGCGCGGCGAATGCTGGCGCGAGGGTGGATAGACCAGTGCCAGTTCACGCCAGCGCCCGGAAAACGGCTCCAGCACCGGCACCAGGCGGCCGTCGGCGAGGGCCTGGCGGGCGACGAAATCCATCACCTGGACAATGCCGAAACCCTGCAGCGCGGCATCAATCAGCGGGTCGCCGACATCGAACAGCAGCTGCCCGCTGACCTGCACGTCGACCCGCTTGCCGTGCTGCACGAATTGCCAGTCGACCCGGCGCCCGAGGTAAGGGTTATGCACCACCAGGCAGTTGTGCCGGGCCAGGTCGTCGAGGCTTTGCGGCGTGCCGTGGCGGGCCAGGTAAGCGGGGGAGGCGACGGTCACCCAGTGCATCGGCGCCAGCGGCCGGGCCACCAGGCGCACGTCGCTGAGCGGGCCGATGCGCACGGCGGCGTCGAAGCCTTCTTCGGCGAGGTCAACCAGGCGATCGGTCATGGTCGCATCCACCACCAGTTGCGGATGGCGTTGGGTCAGTTCGCCCAGCAGCGGCAGGATGACAATGCGGCCGAAGGCCGAGGGCAGGCTCAGGCGCAGGGTGCCGCTGGGTTCGCAGCGGCGGTCGAGCAGCAGTTGCTCGGCTTCCTCGAAGCCGGCCAGCAAGGGGGCGCAACGCTCACGCAGCAGCAAGCCGTCGGCGGTCAGGCTGACACTGCGGGTGTTGCGGTGCAGCAGCTTGACCCCCAGTTGTTCTTCCAGGCGCCGAATCGCCCGCGACAGCCCCGACTGGGTCAAGCCGGTGCTGGCGGCCGCGGCGGTAAAACTGCGCAGCTCGGCGACCTTGAGCAGCAGGGCAACGGTGTTCAGATCCATGATTAATGTCATAACTGAAAGAACTGGCAGCGTATTTATCATGCCTGGCGCATGAATGACACTGGCGCCTTCTTGCCAAGGATGCCCCGCATGTCGATCCCCACCCCGCGCCACCCCGCATTGATGCTGCTGTTACTGGCCTGCGCCCAGCTGATCATTGCCCTGGACTACACCATTGTCTTCGTCGCCTTGCCGACCATTGGCGAACACCTGGCCATCGGCCCGCGCCAGTTGCAGTGGATCATCAGCGCCTTCGGCGTGGCTTTTGGCGGTTGCCTGCTGCTCGGTGGGCGCGCCGCCGACCTGCTTGGCCGGCGGCGCTTGTATCGGCTCGGCCAGGCCTTGTTCGCCATCGCCTCATTGGCCGGCGGCCTCACCCATCAGGCCGAAATTCTGGTGCTGGCCCGGGCGCTGCAAGGGCTGGCAGGCGCCTTGCTGTTTCCCGCTACCCTGGCGCTGATCAACAGCCAGTACGCCGAAGGTGCGCCGCGTACCCGCGCCCTGGCGATCTGGAGCGCCGCCTCGGCCGCGGGCCTGGCTCTTGGCGCCTTGCTCGGCGGCATCCTTACTCAATGGCTGGGCTGGCAGGCGGTGTTTCTGGTCAACGTGCCGCTGGCGGGGGCTTGCGCCTGGGCTGCCGGCTACTGGATTCCAGCCGACCCGCCACGGGCCCTGGGCCGCTCGTTTGACCTCGCCGGTGCCCTGACCATCACCCTGGGCGGCAGCCTGCTGGTGCTGGCGCTGATCGAAGGGCCGAGCTGGGGCTGGCAACGGCCGTTGTTCTGGACCGTGCTGGCGGCTGCAATCATTTGCCTGGCGGTGTTCGTGGTGATCGAAACCCGCAGCCGCGACCCGTTGATGCCGCTGCGCCTGCTGCGCACCCCGGGGTTGCGCGTGGCCATGGGCCTGACCGCGGTGTTCATGGCCAGCTTCAGCGTGCAGTACTACTTCCTGGCCTTGTACTTTCAGCAGATCTACGGCTACAGCGTGCTTGCCAGCGGCCTGGCGTTTTTGCCGGCCACCCTGGTGTGCACCCTGGGCATCGGCATTGCCGAACGGGCGCTGGCCCGCCTGGGGTTGCGCAGCACCTTGATCATCGGCTTGCTGGCCGGTGGCGTGGGTATTCTCTGGCTCGGCTGGATGTTGCCCGGTGACGGCGCGTTTGCCCGCCTGCTGGCGCCGATTGCCTTGCTCAGCATCGGCCAGGGCATGACCTGGACCGCCATGTGGGTGTGCGCCGGGCAGGGCGTGGCAACGGGCGAGCAGGGCGTGGCGTCAGGGATGGCCTCCACCGTCCAGCAGATCGGCGGGGCGTTGGGCCTGGCGCTGCTGGTGGGGTTGGCCAACCAGGGGCTTGACGGTCTGAGCGGGGCTGCCTGGCAGCAAGGGTATGCGCTGGGCTTGCAGCGGGCAGTGCTGGTCAGCGGCGGGATTGCATTGTTGGGTGTGCTGATTGCCCTGGTATTACCCGCCAAGGTGCGAAGCACTTCGGCAGTGGCTGAAACCAGCGCTGGTTAACCAGCCTGAACACACGGCACACTGGCGTCCCGATGCTGCCTCAAGGAACGAGCCGATGCCCCTGCACATTCGCCCCGCCACGCCCGCCGACGCCAGCGCCATCAGCGCGGTGATCATCCAGTCCTTGCAGCAGACCAACGCCGCCGATTATTCAGCGGCGCTGATCGCCCAGGTCGAGCAGAGCTTTACTGCAGAGCGAATACTGGCCCTGCTGGAGCAGCGCCAGGTGCTGGTGGCGGAGCTGGACCAGCAACTGGTCGCCACTGCCAGCCTGCAAGGCAATGTGGTGCGCAGCGTGTTCGTGGCGCCAGGGGTGCAGGGCACCGGCGTGGGCCGCGCGCTGATGCAGGCGATTGAAAACCTGGCCCGGCAAGCGGGCCAGAGGCTGCTGCGGGTGCCGTCTTCGATAACCGCAGAGGCGTTCTATGCCCGGCTCGGTTACGCCAAGGTCCGCGAGGTGCTGGAGGGGGAGGAGCGGATCATCGTCATGGAGCGCGCTGTGCCGCGTTGAACACGGCCTTGTTGTCGTCGAATATAATTTGACATATTTGATTTGTGATCACATATTCGTGTCACAAGAACGACAACACAGGCTTTTTCCATGACCGACCGTCCCGTCCTGTTGCCGGCCCTGCGCCAGGTGTCCCGCGATACCCTGCAAGACCAGGTCTACCGGCAGATCCGCGAAGCGCTGATGAGCGGGCGTTTCCAGCCCGGGCAGAAGCTGACCATCCGTGGCCTGGCCGAAGCGCTGGGTTCCAGCCCCATGCCGGTACGCGAAGCGCTGCAGCGCCTGAGCGCCGAAAACGCTTTTGAAGTCACCGAAACCTCGCGCCTGCGGGTACGGGTGATGACCATTGAACGCCTGCGCGAAATCCGTGATGCGCGGGTGGCCCTCGAAGGCTTGCTGGCCGAGAAGGCCGTGGCCCATCTGCGCGATGCCGACCTGGCTGAAATCACCGACCTCTGCGTGCAGATGCAGGCCGCCGCCGACAAGGTCGACGTGCCGGCTTACCTGTGGGGCAACTTTGCCTTTCACCGGCGCATCTATGCCGTGGCCCAGGCCGAGCTGACCGTCGCTGCGGTAGAGAATTTCTGGCTGCACATGGGCCCGTGCTTTGCCCTGGTCGCCCCGGACAAAGCCCACCTGCAGCGCTCGATGCAAGCCCACGACCGTATCGTCGCTGCCCTGGCCGACCGTGATGCGGCCGCAGCGCGGGCGGCGGTGACCGACGACATCATGCAGGCCGCCGACTCCCTGGCGCGCCTGCTGGTCAACAACGACCGTGCGCGGTCTGTTTCAGGAGTGAAAAAAGCATGAGCGTTCTCAAGCGTCTGACGCCGTATCCGGGCCTGCGGGTGTTGATCTCCGGCGGCGCCGCCGGTATCGGTGAAGTGCTGGCGGCGGCCTATATCGAAGCCGGGGCCCGGGTGCATGTCTGCGATGTCAGCGAGGCAGCCCTGGCGGCGTTTCGCGACCGCTACCCAGGCAGCGTCGCCACCCGCGCCGACGTCGGCGATGCGGCGCAGATCGAGGCGCTGTTCAAGGTTCAGCGCGAGCAGTTCGGCGGCCTCGATGTGCTGGTCAACAATGCCGGCATCGCCGGGCCCACCGCCGGAATCGATGCGATCAGCGACGACGACTGGCAGCGCACTATCGACATCAACCTCACTGCGCAATACCGCTTCGCCCACCACGCGGTGCCGCTGCTCAAGGACTCGCCCAACGCCCACCTGCTGCACATCGCCTCGGTGGCCGGGCGCCTCGGTTACGCCTGGCGCACACCGTATGCGGCGACCAAATGGGCCATCGTCGGCTTGATGAAGTCCCTGGCCTCGGAGCTTGGCGAAAGCGATATCCGCGTCAATGCCTTGCTGCCTGGCATCGTCGAAGGGCCGCGCATGGACGGGGTGATTCGTGCCCGTGCCGCGCAAGTGGGGGTGTCCGAGGCGCTGATGCGCGAGGAGTACCTGAAGAAGATTTCCCTCAAGCGCATGGTCACTGCCGAAGACGTCGCCGCCACCGCCTTGTTCCTCTGCTCGCCGGCCGCCCGCAACATCACCGGGCAAGCCATCAGCGTCGATGGCAACGTCGAATACCTCTGAGCAACACCCGCGCCTTTACCGCACTGCTTTCTCGCCAAGAATAAAAACGGAGAACCCGCATGTCCAAGAAACGCCCGGTCATCATCACCTGCGCCGTCACCGGTGCCATCCATACACCGTCGATGTCGCCATACCTGCCGATCACCCCGCAGCAAATCGCCGACGCCGCCATTGGCGCCGCCGAAGCGGGTGCTTCGATTGTTCACCTGCACGCCCGTGATCCGTTCGACGGCAAGCCCAGCCAGGATGTCGAGCTGTTTCGCCAGTTCCTGCCGCAGATCAAGGCGCAGAGCGATGTGGTGATCAACATCACCACCGGCGGCGCGCCGACCATGGGCGTTGAAGAGCGCCTGCAGCCGGTGGCCCAGCTCAAGCCGGAACTGGCCTCGCTGAACATGGGCTCGATGAACTTCGGCCTGTACGAAATGCTTGAGCGCTTCACCGAATTCAAGCACGACTGGGAGCGGCCGTACCTGGAAGAGAGCGATGACCGGATCTTTCGCAACACCTTCCGCGACATCGCCTACATCCTCAACGCTTGCGCCGAGAACCGCACGCGCTTCGAGATCGAGTGCTACGACATCGGCCACTTGTACACCGCCGCGCATTTCCTCCAGCGCGGGCTGCTCAAGGCGCCGTTGTTCATCCAGTCGGTGTTCGGCCTGCGCGGCGGCATCGGTGGCCACCCCGAAGACCTGGCGCACATGCGCCGCACTGCCGACCGCCTGTTTGGCGACAACTACGAGTGGTCGATCCTCGGCGCCGGGCGCAACCAGATCCCCCTGGGCACCATGGGCCTGGCCATGGGCAGCAACGTGCGCGTGGGGCTTGAGGACTCGCTGTGGGACGGCCCGGGCAAGCTGGCGGCGTCCAATGCCGATCAGGTCAAGCGCATCCGCACGGTGATCGAAGCCCTCGGCGGGCGGGTCGCCAGCCCCGATGAGGCCAGGGAAATGCTCAGCCTCAAGGGCCGCTACGCAGTCGATTTCTAGCTTGCCTGCATGCCCCGGCCAGTGCTGGCCGGGCCGTTCCCACCGCTGTCGCCACACTAGAGATTCGTGCCATGACAATTACAAGATCGCCCGAAGAACTGACTGTGCCCCGTGATCCTGCAACCCTCAACCGGTTGCTGTTCGTCAAACTCATGCCGTTGCTGATCGCCGCCTATGTGCTGAGCTTTCTCGACCGCACCAACATCGCCCTGGCCAAGCATCAACTGGATGTCGACCTGGGTATTTCCGCGGCCGCCTACGGACTGGGCGCCGGGTTGTTTTTCCTTACCTATGCGCTGTCGGAAGTGCCCAGCAACCTGATCATGCACAGGGTCGGTGCGCGCTTCTGGATTGCCCGGATCATGGTGACCTGGGGGCTGATTTCTGCGGCCATGGCCTTCGTCCAGGGCGAGACTTCGTTCTATGTACTGCGCCTGTTGCTGGGCATCGCCGAGGCCGGCTTGTTCCCCGGGGTGATGCTCTACCTGACCTACTGGTTCGGCCGCGAACAACGTGCCCGCGCTACCGGCTACTTCCTGCTCGGGGTGTGTTTTGCCAACATCATCGGCGGGCCGTTGGGCGCGGCGCTGATGCAGATGGACGGCCTGATGGGCTGGCACGGCTGGCAGTGGATGTTCATGCTCGAAGGCTTGCCGGCGGTGTTCTTTGCCTACGTGGTATGGAAGAAACTGCCCGACCGGCCGAGCAAGGCACCGTGGTTGAGTAGCGCTGAAGCCGAGCAGATCGAACGCCAGCTGGCCAGTGAAGCCGAGGAGGGCGCTGGCCACAGCGGGCACTCGCTCAAGCAGTGCCTGACACCACAGATCCTGTTGGCGATCTTTGTCTACTTTTGCCACCAGATCACCATCTACACGGTGATCTTTTTCCTGCCGGGGATCATCGGCAAGTACGGCGACCTGAGTGTGCTGCAGATCGGCTTTCTCACCTCGTTGCCATGGCTGGCGGCAGCGGCCGGGGCGATCATCCTGCCGCGGTTTGCCAGCACGGCGCAGCGGGCGCGGCGGATCCTGGTCACCGGTTTGCTGACCATGGCCCTGGGCCTGGCCATTGCCTCACAGGCAGGGCCGGTGATCAGCCTGCTGGGTTTTTGCCTGTCGGCGCTGATGTTCTTTGTCGTCCAGTCGATCATCTTCCTCTACCCGGCCTCGCGCCTCAAAGGTGCGGCGCTGGCGGGTGGCCTGGGCTTCGTCAACTCCTGCGGTTTGCTGGGCGGCTTCTTCGGGCCGTCGGTAATGGGCATGATCGAGCAAAGCACCGGCAATGCCGTGAACGGTTTGCAGTTCATCGCCGTGGTGCTGGTGGTGGCGGCCTTGGCGGCGCTGCGTTTGCGCCAGGGGCATGAGCGTAACAGCGCGAAGGATGATGCGCTCAACGGCGCTCGGCGCCAGTCGGCATAGGGCTGCTACGCAGCCCATCGCTGGCAAGGCCAGCTCCCACAGGTCCGCTGTATGCAGGGCTATTGTGGGAGCCGGCCTTGCCTTTGATGAGGCCATCGCGAACCACACAGCGCTTGACAGCCCACCCCCATCTCGTTTCCAATCCGCACCCTCAGATCCACCACCCCTCATTATTTAGGTGAAGCCAGTGCCCCACGCCAACCAACACGCCTGATGCCGACGACGGACGTTTAAGCCTGTTGGTGCCTGCCTGCGCACGCACTTTCACCTGCCCGCTGTCGTCGGTTTTCCCCCTTTTGGAGAAGACCCATGACACTCGATATCCGCGAGCTCGCGCAGCTCGACCTGTTCAAGTACCCGCGCACCCCACACCTGCAAAGTTCTCGCCTGCAACCCGGCGATAGCGACCATGACCAGCTGCCTTACAGCGAACTGAAGGGCCAGTACCTGGTGGTCGAGGAAAAGCTCGATGGCGCCAATGCCGCGATCAGTTTTTCTGCCGCCGGCGAGCTGCTGTTGCAGTCCCGTGGCCATTACCTGGCCGGCGGCAGCCGCGAGCGCCAGTTCAGCCAGTTCAAGCAATGGGCGGCTTGCCACGAAGACTGGCTGCTCGAGCACCTGGAAGATCGCTACGTGCTGTTCGGCGAGGTGATGAGCAAGCGCCACAGCGTGTTCTACGACCAGCTGCCGCACCTGTTTTTCGAGTTCGACATCTGGGACCGCGAGGCGCAGGTGTTCCTTTCCACCGCGCGGCGTCAGCAGTTGCTTGCAGGCGGCCCGGTGCTGTCGGTGCCGGTGCTGTTCGAAGGCACCGCACCGCCACGGCTGAAGGACCTGCTCGCCCTGGTCGGCCACTCACAAGCCAAGTCGCGACGCTGGAAGGACGCTTTCGCCGAGGTCATCGCCCGCCAGCAACTGGACTTTGCCAAGGCCTGGAACCAGGGCGACCGCTCTGACCTGATGGAAGGCCTGTACCTGAAAATCGAAACCGCCGAGCACACCACCGGGCGGATCAAATGGGTGCGCCACGACTTTGTCCAGGCCATCCTCGAAGCCGATGAGCACCACCTGCGCCAGCCGTACATCCCCAACCTGCTGGCCGCCGGTGTCGACCTGTATGCGCCTGAGCCTCAGGTCACCTGGGCCAGCCTGCAGGCCGCCGAACAAGGAGTTGAATGATATGGACATGAACACATTGCAAGGGTTGATGCCCGGCCCCGGCCGCGCGGTCGACTACCCGGCGCTGCTCGAGGCGATCCCGTCTCTGCGTGCCTTGGCGGCAACCCCGCAGGACCCGGTCTACCACCAGGAGGGCGACGTCTGGACCCACACCATGATGGTCGTCGATGCCTTGCTCGCCGACCCTGTGTACCAGCGTGCCACGCCTGAACAGCAGTTCGTGCTGTTTTACGCCGCGGTGCTGCACGACATCGCCAAGCCGTCGTGCACGGTGATCGATGAAGTCACCGGCAAGATCGGCCAGCCCGGGCATTCGCGTCGCGGCGCGGTGGATGCGCGCATCCTGTTATGGCAGGCCGGGGTGGCGTTTGAGCTGCGCGAAAGCATCTGCCGGATCATCAGCGTGCACCAGCTGCCGTTCTTTGCCCTGGCCGGGGACAAGAGCGGGCGTTCGGCCGAGCAGATCCTCCATCGCCTGTCGTGGGAGTTGCCGGTGTGGATGCTTTGCGCCGTGGCCAGCGCCGACATGCAGGGCCGCGGCTTTGCCGGCAAGCAAGGGCTGCTCGACGACATCGAAGTCTTCCGCCTGCTGGCCGAAGACGAAGGCTGCCTGGATCAGCCCAAGGCCTTTGCCGACGACTACACCCGGCGCTGCTACTTTCGCGGTGCCTCGGTGCTGCCGCAGTACAGCCTGTACCGTGAAGTGCAAGGTTCGCAGGTGATCATGCTGGCGGGGCTGCCGGCCAGCGGCAAGGACACCTGGGTCAACCAGCATGCCGCGGATCTGGCCGTGGTGTCGTTCGACGATGCCCGCCAGGAACTGGGGCTGAGCCATGGTGACAAAGGCCCGGTAGCGCAGTACGCGATCGACAAGGCCAAGACCCTGCTGCGCCGCCGTGAGCCCTTCGTGTGGAACAGCACGCACCTGTCGCAGCAAATGCGCAAGAAGACCCTCGACCTGCTCTACAGCTACGACGCCGACGTACAGCTGGTGTACCTGGAACAGAGCGAGCGCGAACTGATGCGCCGCAACGCCCGCCGTGACACCTCGCTGCGCAACAAGGACATCGAGCGCATGTATTTTCGCTGGGAAGTGCCGACGCCGGTGGAGGCGGATCGGGTTGAGTACCAGGTGTGAGGCCATGCGGGGTAGGTGGGGCTGCAGGCAGCCATCCATGACCCATCAGGGCATCCCGGAAATCCGCTTCAGGTACTGGACTCTGGCTTGCGTCTGCTTCAACAGGCAATGGGTATGGATGGTGGCGTAGCCGCTGCCGCCAACCGATTCATATGTCTCCAGTTCACAGCTGGCATCACGAAAGGCAATCCAGGCGCGCTGGGCTTTTTTCAGCGCCACGTCCTGGGTCGGGCGCCCGGGTGACGCGCCTTCTTCCTTGAAGCGTGTGACCAGCTCCTGATAGAGCTGATTCAATTGCCGATCGGATTTTTTCAGCGAGCGCTGCATGCATTCAAGCATCTGCACTTCGGTGTTGGCGCCAGGGCACAGGCTGTTTGCCTGGGCCGGGGTCGCCAGCGCCATCAGCGCGCCGAAGCCTGCGTAAATCAAACGATACATAGGGCGTCCTTGCTTTGAAGTTTTACCGGTCACTGGTGCTGCGGCCACGAATCGCCAATCACCAGCCAGCAGGCCTTGGATTGCACATGCACATGTTTTTGCCGGGCAGGCGCGAACGGCGTATCCAGGGTACCCAGCGCAACGCTGATCCAGTCCGGATACTCGCCACTGGCATTGGCCCAGAACAGGCTCGCGCCGCAGCCTGAACAAAAACTGCGACTAACCGAAGGCGATGATTTGAACACCCGTAACATGCCCTGCGGATCGCTACAGCTCAAGGCCGCTGCCGGCACGCTGCCGTACGTGGCGAAGGCTGCGCCATGGGCCTTGCGGCATTGGCTGCAATGGCAGTGGGTGACGGCTTTTAGCGGGGTGGTGATGCGGTAGCTGACGGCGGCGCACAGGCAGCTGCCGTGATAATCAGTGGGGGTCGGTGCAGATTTGTCGTTGTTCATCCCTGGAGCCCGGTAGAATCTCGGCCGCGATCATAAACCAAGGACAGGACCACCACGATGCGTGAACGTAAATCAGCCCGCCTATTAGTCATCAGCCCCTCCCGCAGCGTGTTGCTGTTTCGCTTCGTCCATCGCAACGGCGCGCTGGCCGGTGACGATTACTGGGCAACACCGGGGGGCGGTGTGGAAGAGGGGGAAACCTTCGAGCAGGCTGCCATTCGCGAGCTGCGCGAAGAAACCGGCATCCAGGTCGATGCCGTGGGCGCCCACTTGAGCGAGCGCCGCTTCACCATGCAATTGCCCAGCTGCGAGTGGGTCACGTCGGTCGAGCAGTACTACCTGATCCAGGCGCAGGACCAGCAGCTGTGCCGCCAGGGCTGGACGGCGTCGGAGGTCGAAGTAATGGCCGATCATCGCTGGTGGTCGGCCGAGGAACTGCGGCAAACCACCGACACGGTGTGGCCGGAGCGGCTGATTGAAACCCTCGAAGCAGCCGGCGTATTCAGCGTCGCGCCAGCGCATGGCTGACGCACTGCTCGTAGTAGGTCTGCTTGATGGCTGCGGGCTTTAGGCGCGACTGGCTGTTGTAGGTCTGTTCGGTGATGCCCATGGCGGTCATGCGCATCCACGGCTTGTTGAACTTACGCACCTGCAGGCGCTTGCGCGCGGCGTACAGCGTCACCCCGGACAACTTCGACTGCTGCGCGCCGGCGGCAATCTCCGAACCCCAACTGCACATGTAGCGGTCATTGTTGCCCAGGGCCTTGGCCTGGGCACCGAGCGGGAGGGCGACCAGAAAAAACGCTGCCAGGGTTAATCCATAAGCCCGCATAGCACCTACCTAACTTGCTGAAAAGAAAGCGAGTTTGCCAACGAAGCGGCTAGCAGGGGGCCAGCAATTTGCCTTATTTGCGCCTGAATTTCACAGCAGTTGCGCTTGTGGCTGGCGGCCCAGCAGCAGGCTTTCTGCGGCAACCACGAAGGTGCTGCCGAGCAGCCAGAAGGCATCGTGAACCTGGCTCATGAGGTAGCAGGCGCCCTGGCTGTCGACAAACAGCGCACCATGGCCGTGGTGGACATCGCCGATGCACACCAGGGTGGTGTTGAGCTTGTGTTGCATTCTCACGATGACTTTGTCGTCGTGCAGGGCGGGCTTGGCCCTGAACTCGATGTCGCCGGCGGCGCATTCTTCACCGGCGCCACAGTGGCCGACGCACAGGCCGTTGAGGCTCAGCAGCAGCGTGGCCGCCGGATGATTAGTCGGTACGCTGGCCGGTAGCGGGTTGTTGGCCGGCCATCCGGCGGCAATGAACAGTGGGCGTATGGTGTCAGGTAGGTCGATTGGCATGTCTGCTCTCTGGTCGAATCCGTGCGAGGGGCCAGATTAACACGCCAGTCACCCTTGACCCTTGCGCAGGGCAGGTAACATCAGGCTTGACCTCTACTTAGGTCGAGGTTTGATACTCGCCGCTCCAATCATTCGGAGCAGTACCATGACCGCAGTTTTTCACCTGTCCAACCCCGAAGGCCTCTACGATCCCAGCGCCAACGCCTACTCCCATGTGGCTGAAGTCGCCGCCAATGCCCGGCTGCTGTATATCGCCGGCCAGGGTGGTGAAGACCTTGAAGGCCGGTTGTCGAGCGATTTTGCCGAGCAGGCGCGCCAGGCCCTGGGTAACCTGCAGACCGCCCTGGCGTCCAAAGGCGCCACACTGGCCGATGTGTTCAAGCTGACCCTGCTGATTGTCGACCACGATGAGGCCAGGCTGCGTATCTGGGGCGCTGAGGCCCAGCGGGCCTGGGGCAGTAACATGACCCCGACCTGCACGCTGATCCCGGTGCCGCGCCTGGCGCTCGATGGCATGCAGATCGAAATCGACGCGGTCGCCGCGCTGCCGACCAGGTAAGGCGTTTTAGCGATGGCATTGGCCCCGGCTTTTGTAAACAATAGCGCCCGCAAAACGCGCTGTTCGTTCACTTATCGAGATACCAATGCCGTCGATTCTTCCGCTGTATGAGGTCCAGCCATGAGCGACCTCACTGTCGAGCTCCTGCAAACCGGCCCTGAGCAGATCGAGCTGATCCGCAACCTCTACCAGTTTTACGCCTACGAGTCGTCGGACTGGGAACAGGAAGACGTCGAGGTCGATGGCCGCTTCTATGTGCATGACGAGCACCTGCAACGCTACTGGCAAGCGCCGCAATGGAGCGCCAACCTGATCCTGGTCGACGGCTACATCGCCGGCTTTTTGCTGATCGAACGCAGCGAGCTGCCCGGCCTCGACGCCCTGGAGCTGGCCGACCTGTTCATCCTCAAGCGCTACCGGCGCAAGGGCATCGCCAGCGCCCTGGCCAGCCAGGTGCTGGCGAGCGGGCAGAACCAGTGGCTGGTGCGTTACTACGATCAGGACGAGACCGCCCACGCCTTCTGGCGCTCGGTGCTCGACAACCTGCCACGCCCGGTACGCGCGATCGAACTGGACGATGAACCGGAACTGGTGAACTTCCTCGTGACCCGGGCGTTGCACTGAGCGGGTACGAACGTTTCATGGCGAGATCAGACACAGCGAACGGCGCGCTCAGGCAAATCCGCCGTCTAGCAGCACAGGTAAGGTGACGCCAGCAGTCAATGCCATGCGTTGCGATCACAAGAGAATAAATACAATGATCAGCCTGGGCTCCAAGGATTCGAGCGGTCAGTTGGCGCAGGGTTTCAAGCCGCGCCATGTCACCATGCTTTCCATCGCCGGCATCATTGGCGCCGGCTTGTTCGTCGGCTCCGGGCATGCGATTGCCGCCGCAGGTCCTGCGGCAATCTTCGCTTATGTGCTGTCGGGCCTGTTGGTCATCCTGGTCATGCGCATGCTCGGCGAAATGGCCGTGGCCAACCCCGACACGGGCTCGTTCTCGACCTACGCCGACCAGGCCATCGGGCCCTGGGCCGGGTTTACCATCGGCTGGATGTACTGGTGGTTCTGGGTGCTGGTGATTCCCATCGAAGCCCTGGCCGCCGGGCATGTGCTGAACAACTGGTTGCCATCGGTCGATGCCTGGCTGTTTGCCCTGTTGTCAATTATCGCCCTGGCTGCGACCAACCTGTTCAGCGTGGCCAAGTACGGCGAGTTCGAGTTCTGGTTCGCGCTGTTCAAGGTCGTGGCGATCATCGCCTTCATTTCGCTCGGCGCCGCCGTGCTGATGGGCTGGGTGCCGGAGCGCGAGGTCAGTGGCCTCAGCCGCTTGCTCGAAAGCCATGGTGGCTTTGCCCCCAACGGCGTGTCGGCGGTGGTCGGTGCGTTCATCACGGTGATGTTCAGCTTTATCGGCACCGAGGCTGTGACCATCGCCGCCGCCGAATCCCGCAGCCCGGCGAAGAACATCGCCCGCGCCACCCGTTCGGTGATCTGGCGCATCGGCGTGTTCTACCTGCTGTCGATCGCGGTGATCATTTCCATCGTGCCCTGGAACGACCCGCAGCTGGCCTCGGTGGGCTCTTACCAACGGGCCCTGGAGCTGATGAACATTCCCCACGCCAAGCTGATGATGGATGTGGTGGTACTGGTGGCGGTGGCCAGTTGCATGAACTCCTCGATCTACATTGCCTCGCGCATGCTGTTTTCCCTCGGCAAACGCGGTGAGGCGCCGCGACAGGTCAAGGTGACGTCGGCGGCGGGGGTGCCGCGCGCTGCGGTCATCGCCAGCACCGTGCTGGGCGCGGTGATCACTGTGGTCAGCTACTTTGCCCCGGCCGGGCTGTTCCAGTTCCTGCTGGCCAGCTCCGGCGCTATTGCCTTGCTGGTGTACCTGGTAATTGCCGTGTCGCAGTTGCGCATGCGCCGGATGCTGCTCAAGCAGAAGGTCGAGCTGACGTTTCGCATGTGGCTGTTCCCGTGGCTGACTTACCTGGTGATCGCCTTCATCAGTGCTGCACTTGGGGTGATGCTGGTGACCCCCGAGCATCGCGCCGAGGTGACCACCACCATTGGCCTGGCGCTGTTGATCTCGTTGATCGGCATCATTACCACTCGCCAACATGGCCAGCCGGCCAAGGTGCCGTCGGTGGGCTGAAGCTCAGACAGACCGTTGTTGCCAGCGCCTGTCCAGGCTTGCCAGCGGATTGCCGAGCCGTTGCGGGGTCTCGCCGGTCAACTGGCAAAGCAGCTCGACCAGCGTGTCGCCATCCAGTGCTCCCTGCACACGCAGGCGCTCGGCCAGCGTCCGCAGCACCGGCCAGTAGTGGCGTACCAGGCTGTGGCAGCGGGTCAGGGCCACGGCTTCGGCATCGTGCATCCGCCGTGCCGGCAGCAGGGCGGTCAGTTCGCGGGCGCGGCGCAGGTCGCCGGCGCCGCTGGTGCCGAGAAAGCGCTCATCCGGGCAGCGCCGGTAGATCGCTTCGGCCACGGGGCCGGCGAAGCAGTTGAGCAGGTCGCGTTCGATCAGCTCGATCATCGACGGCAGGTACTCGGCGATGCCCGGTGGCTCGAAGGCGGGCAGGGGCACCAGGTAGTCCGCCTCGACCAGGCCCTTGACCGCTTGCAGGTTACCGCGCAAATCCACCATCGGCCCGATCAGCGCCTCGGCCCGGGTACGCACCGTTACCCGCCGGATCGCCAGGCCGTTCCACCAGAAGGCCAGGGCATGGCCGGCTTCGTGGTAGGCGGTGCGACGCGGACGGCTGTTCATGGTCATGACCTCAGGTGAGGCGGCTGTTCCTACGATCTGCTCCTTCCCTGGGGTTGGTATAAGAGATTATGGCTATCGGCGGGCAATACTGCGTCTATTTGCTGACTGCCGGGGCCGGGACTAGCCTTGATGATGCGCTGGCGGGTGCCGGCCGGACCTGATGTGGAGATAACTAAAACGCTGGATACAAAGGTAGCTCACCCATGTCTACTGAATCGAAATGCCCGTTCAGTCATGCCGCTGGCGGTGGTACGACGAACCGCGACTGGTGGCCGAACCAACTGAACCTGAAGATCCTCCACCAGCACTCGCCGCAGTCCGATCCCCAAGGCGATGGCTTCAATTATGCCGAGGCCTTCAAGAGCCTGGACTTCCAAGCCCTGAAACAAGACCTGCATGCGCTGATGACCGATTCCCAGGACTGGTGGCCGGCGGATTTCGGTCATTACGGGCCGCTGTTCATTCGCATGGCCTGGCACAGCGCCGGCACCTACCGCACCGGTGATGGCCGGGGCGGCGCAGGTTCCGGCCAACAACGCTTCGCCCCGCTCAACAGCTGGCCTGACAACGTCAGCCTGGACAAGGCCCGGCGCCTGCTGTGGCCGATCAAGCAGAAATATGGGCGGAGCATCTCCTGGGCCGACCTGATCGTGCTTACCGGCAATGTGGCGCTGGAGTCCATGGGCTTCAAGACCTTCGGCTTTTCTGGTGGCCGCGCGGATGTCTGGGAGCCGGATGAAGACGTCTACTGGGGCTCGGAAAACAAGTGGCTGGGCGGCGATACCCGCTACGGCAAGGGCCCGCAGCCAATGCAGGAGCCCGGCGAAGGCACCCTGGTGGCCGAGCCCGAGCAGCACGGCAACGAAGAAAGCCGCACCGACCAGGGCCGCAACCTGGAAAACCCGCTGGCCGCAGTGCAGATGGGCCTGATCTACGTCAACCCGGAAGGTCCGGAAGGCAACCCCGACCCGGTCGCCGCCGCCAAGGACATCCGCGAAACCTTTGCACGTATGGCCATGAACGATGAAGAAACCGTGGCCCTGATCGCCGGCGGCCATGCCTTCGGTAAAACCCACGGCGCCGGCCCTGCCGATAACGTCGGCCCGGAACCGGAAGCCGCCGGTCTTGAAGAACAGGGCCTGGGCTGGCGCAACAGCTTTGGCACGGGCAAGGGCGCCGACACCATCACCAGTGGCCTGGAAGTGACCTGGACCACCACGCCCACGCGTTGGAGCAACAACTACCTGGAAAACCTCTTCGGCTTCGAGTGGGAACTGACCAAGAGCCCGGCCGGGGCCAACCAGTGGACGCCAAAAAACGGCGCTGGCGCCGGGATCATTCCCGACGCCCACGACCCGAGCAAACGGCGCAACCCGACCATGCTCACCACCGACCTGTCGCTGCGCTTCGATCCGATCTACGAGAAGATTTCCCGGCGCTTCCTGGCCAACCCCGAGCAATTGAGCGATGCCTTTGCCCGTGCCTGGTTCAAGCTGATCCACCGCGACATGGGCCCGCTGTCGCGTTACCTGGGCCCGGAACTGCCCAGCGAAGAGCTGCTCTGGCAAGACCCGATCCCCGAGGTCGACCATGCTCTGGTCGATGACAGCGACGTGACCGCACTGAAGGCCAGGCTGTTGGCTTCGGGGCTGTCGGTGGCCGAACTGGTGTCTACGGCCTGGGCGGCGGCGTCGACCTTCCGTGGCTCCGACAAGCGCGGCGGGGCCAACGGCGGGCGCCTGCGCCTGGCGCCGCAGAAGTTCTGGCAGGCTAATCAGCCCGAGCAACTGGCCAAGGTGCTGAGCGTGCTGGAAGGCATCCAGAACGACTTCAACAGTGCCCAGGGCGCTGGCAAGAAAGTCTCCCTGGCCGACCTGATCGTGCTGGCGGGCAGTGCGGCGGTCGAGCAGGCGGCGAAAAACGCCGGGGTCAATATCAGCGTGCCATTTACCCCGGGACGTATGGACGCCTCGCAGGAGCAGACCGACGTCGAATCGTTCGGCTTTCTTGAGCCCAATGCCGATGGTTTTCGCAACTACCTGAAGAACAGCTACCGGGTACCGGCCGAGGCCCTGTTAATCGACAAGGCGCAACTGCTGACCCTGAGCGCGCCGGAAATGACCGTGCTGGTGGGCGGCCTGCGAGTGCTGGGGGTCAACGATGGGCAGAGCAAACACGGCGTCTTCACCCAGCAGCCGGGTACGCTGAGCAATGACTTCTTCGTCAACCTGCTGGACATGGGCGTGGAGTGGAAGCCGGTGTCGGCGGCCAACGAAGCGTTCGAAGGGCGGGATCGCAAGACTGGCGCGGTGAAATGGACCGGCACCCGGGTGGACCTGGTGTTCGGTTCCAATTCGCAACTGCGGGCGCTGGCGGAGTTCTATGCCAGCAGCGATGCCAAGGAGCAGTTTGTCAGGGACTTCGTCGCGGCCTGGACGAAAGTGATGAACCTGGATCGGTTCGATCTCAAGTAAGCCTCGTCGCGGGTCAACCCCGCTCCCCTGTGGGAGCGGCGGTGCGACGCCTCGACTTGACCCGCGATCAAGTGCGCAGCGGTGGTAATACAGGCACCAAAGAGCCGGTCAGCGCTGTGCCAGCCAATAGTCATGCAACGCCCGCACCGCCGGGGCTATCGCCACCACCCGCTGACGATGCAGGGCAACGTCCAGGTTCGCTGGCAACTCGAACTCATCCTGTTCCGCCCAGCCGCTGATCACTTGCAAGGCCTGTGCTTGCGGCGCAGGCAGCGCAGGCCATTGTGCAATGGCGACACCGCGCAAGTAACCAAAGCACCATTCCTCCGCCAGCGGCAGTGGCTGGCCCTGATGTTCGGTCTGCTCCAGGCGCGGAGCAAACGCCTGCGGTGCTTCAACCAGCTGGGTGGCCAGGCTGTTCAGGTGACGGGCACACAGCTCGACGAAGCGCTGGCAGTCTGCAGCGCTTTGCCATTCCGGCATCTGCCCACCCCAGATCGCCGGGAACCACTCGCTGATGTCCACCTGCACCGGGCTCGAGACCAGGGCGGTGAAGTAACCGTCGAGCTCCGAGGCGTTGAGCACCGAGTGGTCATCGCCATATTGCTGCAAGGTGGCATCGAGGAACGCGAAGTCGGCGGCGGCCAGTGGCAGGTCGTGCATGGGTATCTCCTTGGCCGCTCAGGCGCGGGCAAAAGGCCGGGAGGATGCCGTTTTGCGCCGCTTTTATCCAGCCCCTTTACCTCAAGCCACCGGGGTCATCGGATCGGCGGCGGCCAGGGCGGTGGCGCGATCCGCCGCCGGCGGGTAGATCCACAGGGTATTGATCTGGGTCTTGAGGGCCTTGGCTTCGTCCTTCACCAACTTCAACTGACGCTCCCAGCCTTCGGTGAACACCGCACCCCAGGCCCCAAGGTCGAGGCAGGTCACGTACTTGGGTTGGCGGTAGGGCAGCGGGGCGACGCCAAGCAGGTCGGCGGCGACATTGTTGCCGGCGTGACGGCCAAGGGCGATGGCGTGCTGGCAGGACATCAGCGAGTAATTGCCCAGCTCATCGGTGGCGGCGCAAGCGACATCACCTGCGGCATACACATGCTCCTGGCCGATGACCTTGAGGTTGGCATCGACTTGCAGGCGCCCCTGGCCGTTGCGCTCACCAGGCACTTGCGCGGTCAGCGGGTTGGCGCGAAAACCGACGGTCCAGATCACCGTGCTGGCCTCTATGCGCCGGCCATCGGCGAGGGTCACGCCCTGGGCGTCGACCGACTCCACCGTGGCATCGAGCAGCCACTCGATGCCCAGTTGTGCGCTGGCCTCGACAATCGCCGGGGCGATGGCCTCGCCCATGGCTGCGGCCACCTTGCTGCCGCGGTCGACAATGATCACCCGCACCTCGCTGTCGTCACCCAGGGCTGCACGCAAACGTGCGGGCATTTCAGTGGCGGTTTCGATCCCGGTAAAGCCGCCGCCGGCGACCACCACGGTGTTGCGCGCAAGGCTTGAAGGCCGGGACTTGAGGCTATTGAGGTGCTGCTCAAGGCGCACCGCCGACTCGAGTTCATCGACATCGAAGGCATACTGCTGCATGCCGGCCAGGTTCGGGCGCATCAGCTGGCTGCCCGCCGCCAGCACCAAACGGTCGTAGCGCAGTTGCAGCAGGGCGCCGCTTGCGTTGCGGTAGCCGACGGTCTTGGCCTGGGTGTCGATCGCTGTTGCCGAGCCCTGGACAAAGCGCACGCCAACCGCCTCGAACAACGCCCCCAGCGGGGCGAACAGGGTATGCGCGTCAGCTTCGTAGAAACGCGGGCGCATGCGCAGTTCGGCTTGCGGGGCGAGTACCGAAATGCTGACGTCCTGGCAGTCTTGCAGGTCCAGCTGCCGTGCTGCGCTCAAGGCGCTCCAGACACCTGCAAAACCTGCGCCGATAACCACAATGTGCTGTTGCATGGGAGAGCTCCTGACGACGGGTGACCACGGGGCAGGTTGACTGCCGATGGCATGATCGTAAGGGCAGGGCGGCGGCGGCCCCAGGCCAAATACCCCTGAGTTTCGGCCAGGCTGCTCAGACCGTGCCGCTAAAGCGGCTGCGGTAGTCGCGCGGCGAGATCGACAGGTGACGCTGGAAGGTGCTGCGCATGCGTTCTTCATCGGCAAAACCGCACTGGCGGGCGATCTGTTCGATGTTGCGGGTCGAGCTTTCCAGCAACCGCCGGGCGGCTTCCAGGCGGAACAATTCGATGGCCTTGGACGGCGTGCGGCCGGTCTTGAGTTTGTACAGGCGGGTGAAATTGCGTGGGCTCATGCACGCCTGTTCGGCCAGGCGCTCGACGTTCAGGCGCGGGTCGCCGAGGTGTTCGCCGAGCCACAGGTGCAGTTGCTCGAACGCTGCGCCGTCCTGGCTTTGTGATTGCAGCAGGGTGCTGTACTGGGCCTGGCCGCCGGGGCGCTTGAGGTACACCACCAGTTCACGGGCGACGGCCATGCTCACCTCGCGCCCACAGTCGGCTTCTACCAGGGCCAGGGCCAGGTCGATGCCGGCACTGACCCCGGCCGAGGTCCACACCGTGCCGTGCTGGATGAAGATCGCATCGGCGTCCACCTCGATGGCCGGGAATGTCTGCCTGAGGCTGTCGCACATGGCCCAGTGGGTGGCGGCGCGGCGGCCGTCGAGCAGGCCGGCCTTGGCCAGCAGAAAAGCCCCGCTGCACACCGAGGCGATACGCCGGGCGCGAGCGGCATTGGCCTGCAGCCAGGCGGTGAGCGCGCCGTAGTCGTCCAGGGTCTGGCAGATCGCCGGGGCGCCGGGGACGATGAAGGTATCGATGGCTGCTGCGGCCAGTTGCTCCAGGCGCGAGGTATCCACGGCCAGGCCCTCGGCACTGGCCATCAGGCCGCCTTCGAGGCTGGCGGTATGCAGTTGGTAGCCGGGCAGGCCACGCGCCTGCATGGCCCTGGACGCCGCCCAGAACACCGTTTGCGCACCGGTCAGGTCAAGCAGGCCCATCTGCGGGTAGGCGACGAACACAATGAGGCGAGGCTGGTTCAGGGGCTTCATCGCGATTGTTCTTGGTTGTTAAGAGCGGTGGGCAAACTTTACCAGAATGGTGCCTGAGGCGGCTTTAGCCGATGGGCGTCAGTTGGCTCAACTGCTCGGCGCTGGGAAAGCCGAGGGTGCGAAAGCGTGGCGGGTAGAGCTCGCCGTCTTTAGCCAGCAGTTCGCTCAGCAGCGTCTCGATCTCGTGCCAGGCCACCACCTGGGTATGCGCCGAGCCGTCTGCCTGGGGCTGGACCAGGATCACCCGGTCGGTTTGCGGCAACGAGGTGAACACGCCCTCGGTCCAGGCCGCGATCGAAAAGCTGCTATTGCCGTTTTCGGCGTCGCTGTAAAGCCGGTGGGTGGCGACGAAGATGTCCTCGGGATGGGCTTCGTGAATCTTGTCGAGAAACTCTTTTTGCGTGCTATAGATGCCGTGGCGCAGCAGCCGCTGCAGGTCGCCCAGGCGCGCTTGCAGGAGCGCGTCCTGGACCTGGAAGGGCACGATGCGGCGGTCGTGATAGGTGTAGATCTGGCTCGACTGCGGGCGCCCGTGCTCCAGCGCGTGGAAGCTCAGCTCGACCATCTGCCGCAGGTTGTCGGCGTCCTTGTCGCCGGTGACCATCAGCACATCGCGGCTGGGCATCATGAACACCGGCTGGCCCTTGAGCGCCAAGCGCTGCAGCACGTCGGGCAGCAGCACGCGGCTGGTGTCGTAGCCGTCTTTCCAGGCGCCCTGGTACAAACCGGGCAGGATCGCCTCGAAGGCATCGGGACTGGCGTCGCGCAGGTTGTCCAGGGCAATCGCCAGCGCCTGCTCCAGGCTGATGCCCCAGTCCTGTTGCGGGCCGGCGGTCTGGGTCGAGGTGGTGTCGGGGTAGTCGATGGCCAGCAAGGTCACGCAGTCTTCGCAGAACGGCTGCCAGGCCATGGGGCAGGGCGAGTCCCAGCCGTGATTACGGACCAGATGCAGGCGGATCTCTTCGAGCATGGCCACGTTGCGGATCACCGGCCGCAGCAGCGCGCGAACCTGCTCCAGCGGCTGCGCCGCGGTGCTGTTGCGGCTGTCGATCAGGCCGCGCACGTAGCTGTTGAGCACCTGGGTTTTACGCGCCTTGTCGGCGTTCAGGTAGTCGCGGTAGGCATTGTGCAGGTTGAAGTAGCTGCTGTCGCCGTAGCGCAGGCGAAAGTCATCGGCCTGATAGTCCAGGGGCTCGGCATAGCCGCCGGCGCGCGCGGCCTTGATGAAGGTCCGGGCAAACCCTTCTTCGGTAGGCGTGCGCTTGAACAGCGTGTCGAAAAGTGCCCTGAACATGTGCGAAATCCTCCGTGAACGCGAAGTGCGCATGATGCTCGCGGTGATGGGAGGGGTAAAGCTGAATATCTGCTGCTGGCCCAGGCCAGGTAGCCGATTTTTGCACCTTCGCACGCGCCTGAATGCACCGCTGCCTGCTGGCTCCCCGTTCCTCTGTGGGCAATTTTGGTGCTAAATAGGCCGCTCAGGTAATTCGTCCAGACCCTGCAGCGTCATGCCGTGCAATGAGAACAACTATGCGAACCCATCTTCAAAGCCGTGAAATCCCCGTGCTCCAGACCCCGTGTGGTGCAAGCCTTAACCCAGTCAGCCATCAACCCTCGGCGGTAGCAGCATGATCGAAGTCACAGAGGTCTCCATTGCCCAGCTACGCGCGGCGCTCGAGTCCGGCCAGACCACCTCGGTCGAGCTGGTCAAGGCTTACCTGGCGCGCATCGACGCCTACGACGGCCCGAACACTGCCACCAGACTCAACGCGGTGGTGGTGCGCAACCCCGAAGCCCTGAACGAAGCGCAGGCTTCTGACGAACGCCGCGCCAAGGGCCAGACCCTCGGCCCGCTCGACGGCATTCCGTACACCGCCAAGGACAGCTACCTGGTCAAGGGCCTGACCGCCGCCTCCGGCAGCCCGGCCTTCGCTGACCTTGTGGCCTACCGCGACGCCTTCACCATCGAGCGCCTGCGCGCTGCCGGCGCCATCTGCCTGGGCAAGACCAACATGCCGCCGATGGCTAATGGCGGCATGCAGCGCGGCGTCTATGGCCGCGCCGAAAGCCCGTACAACGCCGACTACCTGACCGCACCGTTTGCCTCTGGTTCGTCCAACGGTGCCGGTACGGCCACGGCGGCCAGCTTTGCCGCCTTCGGCCTGGCCGAAGAAACCTGGTCCAGTGGCCGCGGCCCGGCCTCGAACAACGGTCTGTGCGCCTACACCCCATCGCGCGGGGTGATCTCGGTGCGCGGCAACTGGCCGCTGACGCCGACCATGGACGTGGTGGTGCCCTTTGCCCGGACCATGGCCGACCTGCTCGAAGTGCTCGACATCGTCGTCGCCGAAGACCCGGACAAACGCGGCGATCTGTGGCGCCTGCAGCCCTGGGTGCCGATCCCCAGCGTCGACTCGGTGCGCCCGGCCTCCTACCACGAGCTTGCAGCCGATGCCGCAGCGCTCAAGGGCAAGCGTTTCGGCGTGCCGCGCATGTACATCAATGCCGACCCAGAGGCCGGTACCAGCGAAGCCCCGGGTATCGGTGGCCCGACCGGCCAGCGGATCAACACCCGGCCATCGGTGATCGCTCTCTGGGAGCAGGCGCGCAAGGCCCTGGAAGCGGCCGGCGCCGACGTCATCGAAGTCGATTTCCCGCTGGTGTCCAACTGCGAAGGCGATCGCCCGGGGGCGCCGACCGTGTTCAATCGCGGCCTGGTGTCCAAGGAGTTCCTCCACCACGAGCTGTGGGATCTGACTGCCTGGGCTTTCGATGATTTCCTCCAGACCAACGGCGACCCCAAGCTCAACCGCCTGGTTGACGTCGACGGGCCGAAGATTTTCCCGCATGATCCGGGCACGCTGCCCAACCGCGAAGGCGACCTCGCCGCTGGCATGGACGAATACGTGCGCATGGCCGAGCGCGGCATCACCCCGTGGGACCAGATCAGCACCGTGCCGGACGGCCTGCGCGGCCTGGAACAGACCCGGCGCATCGACCTCGAAGACTGGATGGACGCGCTCAAGCTTGACGTGGTGATCTTCCCGACCGTCGCTGACGTTGGCCCGGCCAATGCCGATGTCGACCCGGCGTCGGCCGACATCGCCTGGAGCAACGGCGTGTGGGTGGCCAACGGCAACCTGGCGATCCGTCACCTGGGCGTGCCGACGGTGACCGTGCCGATGGGCGTGATGGCCGATATCGGCATGCCGGTGGGCTTGACCTTTGCCGGTCGCGCCTACGACGATTCGTCATTGCTGCGCCTGGCGGCGGCCTTCGAGTCGACCGAATCCAGGCGGCTGGTGCCACCGCGCACGCCGGCGCTGGCCAGCGGCAAGTAAGCAGAAGGGGCGGGTGACCGCCCTTTTTTATTCCCCAGACACGAGATACCCATGGCTAACCAAGACATCACCTTCATCCCCGACCCGGACGCCGACTCGATCTCTTCCGACGTCGCCGGTTTCGGCGGCATCCTGGTTTCGACCCAGATCCCTACCCGTGCCGATGGCAGCCTGGAACTGGGCGACATCACTGCCCAGAGCGAGTGCACCCTGCAAGCCCTGAAAGTTGCCCTGGAGCGCGCTGGCAGCTCCATGGACCGGGTGTTGCACCTGACCATCTACCTCACCGACATGGCCGAGCGTGCGGCGTTCAACGAGGTCTACCAGCGCTTCTTCGCCAAGCCCTGGCCGGTGCGTGCCGCAGTGGGCGTGGCGTCGCTGGCAGTGGAAGGCATGCGCGTGGAAGTAACGGCGATGGCGGCCAAGGCCTGAGTTGTTGCGGTGGCTGCACTGGCCTCATCGCCGGCAAAGCCGGCTCCCACAGTGGATCTGCATTCAACGGACCGGTGGGAGCAGGCCTTGCCGGCGATCGAGCGCGCAGCGGTCGCAATCCAGGCGCTAGCTGATGTGCTGACTGCACTGGCCTCATCGCGGGTCAAGTCGAGTCGTCGCACCGCCGCTCCCACAGTGGATCTGCATTCAACGGACCGGTGGGAGCTGGCCTTGCCGGCGATCGAGCGCGCAGCGGTCGCAATTCAGCCACAACTGATGTTGACTACACCGGCCTCATCGCGGGTCAAGTCGAGTCGTCGCACCGCCGCTCCCACAGTGGATCTGCATTCAACGGACCGGTGGGAGCTGGCCTTGCCGGCGATCGAGCGCGAAGCGGTCGCAATTCAGCCACATCTGATGTTGACTACACCGGCCTCATCGCGGGTCAAGCCCGCTCCCACAATGTGGATCTGCATTCAACGGACCGGTGGGAGCTGGCCTTGCCGGCGATCGAGCGCGAAGCGGTCGTAATCCAGTCAACACCTCTTGTGCTGACTGCACTGGCCTCATCGGCGGCAAGGCCGGCCCACAGTTCTTTGTGGGAGCGGCGGTGCGACGACTCGACTTGACCCGCGATCGGGCGCACCACCGGGCAGGCTACGGGTGCCGTTCAGGCGTTTCGCCGCTACAATGCGCGCCTCGACCGTGACAGCCTGACTAAAAAAACATGTCCCTGCCCAAGCATCACCTGGAATTGCTCAGCCCCGCCCGCGATGTCGCCATCGCCCGCGAGGCCATTCTGCATGGCGCCGACGCCGTGTACCTCGGCGGCCCAAGCTTCGGCGCGCGCCACAATGCCTGCAACGACGTCAGCGATATCGCCCAGCTGGTGGAGTTCGCCCGCCGCTACCATGCGCGGGTGTTCACCACCATCAACACCATCCTCCACGACAACGAGCTGGAACCGGCGCGCAAGCTGATCCACGAGCTGTACGATGCTGGCGTCGACGCCCTGATCGTCCAGGACCTGGGGGTGATGGAGCTGGACATCCCGCCGATCGAGCTGCACGCCAGCACCCAGACCGACATCCGCACCCTGGCCCGGGCCAAGTTCCTCGACCAGGCCGGCTTTTCCCAGCTGGTGCTGGCCCGCGAGCTGAACCTGCAGGAAATCCGCGCCATCGCCGACGAGACCGACGCGGCGATCGAGTTCTTCATCCACGGTGCGCTGTGCGTGGCGTTCTCCGGCCAGTGCAACATCTCCCACGCCCAGACCGGGCGCAGCGCCAACCGTGGCGACTGCTCCCAGGCCTGCCGCCTGCCGTACACCCTCAAGGACGAGAAGGGCGGGGTGATCGCCTACGAGAAGCACCTGCTGTCGATGAAGGATAACAACCAGAGCGCCAACATCCGCGCCCTGGTCGAGGCCGGCGTGCGCTCGTTCAAGATCGAAGGGCGCTACAAGGACATGGGCTATGTGAAGAACATCACCGCCTACTACCGCCAGCGCCTGGACGCCGTGCTCGAAGACCGCCCGGACCTGGCCCGCGCCTCCAGCGGGCGCACCGCGCACTTCTTCCTGCCCGACCCGGACAAAACCTTCCACCGCGGCAGCACCGACTACTTCGTCAGCGAGCGCAAGATCGACATCGGCGCCTTCGACTCGCCGACCTTCACCGGCCTGCCGGTGGGTGTGGTCGAGAAAGTCGGCAAGCGCGACCTGCAGGTGGTCACTCACGAGCCGCTGTCCAACGGCGACGGCCTCAACGTGCTGGTCAAGCGCGAAGTGGTGGGCTTTCGCGCCAACATCGCCGAGCCTAAAGGCGAGTTCGATGAAGACGGCGAAAAACGCTACCGCTACCGCGTCGAGCCCAACGAGATGCCCAAGGGCATGCACCAGCTGCGGCCCAACCATCCGCTGAGCCGCAACCTCGACCACAACTGGCAGCAGGCTTTGCAAAAGACCTCGGCCGAGCGCCGTATCGGCCTGGCCTGGGTGGCCAAGCTCGACGAACAGCGCCTGGCGCTGACCGCTACCAGCGAGGAGGGCATCAGTGCCAGCGTCGCCCTGGACGGCCCGTTCGGCCTGGCCAACAAGCCGGAGCAGGCGCTGGAGCAACTGCGCGACCTGCTCGGCCAGCTGGGCACCACCGAGTACCATGCCACCGACGTTCAGCTCGATGCGCCGCAGGCGTACTTCATTCCCAACTCGCAGCTCAAGGCCCTGCGCCGCGAGGTCATCGAAGCGCTGACCGCCGCGCGCATCCAGGCCCACCCGCGCGGTGGCCGCAAGGCCGAAACCAACCCGCCGCCGGTGTACCCGGAGTCGCACCTGTCGTTTTTGGCCAACGTCTACAACCAGAAAGCCCGCGACTTCTACCACCGTCACGGGGTCAAGCTGATCGACGCCGCCTACGAGGCCCACGAAGAGGCGGGCGAAGTGCCGGTGATGATCACCAAGCACTGCCTGCGTTTCTCCTTCAACCTGTGCCCCAAGCAGGCCAAGGGCGTGACCGGCGTGCGCACCAAGGTGGCGCCGATGCAGCTGATTCACGGCGATGAAGTACTGACCCTGAAGTTCGACTGCAAGCCGTGCGAGATGCACGTGATCGGCAAGATGAAAGGCCACATCCTTGGCCTGCCGCAACCGGGCAGCGTGCAGCAGGTGGTCGGGCACATCAGCCCTGAAGACCTGCTCAAGACCATCCCCCGCGCGCCGCACTGAGTGAAGCACTGCGGCCAGCACCTTCAGGGTGCTGGCCGCAATGGACTCTGGCCCCAGCTGTGCGGGGCCCACAGCCAGGAAGGTATCGTGAATCTACAACTGCAAATCCAGCACATTTTCAGCGGCCTGGCCTTTGCCAGGCCGCTTTTCTATAACTACCCGCAAGGCCTGCGTTTCGAACTGGCCGAAGGCGGTAGTGACATCGAACGCTTCCTGCTGGCGGTCAGCAAGGCCACCGCAGTGTGCCGCGACCTGTTTGCCGGTGAGCAATCGCTGGTGGTGTGCCTGCGCACCCATACCGACGGCAACGGTTTTGCCCGGCGCGAGCTGTTGCGTGGCCTGCAAGCGGCCGGCATTCGCATCCCCGCCCAGCGCTCGCTGTGGAGCGAACGGCTGGACCCGGACGACTGGTTCGACGAGCACCGGCCCGAGTACTGGTTGCACCTGGCCTTTGAACTGCCGCTGTCGATGCTGCAACCGCTGCTCTGGTGTGCGCTGTCCGGCAGCGCCGGGGTCATTCGCCCGAGCCTGTGCTGTGGCGTCTACCTGTTCAACCTCAACCAGCGCCTGATGGTCTGGCCCTATGACGATCGCGGCATGGACGTGGTCGGCCCCAACCATGCGCTGTTGTCGCAGCTGTACCGCCAGCACCAGCCGTGGCTGCTGGACTACGACCGCGAGCGCATGGACGCAAGCTTCGCCACGGTCCTGCATTGATTCACTGCAGCGACTCGACTTTCCAGCGCCAGCTGCCCAGCGGGTTGTCTTCGCGGGTGCGGACGAACACGCCGTAGTCGACCAGGTAGCTGTAGCCTTCGCGCCAACGGTTGCCGCCCGGGCTCTGCCAGGTGCAGGTCAACGGCTTGGCGCTGCCTTGCAGGGCCGGGTGCAGGGCGCTGGCCGCTTGCGCCTTGCCGACCTGGCAATGGGTGGTGCGGGTAATGCTCGAAGTTGGCCCGGCGTGGCTGCTGGTGTAGCTCAGTTGTGCCTGGGCGGGCAGGGTTTGCCAGTCGCCGCTGAATGAGAGCGCGGTCAAGCTGTCGCTGGCGTCCTGCTCCTGCCCGGTCATGATGTCGATGCCGCGTGCGGACAGATCGAACAGGCCGCGAAAGCTCAGTTGGAGCTGCTGCGCTATCGTCGGGTCTACAGCCTGTAGCAACAGCTGGCCGGAGCGGCTGTCGGTGCTGAGGAATACCTGGCGTGGCCTGTTGACGGCATCGTTGCCGTCGCTGAGGTTGGCGTCGTAGCGATAATCCAGCCGGTGCAGGCTCAGGCGTGGTGTCGGCAGGTCGAGGGCGGCGATGGCCGCAAGCACTTCAGGCCTGGCCCTGGGCGGCAAAAACGGCGGCGGCAACGGCGTACGGGCTTTGAGCGGGGCAAGCTTGGCAAGCTCGGCCGGCGCTTGGCAGGCGGCGTCGAACAACTGCTGATAGTACAACGGGGCCTGCCGGTAGAACGCGCTGAAGGGCTGCGATTCGAGTCGGGTGCGGTCTACGCGATCGTCGTTGTCGAGGAACAACTGGATTTGCCGGCTGATGAGCTGGCGCTGGCAATAGAATGCCAGGCGCTCGCGGCTGTGCAGGGCCATCACCGCGTGGCCGTACTTCATCGGGTAGCGGTGGCGCTGGATGCCGGTCCAGGCGTAGGTAATGTCGCCCTCATGCTGCAGGCTGTTACGGTCAATTAGCAGCCAGTCCTGATCCTCGTCCAGGTTCAGCACGCGCCAGTCGGGGGCCGGACTCTGGTACTCGGGCAGGTGGCCGTCGCCTGGCAGATCGGCCTCATCACCGCCAGGAAAGTGGCTGCAGGCGGCCAGGGTGAGCACAGCCAGGCTCGCAGCAAGCGGCTTGAGGGCAAAACGGGCGAGGGCATCCATGCGCATAGGCTCTTGGGGCAAAGCGCGCAGTGTAGCGAATGCCCGCGCCAAGCTGTATGCCCGGTGCTATCCCTCGGTACGCCAGATCTGCGGCCAATGGGCAGTATCGACGCTGTCGCACCAGCTCATCCGGCTGAATGCCTTGAGCTGCATCACCGCGCCGTCATAGCGCCAGGTTGCATTGGCGCCGCAGTAGCGCCCGCCCGGCTGTAGCTGGTTGAGCTCGCCGCGGGCCGGGTCGAACTTGAAAAAGCCATACATCTCGCCGCCCAGCACATCATGCCTGGGGACCTCGATGTGCAGCGAGGTGGGTTGATAGGGCGCGCTGCGCAAGGCGCGGTAGTAGCTGTACATGCAGCCCTGGCTCCCACAGCCGTAACGCAGGCCTACCAGCACATGGGTCGCGTCCAGCGGCGAGACCTCGGCTTCGGCTTGCCAGTTGTCGTACTCGGGTTCACTCCATTCATGGCGGGTGGTGGCAATGACGGCGTCGGCGATGGCTTTCTGCTCGGCATCGCTTACCCCTGGCGCCGGTGTGAAGGGGGCGAGGGTGGGCGTCGGCGGTGCTGGCGGCAGCTGGCTGTCGGGGCGCGTGCCGGGGTTTACAAAGGCGCTGGTGTGATCGATTCGACCTTGCAGCGAATCGATAAACAGCAAGGAGGCACTCAGGCCCTGCAGCGATACCGGGTGCTGGCCGTTGCCAGTGTCCAGGGTCAGGGTCTGGCCGTTGCGCAGCTGGCGCAGCAACCTGACGGCGACATCGCCTTTGGCGTGATAACGCATCTGCCCCTGGGCGCCTGGCCGAAACCCCGCAGGCACCGGGCCGCCGTCGAGCAGCAGCCTGGCGCCGAGCTCGACACCGGCGTCGCTGAACAGGGTCAGGGTGGTGGCCCCCTGGGCCCCGGCTTCGCGCACCAGCTCAAGGCCCACGCCTTGATCGACGCTGCTCGACACGGCGGTGCAGCGCAGGGTGTTGTCGCAACCCACGACCCATTGCTTGAACTGCTTGAGCACTGGCTCCGGTTCCGGCGCGGCCTGGGTCAGGGCCGGCAGGAGCATCAAGGACAGCCAGGTCCATCTTGGGTCAACCATGGTGTTTCAATCCTGCCGGGTAAGCGAACGTCCGTCCTGGCCGGGCATCATCGCAGAAGCCGGGCCAACTTCAAGCCGTTACCGATCAGAACTCCAAGGCTGCTGTGCTATCCAACGGGTATGACACGGGAGGTACCTGCAATGAACAGCAAAGAGCGCGACACGCCCGCCAACGAGACGGACAAGCCTGCTGAAGACGACCTTGCCAACCGGCCGATCACCCCGGCCAATCATCGCACCCAGGCTGAGGCTGCCGAAGAACTTAGCCGCAAGATTGCCGATATTGAACGCAAGGTCGCTGATGGCAATTAACTATCATCTTTATATATAGAGCGAAGGGCCATGATGGCCCTTCGCTTACTTCCAACTCATATAACCATCGGATTTATTTGCACAGGGTGTAACTGCCCTGGTGGGCGCCGCCTTTGTATAAGTCAAAGCGATACCCGGCACCCGCGCCGAAGTTATAAGAGCCACCGGTCAGTGTCCAGGAACCGGCGCTGACGGAAAACCCGCCGCTTACCTGGTCCACTTCCTGATCGTCGAGCACCCGCAGGGCAGAGGGTTGCGCGCGGGTCATGTCGATGTTTTGTGCATGGGTCATGTTATGTATACCTCGTTTGCTACAGTGGGTTCGTCCTAGGTTGATCCCCCCAGGAGAGGGCCTGGGCGCAAGGTCTTGCACTATTAAAGTGTGAGATCGATCACAGTTCTAATCTAATAACAGCATCAGGCTGTTTCGATCCCCGGCCAAGTTAGTAACGCCAGCGCTTCAAGGGCAATAGTACAAGTGTGCTAGTGCCTGCCGATTAACCCGCCGTTATGCTGCTACAGACTCAGGCGATCAGTCTGTTCATGTTATTAACGTTATCCGCCGGGTCATGGATTGGCATGTTATTCAGGAGCGAAGCCGTGCACGCACGGCGTGACAAGGAGTTGGGCAGCGTACTGCTGGTGTCGCCCGTGCCCCTGCGCTGGGCGGCGCTGGCTGCGCTGCTGTTCAGCCTGTTGTTGATTGTGTTCCTGACCTGCGCCACCTATACCCGCCGCGCCACCGTGAGTGGCGTACTGGTGCCCGAGGGCGGGCTGATCAAGGTGTTTGCGCCACAGGCAGGGGTGGTGCAAGGCCTGGCTGCGGTCGAAGGGCAGAGCGTTGAGGCCGGGTCGACACTGATGGCCCTGGGCAGTGACCTGTACGCCGAGGCCGGTGGCGCGCACGTGGCTATCAGCCGCTTGATCAAGCGTCGTAACGACAGCCTCACTGAGGAAATCGCCAGCACCCGGGCGCTGCACCTGCAGGAGCTTGAGGGCAAGCGCCGGCGCCTGGCGGTGCTGGAAAGCGAGCAGCAGAAAATCCTCACGCAGATGGACATCAGCCGCCAGCGCCTGGGGCTGGCCCAGGGCATTGCCGCGCGTTATGCCGACCTGCAGCGCCAGGACTACGTGTCGCGCGACCAGTTGCAGGAAAAGCAGGATGCCGTGCTCGAAGTGCGCCTGCGCAGCGAAGAGCTGAGCCGTTCGCTGCTGTCGCTGCGCAACGATATCGCCACCTTGCGCGCCGAGCTTGCCGAGTTGCCGTTCAACCAGGGCAAGCAACTGGCCGAGCTTGAGCGGCGCTTGTCGCAGAGCCAGGGCAACCTGCTGGAAAGCGAAGTCAAACGCCAGGTGGTGATTACCGCCCCGGCCAGTGGCGAAGTGACGGCTGTTGGCGTGGTCAACGGCACCCGCGCCGACGGTAACCGGCCACTGCTGAGCATCGTGCCCAGCGATGCCCAGCTGTACGCCGAACTCTATGTGCCCAGCCGTTCGGCGGGCTTCGTGCGCAGTGGCGATGCCGTGCTGCTGCGCTATCAGGCCTATCCATACCAGCACTTCGGCCTGGCCCGCGGCACGGTGGCGTCGGTGTCGCGCAGCGCGCTGCCAGCCGATGAAATCATGAGCGTGGGCGGCGTCTCCGAGCAGCAGCGCGAGCAGGGCCCGATGTATCGGGTGCGGGTCACCCTCGAACAACAAAACATGCGCGGGCGCGGGCTGAACGAGCGCTTGCGTTCGGGCATGCAACTGGACGCCGACATCCTGCAGGAGAACATGCCCCTCTACGAGTGGCTGCTCGAACCCCTGCGCGGCATAGGGAAACGCCTTTGAACATTCGCCAACCGCTGGCTTTCGGCATCGGCCGCAAGCTGCCCATGGTGCTCCAGGCCGAAGCCGCCGAGTGCGGCCAGGCCTGCCTGGCGATGATCGCCGGCTTTCACGGCCAGCGTCACGACCTGTTCTCGCTGCGCCAGAAGCTGTCGCCATCGATGAAAGGCGCTACCCTCAAGCAACTGATGGCCATGGCCAGCCAGTTGGGCCTGGCCAGCCGCCCGTTACGCCTGGAGCTGCAAGCGCTCGGGCAACTGCGCTTGCCCTGTGTGCTGCACTGGAACTTCAACCACTTCGTGGTGCTCAAGGAGGTTGGCCCGCGTGGGGTGACCCTGCACGATCCGGGGCGTGGGGTGTGCAAACTGTCGTTCGAAGAAGTCTCGGCGGCCTTCACCGGCGTGGCCCTGGAGCTGTGGCCACAGAGCGATTTTCAGCCGGGTGCGGCCAACCCGCCGCTGCGCCTGCGCCAGTTGCTGGGCCGGGTGCAAGGCTTTGGCGGGGTGCTCAGCCATGTGCTGTTGCTGGCGGCGGCGCTGGAGCTGTGCATGGTGCTCAGCCCGTTTTTTCTGCAAACGGTGATCGACAAGGTGCTGGTCAGCGCCGACCTTGACCTGCTGGCGGTGCTGGCCATCGGTTTTGCTCTGCTGCTGGTGATGCAGCAAACTTTGGCGCTGGGGCGCTCCTGGGCGTTGATGTACCTGGGCACCCTGCTTAGCGCGCAATGGCAGATCAATGTCTTCAGCCATCTTGTGCGCTTGCCGGTGGCGTTTTTCGAGCGCCGCCACCTGGGCGATATCGTCTCGCGCTTTGGCTCGTTGAAGTCGATCCAGCACACCCTGACCACCTCGTTTGTCGAAGCCTTGCTCGACGGCCTGATGACCCTGGTGACCCTCGGCCTGATGTTCGCCTACAGCCCGCCGCTGGCACTGATCGCGTTGCTGGCCATGGTCATCTATGCCCTGGCCCGCTGGGCCTGGTTTGGCCCGTTGCGTCGCGCCAGCGAAGAGGAGCTGGTGCATGCCGCCCGCCAGCAGAGCTACTTTCTGGAAAGCATGCGCGGGGTGCGCACCATCAAGTTGTTCGGCCATCAGGAGCAACGTGCCAGCGCCTGGGGCAGCCTGCTGGTCGAAGAAATCAACGCCGGCTTGCGCCCGCAAAAGCTCGCGCTGGCTTACCGCGCCTTCAATGGCCTGCTGTTCGGCCTGGTGACCGTGCTGGTGATCTGGCTCGGCGCAAGGCTGGTGCTCGAAGGCCAGTTCAGCGCCGGCATGCTGATTGCCTTCAACGCCTACAAGGAGCAGTTCAACAGTCGCGTGGCCGGGTTGATCGACAAGCTGGTGGATGTGCTGATGCTGCGCCTGCATGGCGAACGCCTGGCCGATATCCTGCTGCAGGTGCCCGAGCCCAGGCAGCCCCCGAGCGCTGACGACAACGACGCCGTCGACAGCGTGCCGAGCCTGGAAGTGCGCCAGCTCAAGTTTCGCTATTCCGAGCACGAGCCCTATGTGCTGGATGAAGTGTCGGTGCGCATCGAGGCGGGCGATTCCCTGGCGATTGTCGGCCCCTCGGGTGGCGGCAAGACTACTTTGCTCAATGTCATGCTCGGCATTCTCAGCCCCAGCAGCGGCAGCGTGCTGCTCGACGGCGTGGCCATCGACAGTCACAACCTGGAGCGCCTGCGGCGGGTCAGCGCCACGGTGCTGCAGGATGATGTGCTGTTTGCCGGCTCGATTGCCGACAACATCAGTTTTTTCAGCGCCGAGGCCAACCCGCGCTGGGTCGAGCAGTGCGCGCGCATGGCGGCGGTGCATGATGACATCGCGCAGATGCCCATGGCCTACAACACCTTGGTGGGCGACATGGGCACGGTGCTGTCGGGTGGACAGAAGCAGCGCATCCTGCTGGCCCGGGCGCTGTACCGGCGGCCCAAGCTGCTGTTTCTCGACGAGGCCACCAGCCACCTCGACATCGACCGCGAGGCGGCGGTCAACCAGGCGCTGCAAGCACTGAACATCACCCGCATCATTGTCGCCCATCGCCCCGATACCATTCGTTCGGCACGCCGGGTGCTGGCGCTCGACAACGGCCGGGTGGTGTATGACGGGCCGCTGATCGAGGCCGATGAGCAGGCGCCAGTCGAGCCAGATGAACGTGCCCACGGTGCGGCGTCTTCGTCATGAACCGCCACCTGACCAGGCTGTGTCTGGCCGCCTTGCTGCTGGCCTGGACGGTGGTGCCGGGCATGGCCGCCGAAGCCCTCGATGCCTGCCCCGGCAGGCTAAACCCTTCAGAGCCGCTGGTGTTGTCCAGTGCCGTGGCCATCGCCCTGTGCGCCGACCCGCAAGTGCGCGAAGCCTGGCTGTCGCAACTGAGTAGCCAGGCCAGCCTCGATGCCGAGTACTCGGCCTACTGGCCGACCGTGCAGGCCCAGGCCAGCAGTGGGCGGGCAAGCCGCAAGACGCGCTTTGACAACTTTCCCGAGGCCGACTCGACCCTCAACACCCGCACCAACAGCTATGGCCTGAACCTCAACTGGGTGCTGTATGACTTTGGCCTGCGGGCGGCGAAAGTCGAGGGCGCCCGCCAGCTGTTGAACGCGGCCAGCAGCAGTCGCGTGGAGAAAATCCAGGCCACGGTGCTCGCCACCAGCAAGGCCTTCTACCAGGTCCAGGCCAACGCCGCCTTGCTCGCGGCCAAGCGCAGCGCCGAATCCCTGGCGGCCAACAGCCTCAAGGCGGCAACGGCCAAGTACCAGGCCGGGGCCGGAGAGCAGACCGACCGCCTTCAGGCCCAGGCTACCCATGACCAGGCGCAGCTCGAGCGGGTGCTGGCTGAAGGTGACTACGCGACGGCCCAGGGCGCCCTGGCCAGCGCCCTCGGGCTGTCACCCTCGGCACCGCTGACGCTCACCGCCTTGAACGAGCCGGCGGGGCAGGAGGGCGAGTTCATGGCCAGTGTCGATGCCCTGATGGAGCAAGCCAGGGTCCAGCACCCGGCCATCGAAAAGGCCCGCGCGGACTGGTATGCCACGCGTGCCAAGGCGGATGAAGCGCGTGCCGAGGGACGCCCCAAGGTGTCGCTGTTCAGCAGCTACCAGCAGGAAGACACGCCGATCGACCAGGTGTCGACGCGCCAGCAGATCGAGACCTGGAGCGTTGGCGTGCAGATCACCGTGCCGATCTTTGACGGCTTTCTCAGCCGTCGGCGTGCCCGCGCCGCCGATTATGAAGCCGACGCCCGTGAGCAAGCCCTGGAGCAGGCCGAA
Organism: Pseudomonas sp. 2835; assembly: GCF_050435905.1. Lineage (NCBI taxonomy): Bacteria > Pseudomonadati > Pseudomonadota > Gammaproteobacteria > Pseudomonadales > Pseudomonadaceae > Pseudomonas > Pseudomonas sp. 2835. The sequence continues at coordinate 25,524 of NZ_JBNDLE010000006.1, read as the reverse complement.
CGCAGCGTGGCCCTCAACGTCTGGAAAAGCCGCCAGGCCCTGGATGCGCGCACCCGCGCCCTGGCCATCAGCCGCAGCTTCGTCGCCAGCGCCGGGCAATCCCATCAAGTGGCACTGGGGCGCTACAAGGCCGGGGTGGGCAGCATCATCGAACTGCTCAGGGCGCAGAACGAGCTGGCGCTTGCCGAGCAGCGGCGCGTGGAGTCGCTGGTCAACTGGTACACCGCCAGGTTGCAACTGGCGGCGGACCTGGGGCAGTTGAATGGTGCGTTATGAGTGTGTTCGCGGTCTTCCTGACTAGACTCAACCTGCCATTCACCAACCATGGAGAACCAGGATGAGCCCTAAAAATACCATCTGCCTCTGGTACGACGGCACCGCGCTGGAGGCTGCGACCTTTTACGCCAAGACCTTCCCCGACAGCAAGGTCGGTGCCGTGCACCGGGCGCCGGGCGACTTTCCCTCGGGCAACGAGGGCGACGTGCTGACCGTCGAGTTTACTGTGCTGGGCATCCCCTGCGTGGGGCTTAACGGCGGGCCGATGTTCACGCACAGCGAGGCGTTTTCGTTCCAGGTCGCGACCGAAGACCAGGCTGAAACCGATCGTTTGTGGCACGCCATTGTCGGCAATGGCGGCCAGGAGAGCGCCTGCGGCTGGTGCAAGGACAAGTGGGGGCTGTCGTGGCAGATCTCGCCGCGGGTGCTGGTCGAGGCAATTACCAGCACTGACCGTGCCGCCGCCAAGCGCGCCTTCGATGCGATGATGGGCATGCGCAAGATTGATATCGCGGCGATTGAGGCGGCGGTCAGGGGTTGAAACTGCGGGAGCAACAGCGTTGCCCTCAGAACCCCAGTGTCGCTGACACCAGGTAGGTCCACGGGGTCGACAGGGTCAACCCCGCCTCGCTGTCATCCGAGGCGCCCGCCGAAGCCCAGTAGCGCTGGTCCAGGACGTTTTCGACACTGGCGCGCAGGGTGATGGCCTTGTCGTCGACCTTGAAGGCATAGCGCGCACCCAGGTCGTAACGCTCCCAACCGTCGATCTGCTTGCTGTTGGCCTGGTCCAGGTACTGCGAGCTTGAGTGGATGCCCCGGGCGGTCAGGGTCAGGCCGGAGAGGGCCGGTACGTCATACTCGGCGCCGAGGCTGACGTTGTACTCCGGCGTTGCCGGGGCGCGGTTGCCGTCGAAGCTGCCACCGACGGTGTCGGTCAGTTCGCTGTCGATGAACATCACCCCACCGAGCAGGCGAAAACCCTTGAGCGGCTCGCCGAACACGCTGAGCTCGACGCCCTTGTTCTCGCGCTTGCCGTTGGGCCCGAACACGCGGGTAGTGGCGTTGGTCTCGTAGGCCGGCTGCTTGATGCGAAAGGCGCTGGCGGTCAGGGCGAAGTTGCCCAGGTCGTACTTGGCGCCGACTTCCACCTGGCGGCTGACGAACGGCGCGAAGATCTGGTCTTCGTTGATCGAGGTCGACGGGGCGATCTTGCCCTGGCTCAGGCCTTCCATGTAGTTGGCATACAGCGAGAGCTGGTCGGTAAGCTTGAACAGGATGCCGCCCGAGGGCGAGAGCTTCTCTTCGTCGTAGGCAGTGTCGCCCTTGATGCCGTCGCTCCAGTCATCGACCTGGACCCGCTGCCAGCGCGCGCCGAGGGTCAGCAACAGGCGCTGGTCGAAAAAGCCCAGGGTGTCGGACAACGCCACGCCGCTGAAGCGGTTCTCGGTATAGACCTTGGGGTCCGAGCGCAGCAGGGTGCCGGGCGTCGGGGTCGGGCGCGGGGTGTAGAGGTTGCTGGGGCCGGCGGCATAACGCCCGCCGCCGTTCTCGAAGTCCATGTAGAAGTAGTTGGCCGCCAGGTTGACCTCGTGGCTCACCGGCCCGGTTGCGAACCAGTTGCGCAGGCCGGCGGTGGCGGTGCGCACGTTCTCGTCGCGGGTGAAGTCGCGGGGCTGGACGCTGAAGTCGCCGGCATCGTTGGAGACCGGCACGTTGTGGCGCAGAAAGTCATGGTTGCTCTTGCGCGCGCCGACGGCGCCGTAGGCCATCAGCGCGTCGTTGATATCGTATTCGGCGTTCAGCGTGCCGAAGGTATCGTTGGTGCGCGCCTTGCTCCAGGCCTGGGCGTAGTTGCGGCGCACGTCGCCTGCGTCCGGCACCTTGGCATTGGCGCCAACGATGACCCGCTCCTGGGGGGCATCGGTATCACGGGTGGTATGGCCGATATCGGTCGACAGGCGCAGGCGCTCGCCGCGAAAGTCCAGGCCGAGCACGGCCATTTCGCGGTCGACGCTCTGCTGGTCCCATTCGGTGTCGCCGGCTTGCTTGACGCCATTGAAGCGCAGGCCGAACTTGCCGTCCTCGCCAAAGCGCCGGCCGATGTCGACGGCGCCACCCACCTGGCTGCCTGAGGCGTAGCTGGCGGTGAATTCGGTGATCGGCGTGTCGCTGGCACGCTTGGGCACCACGTTGATGCCGCCGCCGACGCTGCCGCGCGGCGAGATGCCATTGATCAGCTGGCTGGGGCCTTTGATGATGTCGACGCGGTCGGCCATTTCCATGTCGATGGAATAGGTCGGCAGGACGCCGTACAGGCCGTTGTAGGCAACATCGCTGTTGAACAGGCTGAGGCCGCGAATGGTGAACTGCTCGAAGCGCCCACCGGCGGGGTTGGTGGCACGCACCGACGGGTCGCTGGCGATCAGGTCGCCGAGGGTGCGCGCCTGCTGGCCCTTGATCGCCTCGCTGGTGTAGGTGGTCATGCTGAACGGCGTTTCCATGAAGTCCCGCGAGCCCAGCAGGCCTTGCGAGCCACGGCGCGCGACCTGGCCGCCGGCGTAGCGCTGGCCGTCGTCATCGCCGCCGCTGTGGGCGCCGAGGATGCTGGTGGGGGCGATTTCCAGCGCTTCACCGCTTTGTGGTGCTGGCACCAGGGTGTAGGCACCCGCGGCCACCGGTTGCAGTTGCAGGCCAGAGCCCTGCAGCAACCGGGCAAAGCCTTCATCGACGCTGAAACTGCCGCTCAAACCGGCACTGCGCCGGCCATTGACCAGGCCCGGGTCAACCGACAGGCTGACCCCGGCCTGGGCGGTAAAGCGGGTCAGCGCGGTGCCCAGTTCGCCAGCCGGTATCTGGTAGCTGCGGCTGGCACCGTCGGCCAGCACCGCGGGTGGCGCCAACGACGCCAGGCCCAGCACCAGGCACAGGGTAGGGGACGAAAACGAAGACGCCAGGCGCGTTCGGTGGCGTGTCAGTGCGGGCATTGTTGCGCTCTCTTTTGGGTTCACATGCCCTTGATGACAAGCGAGCGAACAAAAGGGGACAGCGGTGTGCGCAAATAATGCCACGCCTGGCTAGCGCCGGCCTGCTCGCGCTTCAGGCCGGGGCGTACGGGGCGTAGTCCAGATAGCCCTTGGCGCCGCCGCCGTAGTAGGTGTCGCGGTCCGGGGTGGTCAACGGCCAGCCGTTTTTCAGCCGCGCGACCAGGTCGGGGTTGGCGATGAACGGCTGGCCAAAGCCCGCCAGGTCGATCAGGCCGGCATCGACCAGGTCCTGGGCGCGCTCCAGGGTCATGTCCCCGGCCAGGATCAGCGCCGTTTCACACAGTTGCGCCTTGCAATGGGCCAGCAGCTCGCGCAGGGCTTGTTCCTGGGCCACGGCGCCTTCGCTGGCGAGGAAGAAGTGGGTCTGGTCCATCACATGCACATAGGCGATACCGCGCGCGCCCATGCCGGCGCAGAGGGCCGAGTAGGTTTCGTCGATCTGCGGGTAGATCGGCATGTCGAACAGCTGGCCGTAAGGCGAGACGCGGATGCCGACCTTGCCGGCGCCGATGCGCGCGACCACCGCATCGACCACTTCAAAGACAAAGCGCAGGCGGTTTTCCAGGGTGTCGGCGGCGTAACGGTCGCTGCGGTCGTTGACCAGCGGGTTGAGGAACTGCTCGATCAGGTAACCGTTGGCGCCGTGGATTTCCACGCCGTCAAAGCCTGCGGCAATGGCATTGGCAGCGGCCTGGGCGAAGTCTTCGACCACCCGGGTAACTTCCTCGGTGGTCAACGGGCGCGGCGTCGAGGTCGGGACAAAACCCGGCTCGCCGCTGTCGGTGTAGCCGAAGGCAATCGCGCCTTGGGCGACCTTGCTGGTAGCGCTGACCGGGGCCTGGCCATTGCGCTGGATCGAGGTGTGCGAGACGCGGCCGACATGCCACAGCTGGGCGAAGATCTTGCCGCCAACGCTGTGCACCGAGTCGGTCACCAGCTTCCAGCCGTGGATCTGCTGCTCGCTGAAAATACCCGGGTTGAACAGATAGCCCTGGCCTTCGCGGGAGATCGGCGTGCCTTCGGAAACGATCAGGCCAGCGGTGCCGCGCTGGGTGTAATGCAGGGCGATTTGCGCGGTGGCGATGTCTTCTGGGGCGCGCGAACGGGTCATCGGCGCCATGACAAAACGGTTGCTCAGCTGCAGTGGGCCGAGGTCGTAGGGGGCAAACAGGTCATTCATGAGTGGGGCCTGGCAATGGAATGACGTCATCCTAGAGTCTTGCGAAATCAGCCACAATCAAGGCCTATGGCAAAACACTATTGCTGTAATAGCAATACGCACGCCTATACTGGGCGGATTTGCGCTTTATAGGGAGCCGCCCCATGCACCTCAAGGCCCACCGCTTTTTCGCCATGGTCGCGGTGACCGGCAGTTTCTCTGCCACTGCCCGGCACTTTCAGGTGCCGGCCTCGTCGGTGTCGCGCTTTATCGCCGCGCTGGAGCGAGAGGTCGGGCAGCAGTTGCTGTACCGCAACACCCGCGCGGTAAAACTGACCGAAGCCGGCGAGCGCTATTACCTGCAGATTCGCGAAGTGCTGGAGCTGCTGGATGCCGCCGACGAGTCGATCAGCGGCAAGCCCGGCGACATTCGCGGCCTGGTGCGGATCAACGCGCCGGTAGCCTTTGCGCATCTGCACATCGTGCGCCTGCTCAATGGCTTGCATGAGCAATACCCGGAGCTGACCGTGGAACTGACCGCCACCGATGCCTATATCGACCCGGTGCAGGAGGGCGCCGATATCACCTTTCGCGTCGGCCATCTACAGGATTCGGGGCTGATCGGCCGGCAGATCTGCACCCAGCGTTATGTACTGTGCGCCAGCCCCGACTACCTCGACAAACATGGCCAGCCGACGTCCGCGCAGGACCTGCGCCAGCACAGTTGCCTGGTCTACAAAGGCACCGGCGGGGCGCAGCGCTGGCACTTGCGTGCGCCGGGCAGCGATAGCGTCGAGGTGGTCGATGTGCACGGGCCGCTGCGCAGCAACAATGCCCAGGTGCTGGTGGAAGCGGCCCTGGCCGGGCGCGGCATTGTGTTCTTCCCGTCCTGGCTGTTCAGCAAGCACAGCTTTACCAGCAAGGCCCTGGTGCAACTGCTGCCCGACTGGCAAGGCGCCGTGGAGGCGACGCCCAGCCAGATCCACCTGCTGTCAGCGGAAAACCGCCTGCGCTCGCAGAAGGTACGGCGGGTATGGGACTACTTTCTCGACGCCATCGGCACGCCGCCGTACTGGGATGATCTGGGCGCCTGAGTCAGCCCTTGGCGCGCCAGGTCACCGGCCAGTACTCCTCGTTGATGCTGTCGCAGCGCCACATGGTCCGCCGGTCCTTGAGCTGCATGGCCGCACCGTCGTATTGCCAGGTCGAGCTGTCGCCGCAGTCCTTGCCCATCTCGCGGAAAATCTTCAACTGGCCGCTGACCGGGTTGAAGCTGATCTGCCCATACAGGTCAGGCGCAAACTGAGCCTCGGGCGCCGCCTTGAGCGCTAGCGGTGTCGCCTGGTACGGCGCCGTGCGCGAGACACGATAGAGGCTGTGGTTGCAGCCGTCCTCGGCGCAGCCGTAACGCAGGCGCACCAGGGCGTGGGCCGGGTCCAGGGGGTAGACCTCGGCCTGGGCCTGCCAGTTTTGATGGGGCGCGGCGCTCAGTTCTTCCTTGGTCAGGGCAATCAGGTAGTCGCCGATGGCCTGCTGCTCGGCTTCGCTCAAGGCTGGTGCCAGGGTAAAGCGTGGCAGTCTGGGAATCGCCGGGGCCGGCGGTACGCGGCTGTCCGCCTGGTAGCCCGGGTGCACGAAGGCGCTGGGGTGGCCGATGCGCCCTTGCACCGAGTCCATCAGCAACAGGGCGGCGCTCAAGCCTTGCAGCGATACCCGGCGCTCGCCAAAGTTGCTGTTGGAACTCAAGGTGTCGCTGTTGCGCAGCTCGCGCAGTTTTTCAACGGCGGCGTCGCCCTCGAGGTAATAGTACTCACGGTCGTGCGAGCCGTACTGCCAGGGCTCGGTGGGGCGGCCATCGAGGTGAAATTCGTAGCGCAGGCCGACGTCGTCGTAGCCGATCACACTGACCCGGGTGCTGCCCTTGGCGCCGGCTTCGCGGACGATGTACAGGCCCATCCCGGGGTTGTCGGTGCTGCCCGACACCGCGGTGCAGCGGCGGGTGTTGTCGCAGGCCAGGCGCCAGTCCTGGAACACCCGGGTCAGTGGCACCGGTTCCGGTGTTGCGGCCTGGGTCAGGGCGGGTAACAGGCCAAGGGCCAGCCAGGTCCATCTTGCTGAAAACATCGTGGGTCGATCCTGCGGTGTCGATGAAGGGCGGCATGATCGCATCTTGGTGGTAGTCTGGCAGCCTGTTGAGGATCAATCAGCCAAGGAAGCCTTGTGATCGCCGTCCGCCCCGTTTTAGCCCATGAATGGCCCAGCTACCGCGATCTGCGCGAGCGTTGCCGTGCGCCGGGTGGGCCTGGGCGTGACCCTCGCCGACAGCCCGGCGATGCGTTTGTACCAGGCCCATGGCTTTCAGCCGGTCGGCGCCCCGGAGCCGTTGCGCGAGGGGTCCCGCCAGATGTCGCAGGAGATGCAGCGACAGCTGGGGGCCTAGTCCTCGAAGCGCCCCGACGGATCGCGATCTTTTTCGTAGTGGTGGACGAGCGGGAAGGGTGGCAGCCAGGATTCGCGGCGAGTGGTCCAGCTTTCGTAGGTGGGCGTGAGCAGGTTGGGCGCATCCAGCGCGCCGAGGTTGATCTCGACTTCATCGCCTGAGCGGGCGAACACCGACGAGCCGCAACGTGGGCAAAAATAGCGCCCGGCGTAGTCACGGGTTTCGCCTTCGATGCTGACTGCCTCTGCGGGGAAAATCGCCGAGGCGTGAAACAGCGCGCCGTGATGCTTGCGACAGTCCAGGCAGTGACACAGGCCGACCCGGTAGGGGCGTCCCGAGGCTGCAAATCGCACGTTGCCGCACAGGCAACCGCCGGTGAAGTGGTCCATGGTGCGTCTCCTGTTGTGTGTTCGTGGCTCTCACGGGCTAGGGTTCGCAGAATTTGTACAACCCGAGACTCATGATCATTAACGCGAACCCAATAAAGATCAGTCTGCCGGAAACAAGCAAGCGACGTCGGAGCCGCCGGGGGAAGTTGCGCACTTGCACTGCGTCGAGCTGGCCTTGGCGTATATGTTTTTGTGGGTAGGCCAGTAAGCCACTGATCACTCCGACTAGCACCCAACGCGCCACTAGGCTTGATGTCCCCCAAACGCGAATCTGCTGCTCCACGGGCCAAGGATCAGCACCATCTGTAATCCCAGAGGCCAGGAACGAGGGTCAATACTCATAAGCCTGTCCAGTTGTAGAATAGTTCTCCAGCAAGATCACCAGATGTGTTGCCAATCATGCTTCCCAAAGCCACTACCTGACTGCCCGTCACGCTGCGCGGTACGACGTAGACGCTGGGCTGCAGTGACTCTGAGGAAGACAATATCGAGTGAGCTGGGGAAGGTGTTGAGGGTGGCATCCTTGTCATGCGCAGGTTCCTTGGGCAATGAAGGCCGGAACCTAGCACCGCCGCTCGCGATCTAGCGCACCGCTGGACGTAATCGGAAAGATCCTACAGTGAAAGCGGATTCGGATTGGCGGGTGTACGATGAGACCGGTACAGCCAGCACTTCAGGTGGTGGCCGAATTACGACCGCTACGCGCTCGATCGCCGGCAAGTCCGGCTCCCACAGAAGTGGATGCTTGCAGGATCTCTGTGGGAGCTGGCTTTGCCAGCGATGAGGCCGTTACAGCCAGCACATCAGGTGCTGACCGGACTGCGACCGCTTCGCGCTCAATCGCGGGTCAAGCCCGCTCCCACAGGATTGGCGCGAGCCCGCTCCTGCAGCATCAGTATCCGGTCATCTCCAGATAGCCCTTGCCGCTCACACTGCCATTGAAGCGCACCGGCCCTTCCCAGTAGGGAAAGCGCGTCGACATCCACGCTTTGGGCTCCAGTGCATCGACCTGTACATCCACGTCATGCGCCGGCACCTGCACACGCCAGCGTGTCGGTACCTTGTGGCCGTTGTCCTGCTTGCTCCAGGCCAGTTCCTGCAGCTGGATCTGCGCACCCTGCAATGCCTGGGCGTTACCCTCGGCGCTTATCCAGGTGCCAGCGTGGTAGGGCGCGCCCTGGGTTTCGCGCACGCGAAACAGCATCAGTTTGGCGCCGCTGTCCAGGTGCAGGGAGAACCAGTCCCAACCCGACTGCCCAGCCGCCAGGGGCTGGCTGCTCCATTCGCGGTCGAGCCAGGCGTTGCCACTCACGGCCACGCGCTGGCCGTTGCGTTCGACTTCGCCACTGACTTGGTAGAACGGCTGGCTGTAATAGTACGAGGCCTGGCCCTTGCCGGATTTTTCGCTGTAGCCCCGGGCACCGTGCAGCACCAGCGGGCCGTTGCTGACCAGCTTCAGGGAATAGCTGAAACCCGTGCCGTTGGCGCTCATTTGCAGGCGCCCGAGGTCGTCGCTGCCTTGTAGCGACCAATCGTTGATCCAGGCGTGAAACGGCTGGGTGGTAACACCCGCCTGGCCGATGCCGCCGCGTGCCAGGGTTTCGGCGTATTGATGCCCGCCGGGGCCGGTGAGCGCGGCATGGCCCATCCACAGGTTGGGGCTGTTCCAGCCGGTGGTTTCGGTGCCAGGGCGCAGGGCCGAGCGGAACAGCGTCCACTGCGCGCCCCAGTCGCGGCCCTGGCCGTCGGTGAGGTTGGTGGTGACGTACCACCACTCGATGCGAAAGCCGGTGTGGGCAGCGTGGTCGAGGGGGAACACTAACGGATGATTGCGCGTTACCTGGTTGAAGGCCGCGGCGTCCTGACCCAAGCCAGCAAAGCTTTTCGGCGCGGGCGCAGGCTGGTCACAACCGCTCAGCAGCAACAGGCCGAGCCACAGGCAGAGGTCAGGCTTCATCGGCAAATTGCCTCAACAGTTCGCAGGGCTGGCGCCGCGCCAGTTGCCATAACGGCCAAGCGCTGGCCAGCAGGCTGGTGAGCAAGCCGAGCATTGCCAGCTGTAGCAGTTGCGCGGCAAACACATGCAGCGGCAGGCGCCAGCCGAACGCCTGGACATTCACCACCGCCACCAGGCACCAGGCCAGCAACAGCCCCAAGGGGATCGCCAGCAGCACGGTCAGGCTGCTCAGCAGCAGGGTTTGCCCCAGCGACAACCAGGCAAGTTGTATGCGCCGCACGCCCAGGGCCCAGAGCGGTGCCAGCTGCCCCAGGCGGTTCTGGCTCAAGGTCAGCAGGCTGATGAACAGGGCGACGCCCGCCACGCCCAGGGTCAGGCTGTTGAGCGCCGTAGTGGCGGCAAAGGTGCGGTTGAAAATCTCCGTAGACCAGCGCTTCAAGGTGGCTTGCTCGACCACACGGTTGTCGTCCAGGGCGAAGCGCTGCTGCAGTTGCGCCTTGAGCGCGGCAATACGCTCGGCGGCAAGGTTCAGGCTGATGTTGCTCAGCGTCGCCTGCGGCACGTGTGCGCGCAGCCAGCCGGCGTTGACCAGCAGGTGGCCCTTGGGGTTGCCATAGTCGGCATAGATGCCGACAACGGTCAGGGTTTGATTGGCTACCTGCAGCGGGTCGCCCAGCTGCAGGCCCAGGCGCCGGGCCAGTTGCTCACTGAGCATGGCCGCGCGACCGCTGGCCAGTTGCGCCCAGGCCTGCGGGCTTTGTTCCAGTAAAGGCCAGCGCGCGGGGTAGGCAGGGTGATCGGTGATGCCCTGGACTTGCACCGGCCACTGCTGCACGCGTATTTCTGCACGCCAGCTGGGCAGCAGGGCAGTGATTGACGGCTGTTGGGCGAGCCACTCGCTGATCTGCACGGCCTGGGCGGTGTCGTGCGGCGTGAGGTACAGGTCGGCCGAAAGGCGCTGATCGAGCCAGCCGCTGAAGGTTTTGCGAAAGCCCTCGGTCATGCTGCCCACGCCGACGCTTGCGGCCAATGCCAATAGCAGCGCCATCAACGCCAGGCTCAGTGCCGGGAGCTGCTGGCGGCTGTCGGCGACAAACCACTGCGCCAGCGGCCCGCGACACAGCGGCGCCAGCCAGGCCAGCGCGGCGTCGAGCAGGGCGGGGAGCAGCAATGCTGCCGCCAACAACAACGTCGCCAGCAGGATAAAGGCGCTGGTCAGGCTGTTGCCCCACTGCCAGCAGCCCAGCGCCACCAGCAACAACACCGCAGCGACCAGTGCCTGGCGGCGCAGCCACGGCCCCTGGGCCATGCGCCAGGCCTGCGGCTGGGCCAGGGCCAGCAGCGGCAAACGGGCGGCGCGCAACACGCTGCTGGCTCCGGCGAGCAAGGCACCGAGCACGCTCACGGCGATGCCCGCCAGCCACCACCCGGCCGGCAGGCTCAGTTGCCCGGCAACCTGGGCGCCATACAGGCCACGCAGGCTGGCGGCGACATCGGGCAGCAGCAGGGCGGCCAGGCCATAGCCGCTGGCCACCCCGGCCAGGCCGCCGAGCACGGCGAAAACCCCCAGTTCCAGGGCCAAGCCAGTCAACAGGGTGGGCAAGCTGATGCCACAGGCACGCAGGTTGCGAATCAGCCCGCGGCGCTGTTCCAGGGCCAGGCCGATGGCGGCGTGGGCGATGAACAGCCCGACGACGAAGGCCAGCAGGCCCAGCGCGGTGAGGTTGAGGTGAAAGCTGGCGGTCAGGCGCTGCAGGTCGCCATCGTCGCTGGGCGCTTGCAGGGTCAGGCGCGCGGCGATATCTGCGGGCAAGGGCCTGGCGTCATCATTCAAAAGCAGTCGCGACAGCTGGCCGGGCGCTTGCAGCAAGGCTTGCGCATGGCCGATATCCACCACAATCACCCCTGGTGCCAGCTGCGGCTGAACAACAAACGGCGGCAGTACCTGGCCGTCGCTGCTGGTGGCTTGCCCGCTGGCATTCAGAGGCAGTTGCCGCAGGGTATCGGGGCCGATCCAGGCTTGCCCGGGCGTGCCAATGAATGCCTGCACATCGACGCCTTGCAGCGGCGTGCCGGCGACAGTCATTGCTGTTGGCAGGCTCAGCGGCTCGATACCGATCAGACGTACCGTCAGCGGTTGCTCCCCGGCAAAGCGCAAGCGACCTTCCAGCAGCGGCGACACCTGCCAGCCGAGCCTGCGCAGTTGCAGGTACAGCGCCTGCTCGAAGCGCTCACCGTTGCGGGCTATCAACTGCGCCTGCGAGGGCCCGGTCAGCACCGCGCTGGCGCGGGCGTAGTCGGCCCGCGCCTGGCTGTTGAGCGCCTGTACCCCGGTCCATAGCGCAGTGGCCAGCCACAAGCCGGTAAAGATGCTGAAAAACTGCAAGCGATGGCGCCGCCAGTGGCTCAGCAGTGCCTGCAGGGCAATCAGCAGCGGGCTCATCAACGCGCCTCGACCTGCACACGCCCGGCGTGCAGGATGCAGCATTGCTCAAGGCGCGCCGCCAGCCGCGGGCTGTGGGTCACCATCAACAGGCTGCTGCCCGCCTCGGCGACCAGTTGCAGCATCAACGCGAGCACCTCATCGCTGCTACGCTCGTCGAGGCTGCCGGTGGGCTCATCAGCCAGCACCAGCGCCGGGCGGGCGGCCAGCGCCCGGCCGATGGCGACCCGCTGCTGCTGGCCACCGGAGAGTTGCTCCGGGTAGCGCTGCAACAGGCTGGCCAGACCCAGGCGGGTAGCCAGGTAGTCCAGCCACTGGCGGTCAAGGCGCGCCGCCAGCCTGGCCTGAAAGGCAAGATTGGCTGCCACATCAAGGCTACTGATCAGGTTGTACTGCTGGAACACCAGGCCGATGCCTTCCCGGCGCCAGCGGGCCAGGGCTGATTCCGAACGGGCGTCCAGCGCCTGGCCATCGATCAGGATGCGCCCACTATCGGCGCGATCGAGACCGGCGACCAGGTGCAGCAAGGTGCTTTTGCCGCTGCCGGACTCACCCATCAATGCCAGGCTGCTGCCCTGGGCCAGGCGCAAGTCGACGCCTTGCAATACCGGCAGCAGGCCTTGGGCAGTGCTGAACGACTTGTGCAACTGTTCGATGACCAGCATGGGGCGGGTTGTATCCTCAGCTGTTTTTGCCGCTCGCCAAAAAATACGCCACCAAGGCATTGGCATGGCCATGGCCCAAGCCATGCTCGGCCTTGAGCCAGTTGACGATCTCCATGTGCTTCTTGCCGCTGACGGTGCCGATCAGCTTTAGCCAGTGGCTGACGGGCTGGCCGTATTTCTTCTCGATGGAGGGGAAGTACGACGCTGGCCCTTTTACTTTTGTCTCTTCGCTCATGGTGTGTGGTTCCTTGTCAGGTGGGTGGGATGCGCTTCAATCTTTAGGCTCGGCTATCAACAGCAGTGATTGCGGCAGCGGGCTTTGCGGATGCTGTGGCTCTTGCAGGGTGGCCAGCCTGAACCCTGCCATGTCCAGGGCATTAACCCAGCTGGACAAAGTGCGCAGGTACCAGGGCATGGGCTGCCACTGGCCGGCAAAGCCGGAAAAGGTTTCTTGCCGCCAACCGTCCTGATAGTTGCCCGCCGCGGCCGTCCACGGATGCAGGGTCTGGATCACCAGGGCGCCACCAGCGGCGAGCAGGGCGTTCATGGCGCCGAGCAGGGGGATGATGTCCTGGTGCAGCAGGGCGAAGTTGGCGCAGATCAGCGAGTAGTCGCGACCGATATCAACCTGTGCGTCTGCCAGCGCTTCATAGCTGGCCAGATACACCTGGGCCGTGCCCGCTGCCCGCGCCGCTTCGACCAGGGTCGGGTCGCCGTCCACCCCTACGGCGTCGATGCCGCGCTCGGCCAGTGCGCGCAACAGCCAGCCTTCGCCACAGCCCAGGTCGAGCACGCGTTCGGGCTGGCGGCCGAGCACCGCCAGCAGAATCGCCTGGTCGGTGACTTGCTGGCGGCTTTCGATGGCGCCGCTACGAACGGCTTCAATCCACGCCTGGGCGTTGTCTTGCCAGCTTTGCAACAGCTCGTTTTCGGGGGCAGGCATGGCGCTCTCCATTCAACATTACCGGCGCTGGCAAGGCCAGCATGCACAGCTGCAGTCTAGGCAAATGAGCCGGTGCGCACCTCCCCATCAAGCACATAACGGGCGATCAGCACTCCACCTGGCGTGCTGTTCGATTCGGCCAAGGTAAAGGACGCCGCTTGCGCCTGGTCATCGAACAGGCGCTTGCCCGGGGCCTGGATTACGCCGTCGAGGCTGGTGAAGGCGGCAACGATGAGTCTACGCATGAGTGGCTCCTGATGGGGCTGCAGGCGGAACTGCCTGACACTAGTCGAACCGGCGCCGGCGAAATCGACAGCGCTTCGATCATCTGTGTACTATCGCCCCCAGGCTTATGCTGCCAGCCGCTCGCGCCCACACGGCCTCGGCTTCAGGAGAAAAACGATGATTTCAACCGAGCAAGCCAAGCCGACGGCGGTCCGCTTCGACAAGCCCATTCCCATCCTGCGTAGTTTCGACGAGGCCAAGGCCCGCGAGTTCTACCTGGATTTCCTCGGTTTCAGCGTCGAGTTCGAGCACCGTTTCGAAGCTGACCTGCCGCTGTATCTGGGCATCAGCCGTGACGGCCTGCAACTGCACCTGTCCGAACATCATGGCGATGCCAGCCCGGGGGCGACGATCTTCGTGCCCACGCACAACATCGAGCAACTGCGCGACGAACTGCAGGCCAAGCGTTATGGCTATGGACGCCCGGACATCGTCGAGCAGGGCTGGGGCAAGGTACTGGAAGTCTATGACCCGTTTGGCAACCGGATACGCTTCTGCCAGAGCTGATAGATCTGCATTGAGCCGCGATCAACTGCGGATAAAGGCCAACAGGTCGGCATTGATGATGTCGGCATGAGTGGTAGGCATCCCGTGTGGGAACCCCTTGTAGGTTTTCAGCGTGCCGTTGCCGAGCAGTTTGGCCGACAGCGGTCCGGAGTTGTCGTAGGGCACGATCTGGTCATCATCACCGTGCATCACCAGCACCGGTACCGTGACCTTCTTCAGGTCCTCGGTGAAATCGGTCTGCGAGAAGGCGACGATACCGTCGTAGTGGGCCTTGGCGCTGCCCATCATGCCCTGGCGCCACCAGTTGAGGATCACCCCTTGCGACGGCGTAGCGCCCGGGCGGTTGTAACCGTAGAACGGCCCGGAAGGGATGTCGTGGTAGAACTGTGCACGGTTGGCCGCCAGTTGCGCCTGCAGGTCGTCGAATACTGATTTTGGCAGGCCGCCGGGGTTGCTGGCGGTCTGTACCATCAGCGGCGGAACCGCGGCGAGAAGGGCGGCCTTGGCCACCCGCTCCTGGCCATGGCGGGCGATGTAATGGATGACTTCGCCACCGCCGGTCGAATGCCCGACATGCACGGCCTTTTGAACACCCAGGTGTTTGACCAGCGCCGCCACGTCATCGGCGTAATGGTCCATGTCGTGGCCATCCCAGACCTGGCTCGAGCGCCCATGGCCGCGGCGGTCATGGGCGACGACCCGATACCCCTGGGCCAGGAAGAACAACATCTGCGTATCCCAGTCGTCGCTGCAGAGCGGCCAGCCGTGGTGAAAGAAAATCACCTCGGCGTCACGTGGGCCCCAGTCTTTGTAGAAGATCTCAACGCCATCGTTAGTGGTCACGAATGCCATGCTCGCTACTCCTCTGTGGTGTGGGCGAACCATGAGCATAGGAGATCAGGCTGGAACGTGGTTGAAGCCTTCGACAAACGCCGCAATTTGCCGGCTACCGCACAAATGCACCACCGGCACCTGCGGCCCGGTGGCTTCGCGCACCCCTTCGATTCCCGGGCGATAGCCGCGATCAAAGGTCCAGACGAATTTCAGGAAGGTCAGAAACGCCCGGTCCAGCTTCTCGCTGCAGCCATCGGCGAGGTCAGGGCGTGGGCGGTTCAGCACGCTGCGCTTGATCACCCGCATCAAGCAGGTCAGGCGCGGCGTATCCAGCCAGATCACCAGGTCCGCCTGCGGCAGGCGCAGGTCGAAGGTGCGCCGCGCGTAGTTGCCTTCACACACCCAGGTGTCTTGCGACACTGCCTCGCGCACGCGCGAGCGGAACTGCTCGGCATCCGGCTCGACCCAGCCGGGCTCCCAGAACAACCTGTCCAGATGCACCACGGGCAAGCCCAGCTGTTTGCCCAGGGCACGGGCGAGGGTGGACTTGCCGCTGCCGGCGTTGCCCAGAATTACGATCCGTTGCATGAGGGACTGCCTTGTCGGAAAAAAGCCGGCGATTGTGCAGGTTTTGTCGGGGCAGTGAAAGCGTACCGGTAGGGATCTTGCAGCCTTTCAGGCACTAATTAGCTGGCGCAGAAGGAATCAAATCGTCTTCAATCCACTGGGCAAGCCGGTGCCGATCGATTGCGCGCGCCATGTGAGCCAAATACGCCAACTCTGCAGTGCTGAGGGTCAAACCATGGGACAGGAGTAGCGCCAGACCCTCAAGCGCATCGTGCTCTTGCTCAAGGCAAACGACCGTTTGCCGGGCCGGGGTGAGGCCGTTGTTGGCGACCGATGAAAGGCTTGCACCACACTCGATCAAGCGCTTGGCGCGGTCCGCCCGCCCGAACTTGAGCAGCGTCGAGAGCACGGTTAACCCATCCTCATTTGCTGCATCGACACGGTTGTTGCGGCTGTACCAGGCCAGTACCCATTCGAACACGGAGTCATCACTTTCCAATGCCACCCGGTGCAGCAGGTTATTGCCGCCAAGGCTATTGTTTTGCAAAAAATCAACGCCTTTGGCCGCAAGAAATTCCAGCGCCTGTATGTTTTCAGCCACATAGAACAGAACGGGAATACCGTTATAGGACTCGTGGTTTTTGATCGGTGCAAGCAAGCGCTGCATTGCCCTGTTGTCGCCATTGACCAAGGTGTCAGCGGCTTCAAACAAATCGATTATCAACGCTTCATCTATCATCGCTGGCTCTGAGTGGTAAGTGTGCGGTCGGGACCGGCCCCTGGCGGTTGTCCTGGTGTGCAGAACACCCGCTGCCGATGGCCCGATCATGCACTTTGCATGATGGAGATGTTCGCGAGGTGCTGCAACCTATTGAATCTATGGCCATTGCCCATTCAACCGGTTTGGCACAGGGCGTGCACCCGTTGTAGTGAACATTCGATGTTCCTCACGGGAGCTCTACAACAATGATTACAACATCAGAAACCCATTCCACCTCCATCGTCGAAGCGCAAAGCCGCTCCGGCGTGTCATGGGCGGCTATTTTCGCCGGTGCGGCGGGCGCCGCGGCGTTGTCGTTGATATTGGTTTTGCTCGGTATCGGGCTGGGCTTCTCAGCTGTTTCGCCTTGGGTTGGCGACGGCATGAGCGCCAAGGGCCTGGGCATTTCGACGATTGTCTGGCTGGCGCTGACGCAGATTATCGCCTCCGGCCTGGGTGGTTACCTGGCGGGGCGTCTACGGGTCAAGTGGGCGAGTGTGCATGGTGATGAGGTGTACTTTCGCGATACCGCCCACGGCTTTCTGGCCTGGGCCGTTGCCACGCTGGTAACGGCTACGCTGGTGGTCGGTTCGGTCAGCAGTATCGTCGCTGGCGGCGTGCAGGCGGGGGCTCAGGTCGCCGCGGGTGCTGCAGGTGGCGTTACTGCGGCAGCGGCGGCTGCCAGCGGTTCCCAGGACAGCGACCCCTATGGTTATTTCGTCGATACCCTGTTTCGTGGCGATGGCACGGTCGCGGTCAACGAAGATGCCGCCCAGGTGGCGGTGACCCGCATCATGGCGCGCTCATTGAGCAATGGCGGGCAACTGAGTGCTGAAGACCGGCAGTACCTGGCGCAACTGGTCAGCCAGCGTACCAACCTTGCGCCGGCCCAGGCCGAGCAGCGTGTCGACCAGGTCTTCGCCCAGGCCCGCCAGGCAATGGACGATGCCAAAAAGGCTGCCCGTGAAGCGGCTGATGCCGCCAGCAAGGCGGCTGCGGTATCGGCATTGTGGATGTTCATTGCGTTGCTGTGCGGGGCGTTCTTCGCCAGCCTCGCCGCCACTTACGGTGGCCGTCGTCGCGATGCCGTGGTGCTGGTCGATGACTACGTCAGTGCCCAAGTCCGTTGAACCGAGGAGAACTACCATGCGTTCACTACTGTTGTTCATGCTGGGTGTACCCATTCCGGTGATCATCCTGATCGCTCTGTTCATGCATTGATTGCCTGGCGAAGTCGGCGGCCTTGCCGCCGACTCGTGCCATCCCTCAAAAAAACTGCACTCACCCCTCAGTTTTTTGAATTACCACCCCCCAGCCCAACCCCGGCAAAATCCCCGCCCACGCAACACCCAAAAATTCCATCTCCACGGACGGAGCCCATTGGTATTGCCCCTCGCAATACTCAGCCCAGCCCTTTTGGCCGGGCTTTTTTTACTGCCCAGGTGCCCGATCTACCCATGTCTCCCCGCGCTCTGAACAACGGGTTCAGCCGGCTGCTGCCGGCCCCTTTGAATATCCCCCCGAAAGAATGGCTACGCGCAGGCGTCGGCGCGCTGCTCGGCCTGTTTCTCGCAGGCCTGGCCTGCAGCCTGGCCTTTGGCCCGACAGTGGCGCTGCACCTGCTCGGGCCACTGGCGGCCTCGGCGGTGCTGCTGTTTGCCGTGCACTCCGGGGCGCTGGCGCAGCCCTGGCCGTTTATTGGCAGCTATGCCAGCGCCACCGCGGTGGGCCTGGTGCTGCATCACTGCTTTGGCTCGGCCTTGTGGGTCGCGGCGTTGGCCCTGGGCGTGGCGATTTTGCTCATGTGCCTGCTGCGCTGCCTGCACCCGCCGGGCGGCGGCGTGGCGGTAAGCGTGGTGCTGGCCGATTCGTCGCTGGCGGCGATGGGCGACCAGGTGTTCGAACCAATCATGCTCAATGCCCTGGTGCTGGTGGCCGTGGCGGTGATCTATAACCGCCTGACTGGCGTTCGCTACCCGAAGATCGCCGCACCGCGCAAAGACCTGCACCACACTGCCGACGTGCTGCCGGGGGAGCGGGTCGGCGTCAGCGGCGAAGACCTCGACCAGGCGCTGGAAGAGCTCGGCGAGTTCGTCGACGTCACCCGCGATGAGCTCGAGCGCATCATCATGGCTACCGAGCAGCACGCGCTCAAACGCAGCCTGGGCGGCATTACCGCCGCCTCGGTGATGTCCCGGGACGTGCAACTGGCGACCCCGCAAACCACCTTGCAACAGGCCTGGCAGTTGCTGTCGAGCCACCATCTGCACACCTTGCCGGTGCTCGATGACGCCCGGCGCCTGGTGGGGATAGTCAGCCTCACCGACCTGGTTGGCCCGGCCATGGCCCAGGGGCGGTTCAGCTGGCGCGCACTACTTGGGCGCCGGCCCAAGGTGATGCTGGAACAGATCATGAGCCGGCCGGTGATCACCGTGCGCAGCGACGAGCCGGCGGTGGCGTTGATTCCGTTGCTCAGCGAGCAGGGCCTGCATTGCTTGCCGGTGATGGACGGCGAAGCGCTGGTAGGGGTGATTACCCAGACCGATCTGATTGCCGGGCTCAAGCGGCAGTTGTTGAGTGAGGTTGGGTTGCTCGGCCAGGACCGCGCGCCCGGTTAGCGCGTCGCTTATCAACGGGGGCCTGCCGTTGGCATCAAGGCGCTGTCCTCGATTCCAGGTCCAGGTCTTCGGGCCACTTCACCTTGGGCGCCAGGCGGCGGGCGAGATTGAAGGTCACGGGCTCGCTGACCCCGCCACTCAGGCACAGCGCCATGGTCTGGCTGTAGGCCTGGCCCGAGGTAAAATCGGCGCCGTCGTAATCGTGCTGTTCGCAGCAGAAAAAGGCCGGCGTGCGGCAGGCCCCGGCCGGCACCGTCGATGATGCGCTGGAAGGTTGCCAACTGCACCGGTAATAGATGGGGAAGGGCGGCTGGCAACGCAGCCTGTAAGTGCACGCTTGCAAGGCATCATTCGATGCCCGCCTTTTCGATGGACTTGGGGAACTTCGGCTCATAGCACAGCAACAGGGAAATCCAATGACCGAAGGCGTGGATCACGATCAGTGGCAACAGCAAGCTGTAAACGAGCACGAACACCCATAGCGCAGGGGTTTTTATAAAACGGCTGTCCAGGCGCCAGACGGCCATGAACGAACGCCATGGCCAGGGGAACTTGCCAATCAGCTTTGCCGGCTTGGGCGCGGCCTCGGGGCCTTCTTCCATATAACGACGGATATATTCCCAGAACGCCAATAGCTCCGAGGCATTGCGGGTAGGTTTACCCACCAGGGTGACTTCGCAGTCATCCTTCAAATTGCCGTCGGCGTCCCGTACGGACCGGGTTTCCTTGTCCCAGCCCAACATGACAAAGCCGCCGGTGCCTTCCAGCTCGGACATGTTCGGGTCGATGCAGACCTCGGCCGCGTCCCAGTCCAGCGCAACGATACCGCCCAGGTGCTTGGGACGGAGCAGGTAGACCTTGCGGGTGATGCGGTTGAAGCGGACGATCAGTCTACGAGCGGTAAAAAGTTCGAGTCGGAGGTAAGGGGCAACATGTTTAATGTAAAAATACAGAGTTATTGCAGGAATTGCTGGTATTACCCACATGAACGCATAGTCAAGTGAGTTTAATTGTTCGTCAGCTTCTGAGAGAGCAGATATGTAATAGCCTCCAATGTAATAAAGTGATGACATTAACATGCAGAGTAGCAATGCGCCGCCGACACCTGGAATTAAAGTTATCAGTCCACGTTTCTCGTCGTTGGGAGTGCGCACATCTACATGTGTGTTGCTGTATGTGTAAAGAGAAAAATTGTCCGAGGTGAGGTTGGATACGTGTTGTGTGACGCGAATAGGTGAAATATTTACGCCCTCTTCGATCTGTCGACCGGCCTCCTTAGTTAACTCCTCGTAATTCGTCGTCGCACGACCGTCGTGCATCAGCCATTCGAAAAAGTACATCAGTGAATTTCCTTTTCCGCTTTAACTTCTACGCCGGCTTCCTCAATGCTACGGGGAAATTTCGGCTCGTAGCACAGCAACAGGGAAATCCAATGGCCGAAGGCGTGGATCACGATCAGTGGCAACAGCAAGCTGTAAACGAGCACGAACACCCACAGCGCAGGGGTTTTTATGAAACGGCTGTCCAGGCGCCAGACAGCCATGAACGAACGCCATGGCCAGGGGAACTTGCCAATCAGCTTCGTCGGTTTGGGCGCGGCCTCGGGGCCTTCTTCCATATAACGACGGATATATTCCCAGAACGCCAATAACTCCGAGGCATTGCGGGTAGGTCTACCCACCAGGGTGACTTCGAAGTCATCCTTCAAATTGCCGTCGGCGTCCCGTACGGACCGGGTTTCCTTGTCCCAGCCCAACATGACAAAGCCGCCGGTGCCTTCCAGCTCGGACATGTTCGGGTCGATGCAGACCTCGGCCGCGTCCCAGTCCAGCGCAACGATACCGCCCAGGTGCTTGGGACGGAGCAGGTAGACCTTGCGGGTGATGCGGTTGAAGCGGACGATCAGGCGCCTTGCCGTGAAGGCTTCAAGACGGAGGTAAGGGAAGACGTATTTGAAATAATAGTAAAGCGAGACCAATGGGATCGCCGGGATAATCCACATAAACAAGTAATCGGAGGTATCCAGTTGGTCGTCTGTGCCCTTGAACAGCGATAGGTAATCAGCTCCAATATAATAGCTGGAGCCGGCTAGCATGATGAGAAATGCAACGCCTATTGAACCAGCGATTAGTGTGATAAGCCCCCTTTTTTCATCGTTTGGTGTGCGAGCGTCAATGTAGGTTTTGTTATGGGCGTATAGGGAAAGGTTGTCAGTGATGCGCCCCGAAATTTTTTGTGTTGTACGAATAGGGGGTAGTTTTTCTTCGCTTTCGATTTGGCGATCGGCTTCCTTGGTCAACTCTTCGTAGTTCGTCGTTGCACGTCCGTCGTACATTAGCCATTCGAAAAAATACATCAGAGTGTGTCCTCAATTGCTTTGTTTAGATTTATTAGTTCTTGAGCTTCGGAATTTGAAGTTCCGTTCTGGCGTTCTTGGCGGAAGGTGCTGTGGCGTAAGTAGTGTTGAAGGTTGTTAGGGAGAAGTAGTTCCAGTATTAAGGTGGCGGAGAAAATTATGATGTTTATTCGTATGCACCATTGCAGCATGAAAGCCATTTTCAATGCTAGCTGAGCGGATTTCTTTTGTGTGTATGTTAGAAAAGTATTTCGCCCATGTAGCTGGATGATGCGTTCTAGATAAGGCCCAGCTGTTGCGAGTCCGATGGCTACAGAAAATAATGCGGCACCAGCTTGAGCAGTGGCGCGTAGAGAGTAGACAGCGGCTAAAGAATAATTATTGTTTCTTGTTGCTGTGAATACATCCTGGATATCTAGAACCATTCCAATGCTTCCGGATGCCGCCGCCAACACCCCCGCCATCAACTTCAACTCACTACCCATCAATCGCGCAGCCTGGCGAATGGCACTGTTACGGCTACGATCGGCAAACCCTACCGCGACAGCACCCAGTTCCAGCCCCGCGGCGGATACCGCAATCATGGCGGCAGCCAGTTCAATGTATTCGCGGCTGTCTTTATCGGTTCTTTCCAGCTTGAGCTTCAGGTTCCAGAGTTCGAGCAGCGCCAAGGTGCTGCCCAGGCGCACTTCCAGCATGGGGCCGGCTGAGCCCGCTGCCATGGCGTCACCGAAGCTTTTGTTGGCCGCCAGGCCGATCTTGGTTTTAACCCCGGTGCTGAGCGGCACGCTGGTGCGTTCAAAGTGCAGCTGCGCTCCGAGCTCACCCAGCCGTGCCCTGAACACCAGGGCCAGGGCCGTGTTCGCCGGGCCATCGAGCAGCGTGGCCGGCTTGCTTTGCAACAGTCGTGTGCCGAAGGTGTTGATTAGCAGTACGGCGCCGCCGAGCCTGATCGATGAGGCCGAAGCATTGTTGTTGACTTCGCCTACCAGCGCGTGGGCTTTGTCATAGATGTCGGACAGGGCCTTGATCAAGCCCTGCAGCTGACTGTCATCCAGCGTGGCCAGTTCGCTGCGCCGGTCGAGCACGAGGTTGATCTGTTCAGTTGCGCTGGCTTGGTTAAGGGCCAGCCCGCGCCAGAACAGGTTGTGCGGATTGACGCTGTCGATGTCACTCCAGATTTCCAGTTGCGCATTACCCAGCGCCGTATTGTTCATGCCTGCGACTGCGACACCCAGCTGGGTTTCAAACAGCAAGCCATTGGCCACATCATGCCGGTCGTAGTAGGCAAACGCCTGTGCAAGGGACGTGCTGTTGAGCCAGAGCAAGTGGTCGGCGGCGCGGTTGTCCTTGATTTCATCCGCCTGCCTTGTGGCGATGTTGAACTCGGTCAGGAAGGCATCGATACGCGCTTGGTCAACGGAGGAGGCGTATTTTTTATCCCAACTCTCGTTACGGGCGTGATCAATTTCCTGTTGCTGTTGACGCTGCTGGTCCGCGGGGTTGCGAAAGCTGCGGTAACTGCCTGCCGAGGCCATGGCCATGTGGGCGTTGCCGCTGGCGTATTGGCGATCGGTATAACGAACGCCAAGGGAGTTGGCGTGCTGGGTGTAACGCTGCTCAGCTTGCTCGGCAAGGGTGAGTTTGAGGTTCTCGATGGCAAAGGCGATGGTGTGTTTGCGCTGGTTGCTGATGCCTTCGCTGTCGGTTTTGTCCATGAAAGCCTGCAACTGGGCGACGCTCTGGTTGCGCCAGGCATTGAGTTCCTGGGTGATGCCGATGGGGTCATCGAGAACCACGGCGAAGCCTTGCGCCTGCCTGGTTGTCGGAGCGAGTAACGATGCAACGCCAACCAGGGTCGATAGATCGCCTGGTGGCGGGAACAGTTGCTGCGCCAGGCTGGCCGTCAAGGACGCAGATGTCAGCGCCACACTGTCGGCGACAGTAGTTTCAAGGGCTGGTGCTTCAATGATGTGCTCGGTGTGGCTGCAACTCTGGATAAGCCGGCGTATGTCCAGTTTGCGCAGGGTTTCCCGAAGTTGTCTTTGTGCAGGAATTTCCGCGAGCATGCGCGGCGTTAGCGGGTCGGGGGTGAACAGCAGCCGGGCTTCATCAACGTCTTCAGGGTCGGCAATCTGTATGGCGCGACTGCCGAAGTCCGGCATCCGTCCAACGCTCAGATCGTTCGGCTTGGGCCATAACGTTTTGCACAACCCGCTGTTGTAGGTTTGGTAGGCGCCTTCGCATATCCAGCCTTTTTCCCGGCGCAGGATAAACACGTACAGGTAGCCATCGCGAAGTGTTCGTACCGCATAGCGCGCGGTGTCCAGGTGCAGCCTGGCTGGCGATGTGGATTGATTCAATACGCTGGGAAGTGCTGCGTGCTGTTGTGACGATGCCGATTGCGCGCCGCCGATAACGGCGTAACGCAGCGGCAGGATCGATACGGAGCGTTTGCAGGTAACGAAGGGGCTACTGCCTTCGGTGCTGTAGGTTTGCTGGGCAATCAGGGTGAAAGTATCGTTCATGCTCGGGTGTTTCCTCGGCTGTATAGCTCGCTCAGGCGGCCTTGGCCTTCAGCGGTACGTTGCACTGCGGCATGCCATCGCGGGTCTTTTTCCAGCTTTTCCGGGCTGTCGCGCAGGTGGCGGCCGATGAACTCGACCAGGTCGTGATGGTCGACCAGACCGCATTTGCTGCCCTTCTTGAGCAATGATTCGATCTGCGCGCGGCGAACGCCCTGGCACGAGATTGTGAACAGCGACGGCAGCTGCTGGTTGAAGATGTCCAACAGCTGTTGCGGTCGAGTGTCATAGTTCAGCGCTTGCAAAAGCTCGCTGGTCATCACCAGGCGAGGTACCTCTGGATGTGGTTTTGCCAGGCCCGGGCAAGCAATCTTGGACCAGGTGGTATGGCTGGGCGTGGCTCCGCTGATCCACCAGGAGACCATGGGAGAAAACAGCCACCTGCTCCAGGGCTTCGGGGCGTGCATGAGCAGCAAGGGCGTGACCCGGCGGTCGTAGTAGCGCAGCAAGTAGCGCTCACCGTGCTCATCATCGACAAAGGTTGCCTGGCTCAGGTGGTCAACCAGGTCGGCGGGTTTCAGCGTGCTGACTATCCAGGCAACGATGGTTTCATCGTCGTAGCTGGCAAGGCTGTCGATCAGCGTCCGGTAGGTTTTGCCCAGATCTTCCCGGGGCGCTATCAAATGGGCACCCAGGGGTTTGATGGTTTCCAGGGTAGGGTCCACAAGCAGGGGCAGCAGTTCGTTGCCCGGGTAGGCTGTGAGCCGGGTTCTGGTTTTTTCTGACAGCGTCGCCATCTCGACCAGGGCGCAGAGATAACGTGGCCCCGGTGCCCTCTCGGCATGAAGGTCATTGCTCAATGCGTGGATAAGCTCTCGCGTAATCATGCGTCCACCTTCATCAGCGCCTTGCCTTCTCGGGCTGCCTTGAGCCAGCAACTGACACAGATGGGTTCACCGGTAGCGGCTGTACCGGCCAGGTCGAAGGATTGCCCCTGGCCTGGAGGAGTCAGCTCGGTCGGACCTTTCAGGTAGATGGCAACGCCACGCAAGGTGATGCCATTAGCGTCAAGCGTGATGCTGCCCCCCGGCCCCTGGAGTACCAGGCTCTGGCTGGCGTGCAGTTGATGAACCGTGGTGCTTGCTTCTATGCCTTGCGCGGCGGTGATGTGCTGGAAGCCCTGGATGACATGCTCGGCGTTGCCACCGATGTCCATGCGATGGTCGACGGCGATGCTGTCATGACGGTTGTTGCCGATGGTTTCGATGCGGTCCTTGGCAATCGCGATCTGATGGTCGCGACCAAGGACCTGAAAGCGATCACGCCCCACCTGCAGATACTGATCCTGCCCTACCTCAACCCGCTCATCGTTACCCACCCGTTCGCTGCGGTCGTGGCCGATCTCGATCTGCTCATCGCGCACGACCTTTTCACTGCGATCATTGCCAACAAACACCCCATTGTTGTGCTTGATATGAACGTTCTTGTCCTTCTCGGCATGGATGAACACCTCTTCCTGCCCCAGCTCATCCTCAAAGCGCAGCTCGTTGAAGCCCTGGCCCTTGTGGCTGCGGCTTTTGATGGTCATGCGCGTTTTGTGCCTGGGCAGTTGATACGGCGGCAGGTTGGTTTCGCGGTAGGCGCGGCCGGTGGCGATGGGCTGGTCGGGGTCGCCGTCCAGGTAGCTGATGATCAGTTCCTGGCCGACCCGGGGGATGGCCATGGCGCCCCAGGTGGCGCCGGCCCAGCCCTGGGC